>CAXNEU010000026.1:0-13790 GCA_964201705.1 Candidatus Planktophila sp. | reverse complement strand
AAGTTTGGTACTTGGAAATCCAAGAAAGACTCAACAGGATTCCGAGTTAGTTACACAGTCAAGCCAAACCAAACTTGGAATGATGGAACCCCAATTGATGCCGTTGACTTACTACTCACACACGTAGTTTCAAGTGAGAAGTGGTCAATTGACGCCGGATTAGGCGATCCTTCTGCTGGAGTTACTGCATTTGACTCTCTTGGCTATGGTGGCACTTACACCAAGCGCATAAAGTCAACAGTCCTCAGCGATAACAACATGACCCTTACTCTTGTTTACGACCAGGCGTTTGCGGATTGGGATCAGTACGCTCCAGGCCCAGTCCCTGTACACGCTCTTTCGTTACTTGCTGATGGAAAGACCGCACTTGGCACAGCTGCTCAAAATAAAGCAGCGAAGGCTAAGTTCTTGGATGACTATCTGACCAAGGACACCGCTCGCTTCAAGCTCATGGGAAAGATCTGGTCAACGAGCTACAACATCACGACTGTAAACGCCAGCACAAATCCACTTCTGCTTGTAAGCAATGGTGGATTCAAGTTGCAATCTTGTATCGATCAAATTAGCTGTACTCTCGTAATTGATCCTGTTACAAATGGTATGTCAGGTCCAGAGACCACCGGAATCGATAAGATCGTCTATCGCTTTGATATCGCTGATACTTCAGCACCACAAGCCCTAGCAAATAAGGAAATTGACCTTTATCAAGGTCAAGTAACCGCCGATGGGCTTACTCAGCTGAAGGCGATTAAGACAATTACCGTTGACTCTGGTCCACAATCTACATACGAGCAGCTTTCACTTCGAACTGCTGGTCCTAACGATGTGGGAGATTACAAGGGTCCGTTTGCTGGAGAGACCAAGCGCGCACGAGAACTTCGTCGCGCATTCCTCCTGGCTGTACCACGTGAAGACATGATTCAAAAAATCATTCTTCCAACTGACCCAGGTGCTGTTGTCTTGAATTCACGAAACGTGATGCCTTCGGATGGTGCGGCTTACAAGTCATACATCCTTGCAAACGGTGTGAAGCAATATTTTGGTGCTTCTTACACTGCTCGTATGGCTGAAGCAACTTCGTTAATGAACAAGCTTGTTCCAGATTGGAAGACAAAGCCTGTAGTAATTAACTTATTGCACCGCAACAATGCCCGACGCACAGCTCAGTGCCAGTTGTATGCAGCATCTTGGGCAAAGGTTGGCTTTAAGGTTGCATGCGGAGGTCGCGCGGACTGGTCAAGCCAGACTTCGAACCTCGAATACGATGCAGGACTCTTTGCTTGGGGTGCTAGTTTGCCAGTACAAGTAGGCGACTGCCCACAAACCGAGCCAGAGTCTCCTAACTCAACCTGGGGTTGGATCAACCTCACCATCGAGAAGGCCTGCACTACCCTCAAGGGAGAACCACTTCGAGAAGCTTCAAGAAATCGAACCTGGCAATCCATTGAAAGAGAACAGGCAAAGAATGCCTACACACTTCCTTTGTTCCAGTGGCCAGGTGCGACCGCCATTGCAACAACTCTTAAGGGAGTAAAGCCATCACCAATCACTCCAAACCTTGTTTGGAATTATTGGGAGTGGAGCAACTAATAGAGTTGTTTTAACGCAATATGCGTTAAATACCTTATTAGAGAGATGAATGAGAGGGTGCCCCCAACGGGGCACCCTCTCATTTAATCCACAGTATTATTCGACGAACTCTTCGGCTGGATATAGAAAACCAATAATTGTAAGGAGAACTTCGGGCTGTGTTGGCATTTATCGGCAGGCGTATAGGCACGCTCTTTGTTATCTTGTTTGGATCAAGCTTTATCCTCTACAACTTAACAGCCATCTCCGGAGACCCGCGCGAACAATATAAATTCGCGACAGATGAAAAGTCGCAGTCCGCCTTGCGGGCGCTGGTTCGACAATTGGATCTAGAAACACCTCCACCTCTTCGCTACTTCAAGTGGCTTGAAGGAGTGTCAGGCGTATTTTACGGGAAACTCAATTTTGGAGTAACTCGAGATAACGAAGATGTCATCTCAAGACTTTCAGCGGCGATTCCTACCACACTGAAGCTGGTTACCGCCGCCACCCTCACCGCAATATTTTTGGGAATTGCACTTGGCATAGTCACAGCCCTAAGGCAATACAGTCGATTTGATTATGTTGTAACTTTTTTCTCTTTCTTGATGTTTTCGCTTCCGATTTTTTGGGTCGCGGTATTACTTAAACAATTTCTTGCAATCGAATTTAACGACTTCCTCGAAGTGGGTTACATCGATGTAGGGTGGCGAGTTGTATTAGGGGTCCTTACTGCAGTTTTTTGGGCCGGTGTTATCGGCGGATCAAAAACAAGAGTTGCAAAAGTGGCCATATCTGCCTTTGTTTTGACTTTCGGCATACTCACCGCGATCGTCGCCTTAAAGTGGTTCTATGACCCTGGCCTGGGACCAATAATTGTATTCCTGCTCTCTGTCGGAATTGCATTTGCAGTAACAGCTATTTCTATGGGCCTTGATAATCGCCCCGCGCTGAAATCTTCTCTTTCGATTGCACTGATTACTCTTATCTTGTACTACCCACTTCAGTACGTATTCGATAAATACTCAAGTTGGTTGCTGATTCTCGCTCTTGCAGTACTAACCATTTCTACCGCCACGTTGATAAGCATTTTGTTTGCGAAAATTGATCGAGGAGCCGTGATTCGCACTTCAGTAATCACATCTATTGGATGTGGACTAGTTGTTATTCTTGATCGTTTGCTCAACACGTGGAGTGAGTATCTCACTTTAGACGGTGTCAATGGACGGCCAATTCCTACCATAGGCCAAGTGAATCCATTATTGACAACTGATGATTTTTGGATTGTCCAATTGGACACAGTGGTGCACCTAATCTTGCCTACTGTCGCTCTGACGTTAATTTCATTTGCTGGATACATTCGTTTTTCACGCGGAACGATGTTGGAAGTACTTAATCAGGACTATATACGCACTGCTAGAGCCAAAGGGCTAAGCGAAAGAGTTGTTGTGGTTCGACATGCTTTTCGAAATACAATGATTCCTATAACGACAATTATCGTTGTAGACATTTCAGGAGTCATCGGCGGAGCAATCATTACCGAACGAGTCTTTGGTTGGTCCGGAATGGGAACGCTCTTCAACAAAGCTATCAGTGGTTACGATTTGAACTTATTAATGGGTGTTTTTGCAGTTACTGCAACACTTGCGGTGTTAGCAAATCTGGTAGCTGACCTCTTGTATGCGGCGTTAGATCCGAGAATTAGAGTAGGTAATAGGCTATGAGTATTTTTAAGAAAAAAACTAGTACTTTGGTGAGCGCTGAAATCGATGCCGCAGAAAATGCCATTGCTAACAGAGAAGTACAGGGCTTAACTCAACGCCAGATTGTCATCCGGCGATTCCTAAATCACAGAGCAGCAGTGACTTCACTAATTATCCTGACAACCCTGGTTTTATTTGTCTTCACTGGCTCTGGTTTTCACGTTGGGCCTTGGCAGGTTCCTGGTTGGTGGAAGCACGATATTGACACTTTAAGTGATCTCAACGTCTGCTCGGAAGGAAGACTTGGTTGCCCAACTCTTTCAGTTGTTCCTAAATGGCTTGGTGGGGATGGCATTGCTTTAGGAGATCATCCATTAGGTCAAGATGACATCGGACACGACTATCTTGCGATGGTTTTGCGTGGCGCTCAACGCTCGTTAATGGTTACCTTCATCATCGGTACCGTCGCGGGAATTATCGGAACTGTAGTAGGAGCAATTGCTGGATTCTTTGCCGGTCGTATCGATAACGTATTGATGAGATTCGTAGATTTCCTAATCACAATCCCTTCAATCATCATTGGTTCTGTTATTGGATACCACTTTGGAAATCTAGGTGCTCTCTTTTTAGCATTTTATCTCGGTCTCTTTGCTTGGACCGGATTGTCTCGACTGGTTCGAGGTGAGTTCCTCTCATTACGTGAGCGAGAATTTGTAGATGCGGCCAGAGTAGCCGGGGCGAGCAATAACAGAATAATTTTCAAACACATTCTGCCCAATGCAGTTGGAGTCATTGTCGTATCAGTAACCCTGTTGATGTCTGGAGCGATTCTTTTAGAAACCGCTCTCTCATATCTTGGCTTCGGCGTGATTCCACCAGATGTATCCCTTGGGCTTCTTATCAGTACCTATCAAGATTCGTTTACTACCAGACCATATCTTTTCTGGTGGCCGGGAATAACTATTATTACTATCGCGCTGAGTATTAACTTCATCGGAGATGGTTTGCGCGATGCTTTTGATCCTCGACAGAGAAGAAAAGTAACCCTCAAAGAGCGAAGAATTAGACTATTCAATCGCCTGATGAGAAAGTCAGAAAATGTTTGATTTAACGAAGCGCGATAAGAGCGATGATTGCAACAACGGCTATTACAGCAGAACTCCATTCCCGTTTGATTTTTGCAGAAGTGCTTTGATTAAGAGAGGCGGGACGGGCTTTAAAGTTTTCAAATCTGGCAGAAGTGAGCAGGTAAGCCGCCCCGGAATCAGATTTAGGGGACTCTCCGGCCTTGATGTTTCCAGTCATACCCAACTTCAGTCCGCGCAAGTCACTCGAATGAAGTCTGCGGGAGTGATAACGCCCAGGAGCAGGCGCCGCCCAGGCATGGATTCGTTTTCCATCATTAGTCACAACGGACAAGCTAAAGCGAGTGTCGATAGATCTTATATCGCTCCAAGGAAAGGTGTGTCTGGAAATCGGGTTAACGACTTCCAATCCCTCGTCAAAGATTTCGATTTTCGGTTTATGCATCAGTGCATGGAAAGTAGTAATAGCGAAAGTGGCCCAAGCGATAGTAAATGCAATTTGTTTGGGTCCACTGGAGGTTATAGATTGAAATACCATACCAACAAATATAAAACTCAAGAAGAAAAATCCAGCACTGCTGGCGCGACTTCGGAAAAGTTCAATATTGGAACGGACCTCTTCTTCACTTTTCACAAGAGAAGGTTCTCACAAGTAGGGAGAGTTTGTCTTGTCTGAATCAATTCTTGAAGTTAGAGATTTTTCTGTCGAATTTTGGGTAGAAGGTGTTTGGTATCCGGCTGCTTCAAATATGAATTTTGACTTGAAGCCAGGAAAAGTTCTGGCAATTGTTGGTGAATCAGGTAGTGGCAAGTCAACTACTGCAATGGGACTTATGAGTTTACTCGCACCCAATTCGAGAATGAGTGGGAGCGTAAAAGTTAAAGGTCAAGAGATGCAAGGCGCTTCTCAGAAAGTTCTTAGGAAATTTCGCGGCAAAGAAGTCGCATACATTTTCCAAGAGCCAATGACAGCCTTGAATCCAGTTTATACAATTGGTTTTCAGATATCTGAGACGCTTAGAGCGCACTTTGATTTAGGTCCTACTGAAGCAAAAAATCGGGCTATCGAGTTGCTCACGATGGTGGAAATTCCAGAACCACACATTGCCATTGACAAGTATCCACATCAGCTTTCAGGTGGACAGCGCCAAAGAGCAATGATTGCTCAAGCATTGGCATGCGACCCCTCACTGCTGATAGCCGATGAGCCAACAACAGCACTTGATGTGACTGTACAAGCTGAGATTCTGGAGTTGATGCGAGGACTCAAAGATAAACTTAACTCTGCGATTTTGCTTATTACACATGCGATGGGAGTAGTTGCTGATTTAGCAGACGATATCCTTGTAATGAAAAATGGAGTTATTGTTGAGTCAGGAACTTCAGAGCAGATTTTCTATAATCCAACACATCCTTATACAAAAGAACTTCTTGCAGCAGTTCCCGTTTTGGGAAAGGGTAAGAAGAGAAGTTTTGTAGTTGATACTGCACAAAGATCTCAACCGGTATTAAAGATGGAAAATGTAACTATTGAGTATCCAAAGAGAGGGCGAGTTCCCGCATTTACCGCAGTTAAGGACTTTGATTTAGAGATTTATCGCGGCGAGATTGTGGGCTTGGTCGGAGAATCTGGATCAGGCAAGACGACCGTCGGACGCGGTGCTATTGGTTTGCTTCCGATCAAATCGGGAAGAATCGAAATTGTAGGAACTGATATCTCCGATGCAAACTCGAACCTTCTGAAATCGATCAGACGCCACACAGGAATTGTTTTTCAAGATCCTGCATCTTCCTTAAATCCCAGAATGCCGATTGGTGAATCCATAGGTGAACCAATTTTTCTTGCGAAAAAAGCAGAAGGTGAAGCCCTTAACAAGCAAGTTGAAGATCTCCTTGAGTCTGTCGAGTTGCCTCGTCATTACAGAAATCGCTTTCCGCACGAGCTATCCGGTGGACAAAGACAACGAGTAGGTATTGCTCGTGCACTAGCTCTAACTCCAGACTTGCTTATTGCCGATGAGCCGACTTCAGCTCTTGATGTTTCGGTACAAGCCAGATTTTTGGAATTGTTTCTAGATTTGCAGTCAAAGTTGCAATTTGCTTGCCTATTCATTTCACACGATTTGGCTGTTATTGACATCCTCTGTCATCGCGTCGCAGTCATGCAGGACGGACTGCTCGTTGAGCAGGGAGAAAGAGATAGCATTCTTAAGAATCCTCAGCAGTCTTACACTCGTCGACTAATTGATGCGGTGCCAGTGCCTGACCCGCGAATCCAAGCCGAACGTCGCGCACAAAGACTGAGCCAAAAGTAAGAACTGGCGACTTTCTTATTTTAATTAAGACTTAAGCAACATTTCTTTCATCACAGTTATTTCTAACTGCTGCGCATTAATTATGGAAGTGCTCAGGTCGGCGACATCTTCACTTTTCGATTCTCTCTCTGCTAGCAGTCCGAGGCGGCGATTCTTCTCTTGACTGCTCGGTAGTTTAACTTCCTGGGCTCACCGTTGACATGTTGAAATCTTTAATGACTAGTGGAGGCATAGCCAAATTAGACATATCGCCAGCCCATTCACGTGGTTGAGTCCACTCAGTCGCACCAGCGTGTGCGATGCGAGAAAGGGCGGAAACAGGTGAGTCATTCCAGCGGAAATTATTAGTTGCACCAACAACTTCACCACCCTTGACGTGATAAACGCCATCGCGGGTTAAGCCAGTAAGAAGTAATGAGTTTGGATCTACCAACCGGATGTACCAAAGCGTGGTTAGAAGAAGTCCGTTATCAACTTTTTTTACTAGATCTTCAAGTGAGCCACTTGCTCCATCCACGCTCATTATGAGGTTTTCTCCGAGTGGAGTGAAATCTAAATTGGTTAGCTTGGCTGATGCACGGGTTTGAATCAGGGATTGCAGTACGCCGTCTTTGAGCCAATCAACACGCTTAATCGATTGACCATTATCAAAAACTGATGAATATGGTGAACTTACAGCTGTTGCAACAAAGTTAGCAGCTGGAAGTTCTTTGAAATCTGGATCACTAAAGAACTGCAGTGAAACATTTGCGAGCTTTTCGCCAATGCGAGTTCCGCCGCCCTTTTTAGAAAATACAGATTGACCTTCATGCGCATCTCTAGCAGTTGATACCCACGTCATGTATGTGAAAATATCTGCGACGGAGCCCGAAGGAAAGATTGTGTCGTAGTGTCCAGCGGGCAGATCCACTTTGGTACCTTGCCAAGTTAAGCGTTGACGAATCTGTCCATCGAGATCTGCAACCGATACATCAGCAAAGTCACGAGTTTCAACACCAGCCCAAGTAGAACGAGAGCGATCGTGAGATTTTCCGTTCATTTCTACTCGACCAACTGGTGAATCTTTCCGTAAACGCAGGCCACCCTTTGAGCCAACCCAAGTTGTTTCATTTGTGTGCTCGGAGTACCCAAAGAGTTCAATCTTGTCAGCAACCGAGCGGGAGAACATATCGCCCAGGGCTGGTGCAAATTTGGAAAAGACTTCAGGACCTGTTGGAACGTGCCCTGCTGACCAGTTTCCAATAGAAACGTTTGTTGCAAGAGGTGCGTAATCATCTGCCGGGCCAGCAGCTTTTGCTGCAGCGATCGCTTCTTCTAGGAGTGCTGGAATATCAGCGAATGAGACATCGGTGCGGGATACACCGCCAGATGCCATGCCACCGTTGACAGAAAGAAAAGCGATAACGGTAACGCTGCGCTCTTGAATGACGCCATTCGTTGTAAGCGTGGTGCCGGCCCAACGAAGATTTGCTTGAGTTTTATCCCGCACTACAACAATGCAGTCATCGCATGTGGCCGCGGAAGTAATCTTTTCAATCAGATCTTGAGCAGAAATCATTTTCCAGCCTCCGCAACAGTATTTAGAATGTTGACTTTGTCGAAGATCGCCGATGGGCAACCGTGGCTTACTGCTGCAACCTGACCCGGTTGGGCTTTACCGCAGTTAAAGGCACCACCAAGAACATATGTTGAAGGGCCGCCAACCACCTTCATAGAACCCCAGAAATCTGTTGTTGTTGCTTGATATGCAACATCTTTTAATTGACCGACAATCTTGCCATTTTTAACTCGGTGGAATTGTTGACCAGTAAATTGGAAGTTGTATCGCTGCATATCAATAGACCAAGAATTATCACCCTTGATAATGATTCCATCTTCCATTGATGAAACCATCTCGTCATAAGTTGGACCAGTTGGATTTGGTTGCAATGAGACATTGGGCATGCGCTGAATCGGCACGTGCGCGGGTGAATCAGCGAAGGCGCATCCATTGCTGCGATCACCCTTAACTCGTGCTGCAATGCGGCGGTCTAATTGATACCCGACAAGAATTCCATCTTTAATAATGTCCCAACGCTGGGCTGCAACGCCCTCATCATCAAATCCGACTGTGCTTAGGCCGTGAGAAGTGATGCGATCTCCAGTCACATTCATTAACTTAGAACCGTATTGGAGTTTATTTAATTTATCTGGTGTAGCGAAAGATGTTCCAGCGTAATTAGCTTCATACCCAATCGCACGGTCTAATTCGGTTGCGTGGCCAATCGACTCATGAATAGTTAGCCATAAATTTGATGGATGGATTAATACGTCATATCTACCTGGTTCAACTGATGGCGCTGCAACTTTCTCGGCCAATAAGGCAGGCAATTGAGCAATTTCTGTATCCCAATCCCAATGTTTATTGCCCATCCACTCCCAGCCATAGCCAGCAGGTTGTGCCAGCGTGCGCATGGATTCAAAACTATTTTCACCAACTGAAATCGCTTCAATTTGAGTTTGTATGCGAACGCGCTGTTGTGTAGTACTTGTGCCATAAGAATCCGCATAATGCTTCTGTTCTTTAACAAACATAGTTTGTGCAGATGTGTGATTAACGCCAGCACTTTTGAGTAATCGATTACTCAGATCTGCCAAGCGGTCCTTCTTATCTGAATCAGAAACCGTAAATGGATCTATTTCATAATCAGAAACCCAAGTTTGATTTGCATAGACCGGTTCAGTTACAAGTGAGACTAATTCCGTCGATAGTGGCTTAGAAGTTTTCGCCATAGCAACTGCAGTAAATGCCAGTTTTTTCGCTGCATCAACCGAGATTTCAGGAGATGATGCAAAGCCCCAAGCACCGTTAACAATGACTCGCACTCCAACTCCGGCGATTGATTCATCACTCTGGGTCTCTGGACGGGCATCACGCAAAGAGAGCAATCCGGTGCGGGTGTGCTCGATGCGCACATCCACGTGGGAAGCTCCAGCGTCTTTTGCTGTGCTGATTGCGGCATCACTAACAGCGGCAAGAGGAAGGGCTAGAAAATCTGCATCTACATTTTTATTCACCTGACAACCCTATTTCAAATCTGGTTTTTGGGAAAGTCTTGATTCATCAAAGGTGCGGGTGATTTTTGCTTGTTTAACTAGCGCTCTCGGAGCGAGAATTTTTCTCAATATTAATTAAGAAACTTATTGAGAAAATGGCGATTAGGGTAGCGATAACCCCACCCACGTACATAGGCAGTCGCAGACTAAAAGTGGCCAAGACTCCGCCCAAAAGTGAGCCGATAGGCATTGTTCCCCATACTAATGTTCTGCGAGTTCCATGGATGCGGCCATATAGTTCATTTGGAATCACTGTTTGATAAGTCGCCATCAATAAAATATTCCATTGTGATAATACAAATCCACCAAAAGTTCCCAAGGCAACAAAAATGTAGATGTTTGGTGAGAATCCTTGCAAGAGTAAGACTGCCGAACTCGCAACTATCGCAAAGGTCATAACTTTACTTCGGCCAAACGTGCTAGACAATCGAGAGGCAACCAGCGCTCCCGTAAGAGCGCCTAATCCTTCAATAGCCAAGATGACTCCAAAGTATCGCTCGGCTAATCCCAATTCTTTGATAGTAAATAACACCACAGTTGCTGAGCCCATTGAGTAACAGAAGCCAATGGTTGCGGTCGTAATAACTAATCGTCGCAGCGTCTTTTGATTAAAAAGGTATGTAATACCAAATTTCATATCTTCGATGAAATGTCTTTCGATCTTCTCGACATCCTCTTTACGAACATCCTGCAAATATTTAATTGGAATTGAAAGGGCAAATAGGGCAGATATAGCAAAACCTAAACTATTAATAAAGAATGGTAAGTAGATGGCTAAGGCATAGATAAAGCCACTTATTGGAGCGCCAATGAAGCCCTGAATAATAGTCTCTGAAATCTGCAGCCGGGAGTTACCTTTTTCAAAATCTTTCTCTTCCAAAATTTGAGGGATCAGAGATTGCGCGGTTGTGTCAGCAGCGACTTCGCAGACTCCGATGATAAAGGCAGCTGCTAATAGCCAGAATATGGTTACAAGATCAGTTGCAATTAGTAGGGCTAAAACGCCCACAACAAAACTACGAGTCGCATTAGCTCCAGCCAAAATAAATCGCCGGTCCACACGATCGACCATCACGCCAATAGGTATCGCAAAAAGTAGCCAAGGCAGCATGACCATCGCGCCAATTGCTGAGATTAAAACTGGGCTATCAGTTAAGGAGATCGCCAGCAGAGGTACCGCTGCGATCATTACTCCATCAGCGAGATTAGAAACAATGCTGGAAGCCCAAATTCGGTTAAATGCTGGACCCATAACTCGAACCTTACTGGGTAGAGTTGACCTATGGCGAAACTGGAATCTAAGTTCTTGAGCGAAAAAAGAGTTTTAATTACTGGTGCCGGTAGCGGAATTGGAAAAGCTTGCGTCGTTGCATTTGTGGATGCCGGTGCAGAAATTCTTGCAGTTGATTCAAATGCTCAATCTCTTTCAGAACTCGAATCGCAATTCAAAATCAAGACAATGGTCGTAGACCTAAGTAAGCCAGATGAACATTTCCCGGATAACTTAGAAATTGATATTTTAATCAACAACGCTGGAGTTCAGCACGTTGCTCCGATTGAAGAATTTCCAATAGAGCAGGCAGACCTGATGTTTTCACTAATGCTTCGCACACCATTCTATTTGACCCAGAAAGTCCTCCCGCATATGTATTCGAAGCAGTGGGGGAGAATAATTGGAATTTCTAGTATTCATGGACATATCGCTTCCCCATATAAATCCGTGTACACAACTATCAAGCACGGCCTGGAAGGCTTAACTAAAGTTACCGCTTTAGAAGGTGGCCCACACGGAGTTACAGCAAATACCATCGCACCGGCGTATGCACGTACTGCTCTTGTTGAGAAACAAATCAAATCCCTTGCCGAAATTAATAATCTTTCTGAAACCCAAGTCGTTGAGGAAGTTATGCTGCAACCAGCTGCCATTAAGCGGCTAATCGAACCTGAAGAGATCGCGCAACTTGCGCTCTATTTATGTGGACCATATTCAAATTCAATAACTGGTTCTTCATTTGGAATTGATAATGGATGGACCGCGCGCTAAAAAGTTATCAAAATGAGACCTACCCTTAGGTAATCACCCTTGCGGTCGGCCCAAATCGTGAATTCACTTCATTTCCAAGCGAGAATTCCAGAAAATCGTGTCGGACTTTTAGGGCTAAGGCGGACATCATTGACATGCGATCGCTTAACGTCTTGACTTGGGTAACCCCAGTACACAGGTAAACCTTGCCTGCGTCTTTTGATTCAACAACCCTCGAGGAGCCTAAATGAACTTAAGCAAGTTCTCAAGCGATAAGAAATTCCTAGCAGCAGTTGTTGCTGTTGGAATGATTTTCACACTCACTACAGCTGCCGCACCTGCGCAAGCTGCTAAGACAACTTTAGTTGTTGGTTCCACACAAGGAATTCCGCAACTTAACCCAATTACACGTACTTTCGCATATGACCAAACATTGTACGGAGTTCTCTGGTCAGCGCTAACTAAATGGAAGCCAGATGGAAGTATTGGACCAGATCTTGCGAAGTCATGGAAGATGAATGCCGCTGGAACACAGTGGATATTTGATTTGAGAACTGGCGCAAAGTTCTCAGATGGATCAGCTATGGATGCCAAAGCAGTAAAAGCTGTTATTGAATACACAATTGATCCGAAGACGGTTACTCAAGAGAGCAACAACCTCAAGATGATCTCCAAGGTAACTGCCTCAGGCAGTAAACTCACCATTGATCTTTCAGCTCCAAATTCGCTACTTCACGTAGCACTTTCTGGAGTCAAGATTCTCAAGGTAAATGAAGTTCCAACATTTAACGTTAAGCCAAGTTCATCTGGACCATTTATGGTCAAGGACTTTAGCCCGAACGTCTCACTTACCATCGTTAGGAATCCAAAGTACTTTGGAGTTGCTTCGAAGCTAACTGAGATTAAGTTCGTAAAGCTATCTGATCCAACAGCTGCAGTAACTGCACTGCGTTCAGGAAACATTGACGTTATGTACCAATTGCCACTTGGCGATGCTGCACCACTTAAGAGGGATAAGAAGTTGCAGATTTTGGCTTCAAAATCTTCAACAATGTCTGTTACTTGGGAATACGATTTAACATCTGCCCCATTTAATAACCTCAAGGCACGTCAAGCGGTTGCTTATGCAACAAATCGTGCTGCTATCTTGAAAGCTGCTTACAAGGGATTTGGCGCTGTAACTTCATACAACACCATTGTTCCTGATAACAGCATCTGGCAGTGCGGTTCTGCTGCCGGTCTAACCAAGTACACATTTGATTTACAAAAAGCTAAGGCGCTCTTCGCTGAAGCCGGCCTAAAGTCCTTCACATGGTGGGGTGTTTCTGGCGCACTTCCAGAGTTCGATGCAATGGGTCAGGTACTTCAGGCAGACCTTAAGTCAATTGGTATCGATATGAAGATTGAAAATAATGAAGTTGGAACGTGGGCTGCTAAGTTTTATCCAGCTGGCTTAACATACCCAAATATTCTGCTTCCTAACTATCAGTCAGTACCTGCTGAACCAGGTTTCTCAATGAACTTCCTACTTTCAGGTCGCGCAGAGAGCAACTGGAACAGCAAGGCTTACGATGCAGCATTTGCAAAGGCCCTTGGAACTATGGACGAAAAAAAGCGTAAAGCTGCTTGGTGTGATGCAATGTTGATGGAAAACAAAGAACTTCCATTAATCACTCCACTCGTGTTCTCAGTTCTTCACGCAGCACAAGCAAACGTGAGAGGTGCTTGGGTTGAGGGAACTGGCACACTTCACCTAGAAGGCATTTCAATTAAATAATCTGATTGATTAGCCATCTATAGTTAAAAGAAAAGGAGTTACGTGGGTCGGTATTTGCTTCGGCGAGCACTATCTAGTTCGATCGTTTTAGCGACGAGCTTGATCTTGGTCTTCTTGTCGATTCGAATCCTTCCTGGCGACCCAGTGCTTGCACGATTGGGCGCAGCTACAAAAGTAACTCCTGAAGCACTTGAGGCGTTGCGCGAGGAAGCGGGCTTAGAC
>CAXNEU010000025.1:0-13956 GCA_964201705.1 Candidatus Planktophila sp. | reverse complement strand
GGTGCTTCCCGCCCGTTATCTTTTCCATCGCGACGAGGCGTTAGCGAATGAACTTGATCAATAATAAATAAGCGCTCTTGCAAAATTGGTCCAGAGAAACGTTCAACTTTATCTACTGAAATATCTCCGTCGCGAGCAATTGCATCCATAGTTTCGCCAGCGCGCAGACGACGTTGTATATCTGCAACGCTCATTGCTGCGTTCTCATCTGTAACCGGCACAGCGGTAAGGCGCGGTTGGTTTACGGTGGCGCGCAATGTGTCACTGATGCGCAGCGTGTATTCGGCCCCGTTGTTATCGGTGAGCGCTATGTGCACCCCATCGGGGGTCTTGCCAGTTAAGCGCAGCTCACTCATGTGGGCGAGAATACCCGCCAAGGGTGAAAAAGTAGGTGAGGAAGGAGTTGGACTGAACGGGGATTTAGCCGATTTACGCTCGGAGGCCCTTCTGTGGCAAGATACGCAGTCTGCACGGTAGATATCGCCGCGCTGCAATCAGCTTTAGAAAAAGCTTACAAAAGCTTGAAAAGGCGTTACCTAGATGAGGACCAAACGATGAATATTCTTGATGCCGTTGATGCGAAGTCACTTCGCCATGACATCCCACAATTTCGCGCAGGCGATGAACTCAAGGTTCACGTTCGCGTTATCGAAGGTAGCAAGAGCCGTATCCAAGTCTTCCAAGGAATTGTTATCCGTCGCCAAGGCGATGGCGTTCGCGAAACTTTCACAATCCGTAAGGTTTCTTACGGCGTTGGAGTAGAACGTACCTTCCCAGTTCACACACCAGTTATTGAAAAGATTGAACTCGTAAAGAAGGGCGATGTACGTCGCGCCAAGCTTTACTACCTCCGCGATCTTCGCGGTAAGGCTGCCAAGATCCGAGAAAAGCGTGATGGCATCGAAGGTTACGGCGATGGAATTCTTTCAACTCCGGTTGCTGAAGTTGTTGCGGAAGCACCAGCTGCGGTTGAAGTTGTTGTTGAAGCACCAGTAGTGGCCGAGCCAACTGCGGTCGAAGTAGTGGCAGAGGTTCCAGCTGAAGTTGCGACTGCAGAAGTTGTGGTTGAAGCAGAAGTTGCAACTGAAGACAAGCCCGCTAACTAAGTAAATTCTTTTAATGCCACGTAAGGGCTCGCTTTTACGCGAGTTTCCTATACTTGTAATAGTTGCGCTCGCAGTTTCTATTGTCATAAAGACTTTTCTAGTTCAATTCTTCTTCATTCCTTCTGGATCTATGGAGAACACGCTTCAGGTAAATGATCGCGTTGCGGTGAATAAAGTTCCATTCATCGGCAAGTCCATCAAGCGCGGCGATGTTGTGGTTTTTCGTGATCCTGACAATTGGCTGCCAGAACCTTATCTTGGCGACCAGAATAAATATTTAGCAATGGTTAAAGATGCCTTTGTCGCTGTGGGAGTTTTGCCAAACCCAACTAAGCAGTATTTGGTGAAGCGAGTTATTGGCGTTGCCGGCGATAAAGTTGAGTGTTGCTCAAAAGGTAAAAAGTTGATGATTGATGGCGTCGAAATCGATGAGCCATATATATTTGCAGGAAATACTGCAAGTGATACTAATTTCAACGTCACCGTACCAGCCGGAAAGGTTTGGGTTATGGGTGATCACCGTGGTGCCAGCGCTGATTCACGATTCCATCAAGATGATATAAATAATGGAATGGTTCCGACCGCCAAAATTACTGGAAAAGTTGTTGGAATAATCTGGCCTATTAAAAACTTGGGCTTTGTCGATTCATACTCTTCTCTGAAATAATTTCTGCGAAAGTTAGCGTATGAAGGTTATTGAATCGCTACTAATTGATGCAGGAATTACTCCGCTTGCTGGTGTGGATGAAGCAGGTCGTGGCGCGTGTGCGGGACCTCTGGTAATCGCATCAGTGGTACTAGCCGATCCTTTCGCTCCAGAGCTTTCAAAAGTTAGAGATTCTAAAGATGTATCAGAGGCTGAACGAGAAAAATTATTTGATGTGGTGACCAGTGCAGCACTTGCCGTCAGCGTGATTATTGTTCCTGCCGCAGAAGTTGATCAAAGAGGCGTACACGCAGCAAATCTTGATGGCATGCGACGCGCAGTGCAAGGGTTAGCAATTACACCAAGTTATGTACTCACCGATGGTTATGCCATTGAGGGCTTAGCTATTCCCAATGTGGCAGTCTGGAAAGGCGATCAAGTCGTAACTTGCATCAGCGCAGCATCGATAATTGCAAAAGTAACTCGTGACCGGATTATGCGCGAATTAGATGCGCAATTTCCTGACTACGGCTTTGCTAAACATAAAGGCTATATCACCAAAGTCCATACCGAAGCTCTGCAGGCGCATGGTCCGTGCATAGAACACCGACGTTCATTCGCAAATATCGCTGCACTTTCTCAATAATTACCCACAAGTAAAGCAAGAGGGATCTTCGCATTGCGCGATGCGATCTAATCTGCGCGCTATGAATAATGATATTGAGTGGCGCGCTCATTTAGCACTTTTTTCGGCAATCGAAGGTGGGCACATCTATTGGAGTCGCCAAATCAGAGATTTTGGAGCTCTCAATGTTTATGAGCACCTCGTAAATGAGATTTACGACCCTGTTAAGTATCGCAAATTAATCGATCGAGTCAGCTCTGTCAACATTGAAGAAATCGAGGACATTCTTGAAAAAGCAGGATCTGTTTTCATAATTCCGAGCACTTTAGAATGGCCCACGTCATTAAATGATCTGAGCACTACTCCAATTGGCTTAGTTGTTAAAGGTGACTTATCCGTATTATCTGAGAGATCACTTGCGATAGTAGGAACACGAAATCCAACTCCATACGGTCTTCGCATCGCAGGAGATTTTGCCGCAGGTTTTGTTGATCGTGAATGGAGCATCGTAAGCGGCGGCGCATACGGAATAGATTCAGCGGCCCACAAAGGAGCGCTGATCGCTGAAGGAAGAACTATTGCTGTTCTTGCAGCAGGAGTAGATGTGGCATATCCCGCTGGGAACGCACGGCTCTTCGCAGAAATTGCAGAGAACGGTGCGTTGGTATCTGAAGTTCTACCTGGTTCTCACGCAATTCCTTCACGCTTTCTTACACGAAATCGAATCATTGCCGCTCTGTCTCAAGCAACCCTGGTTGTAGAAGCGGCCTTTCGCTCTGGATCACTGCGCACTGCACGAGATGCCGCAGAATTATTGCGTCCCGTAATGGCGATACCAGGGCCGATAAACGCCCCAACTTCTGAAGGGTGTCACCGATTAATTGGTGAACGCGCCGCTGAAATTGTTACATCTGTGGCAGATGCAGTGGAGCTGATCTCAACCCTTTAGGCAAGTTTTGGGCTTTAGGTAAAGAGTGCGCTAAGTGAGAGAATAAGCGTATGAGTGAATTCCGTTCTGGCTTCGTCGCAATTGTCGGACGCCCTAATTCCGGAAAATCAACTCTCATCAACGCTTTAGTTGGAAGCAAGATTTCGATTACATCTCCTCATCCAAATACCACCCGTCATGCGATTCGCGGCATTGTCAATCAACTGACCTTTCAAGCAGTACTCGTAGACACTCCAGGTATTCATAAGCCAAAGACTTTGCTTGGTCATCGCCTAAATGCAGTGGTTGGTGAAAGTTTAGATTCAGTTGATGTTGTTTTGATGTGCTTGCCTGCGGATGAGACATCTGGATCGGGCGATGTTTTCTTGGCACAGGAAATTGCCAAGCACCCACGCGCTAAGAAGTTCGCACTTGTTACAAAGACAGATTTGATTTCCAAGGAGAAGTTAGCGCTGCGTCTTGCTGGTGTAAATGCCTTAGCAAAAGGATTTACTTGGGATGAAATCGTCCCAGTCTCTGCAGCCATTCACTCACAAATTGAATTACTAGCCGAACTAATCGGCAAGGTCTTGCCCATTGGTCCGGCTTTCTATCCTGAAGATATGACGAGTGATCAAGGTCAAGATCAATTGATATGCGAATTAATTCGTGAGGCTGCGATGCGTGATGCGCGTGAAGAGCTTCCGCACTCAATTATGGTGACAATTGATGAGATGTCAGAGCGCGAGAAGACTGGCTCCAGGCCATTCTTTGATATTCACGCGACGATCCACGTTGAACGCGATTCACAGACTGGAATCATCTTGGGTCATAAAGGTGAACGACTTAAAGATATTGGTATGCGAGCTCGTGCTGATATCGAACGCGAACTTGGCGCACGCATCTTCTTAGGACTACACGTGAAGGTTTCTAAGGAGTGGCAACGTGATCCAAAGCTTTTGCAGCGTTTAGGCTTTGGCGAAAACTAATTTAAGCGTTTACTTTCCGGCTGGCGAGATAAGAACCGATTAAGACCAGTGGTAATCCAACAATAATTCCGATTGTCAGCGGTTCGCTCAGGATCAATACCCCTAAGACAACTGCAAATGCAGTATTCATATAAGTAACCAGCGAAGCCCGGGTTGGCCCAATCTCTGCCATAACTGTGAAGAAGACTGCAAAAGCGATACCGGTTGAAAAAATTCCTAAGGCGATTACGGAATAAGTCGCGCTCAGGCTAATTTTATGATCTGGCCACGTTAAGAATAGGGCTGGCGAATAAAAAAGTGCAGTCATCGCCATGGCAATTGCATTTATGGCGACACCTGAAACACCCGGCATCTTGTGAGTTATATAAATAACGGCATAGGCATATCCGACCGAAGCGCCGAGCATCATAAAGATTGCAATCGGATCTGATGAACCGGTAAAACTCTCGATTCCCACAAGTAGGAAAACGCCAAGAAATCCAATAGCCATTCCAAATAAGCGGCGTGGGTGCCAGACTGATTTATCTCCGTACATTGAAGCGATAATTGTAGAAAAAATTGGAACTGAAGCAACTAGCAATCCAGCAAGGCCAGATGAGATTGACTGTTCTGCGGTACCGATCAAAATCCAGGGAATTACCATTTCAAAGAGTGCGTATACCGCGATGTATTTCCAACCTTTAATCGCAATAAAGAGAGACTTATCGTAAATTGCGATCGGTACCAGGATTAATGCGCCGATAAAGACGCGAATGAAGACAACGATCGCGGGTGAAAAGCCAGTTTCAGGATCTACAGCAACCCGGATGAAGAGGTAAGGAATACCCCAAAGAAAACCGGCAAGGAGAAAGAGAATTAAATTACGCCGGGACATTGCGCAATAGTAACCTGAAAGCGCTGATATCCCTCATCGGTATTATTCTTTGGTTTTACTTGCCATTTCTTCTGCTGCAAAATCGAGTGCCAGGTGTGATGAAGGAGTAGCCGCAACGTTTGCAAAGAAGCCGTGAATCATTCCGGGGAATTCACGATAAATAACTTCTGCGCCATAGCTTTTCAGTTTTTCGCAGTAATTCTCAGAATCGCTCACTAGCGGATCGTATTGGGCTGTGATTATTATCGATGGAGCAACTCCTGCCACACTTTCAGCGCGCATCGGAACAGCATAAGGATTGTCATCGTGCTGACTACCTTGCAGATATTTTTCCCAGAACCATTTCATCGCCTGAGTGCTTAAACCAAATTCTGTGGCAAATTCGTTATATGACTTGGTTGTGAAATCGCGATCAAGGCACGGATATACAAGCAATTGATAACGCAGTGCAATTGCTTCATCTCGCGCCTTTACTGCAACAGCAGCCGCTAAATTTCCACCTGCGCTATCTCCACCAACTCCGACACGGTTTGGATCAATTCCTAGCTCTTGCCCGTGTGCTTTGACCCAAATCAATGTGGCATAACAATCGTCAAAGGGGATCGGAAAGGGATGCTCGGGTGCCTTTTGGTAGTTAACACTAATGATTACCGATCCACTTTGATTTGCCAGGCGATGTAATGCGGCGTCGTAGATATCTAGGAAACCCATTACCCATCCTCCTCCGTGATAGAAGATTAAAGCTGGTGCGTTCTGGTCTTCATTAGGCCTATAAATTCGAATTGGAAGATCAGCAGTTGGACCAGGAATGAATCTATTAATAACTGAGTGGATAGGTTCTGGTTTGCCAGTGAACGCAACTCGGCTTTGGGTTAACTCGCGTATAACTGACAATGGCGCTTCCCACACCTGCGGAAGTCCGGCGGCTTTTTGGTCTGCAAGTTGTTTGATGATTTCTGGGGCAAGTGACATTATTTGGCGACTCTCTACTAATTCCAGTTTCGGGTTTGATCACGCAAGGTGCGATAACGAATTACAACATCTGGCGTTGCAGCAGCGGAAACTTTTTCGATCTTTCCTAAATCCCACACAGGGGCGGTATCTCCGCCGAGTAGCGCCCAAGCGGCTTGGCGAGCTGCGCCATTTGCAACATACTCACCAGCAGGTGGAAGTAAAACTTCACGACCGAAGAGCGCTGCTGCTATCTGTGAGACTGCAGGGTTCTTTGCCGCCCCACCAATCAAGATAATTCGCTTAACATCAACTCCCAATTTTTCTAACGCATCTACTGCATCTACTAAACCACAGAGCATTCCTTCCACCATTGCGCGGGCGATATCTGCAGGATTGGAGTTATTTAAATTCATTCCGCTAAATACACCGGTTGCGTTGGGACGATTCGGAGTTCTTTCACCCTCAAAATAAGGAAGTAGCGATAATCCATTCGCTCCTGGCTTTGCCGATAAAGCAAGTGCGCCAACTTCATCGTGAGTCTTTCCAAGGATTCGCGTAGCTGCATCTAAAATCCGCGCAGCATTTAGCGTGCAAACTAGCGGCAAGAATCGACCTGTTGCATCTGCAAATCCAGCAACTGCGGCAGATGAATCGTGAGTTGCGGTATCGGATACCGCAAATGCGGTTCCGCTGGTTCCGAGTGAAACAACAACGTCACCAGGTTGTGCTTGAATTCCGAGTGCCGCGGCAGCGTTATCTCCGGCTCCGGGTGCGATTTTTACTCCGCTTGGAGTTAATCCACCAAACTCTGCGGGGTTAATTATCTTTGGAAGCTGAATTTCGCGATCAGTGCGTAGCGCCATTGCCAGAATGTCACGGCGATATTTAGAAGTTGTTGGATCAAAGTAACCAGTGCCGGATGCTTCGCTGCGATCTGAAAACAATTTGCTGAAATCTTTTTTATCACTTGATTTATGTTGTAGTTGCCAAGATAACCAGTCGTGGGGGAGCGCGACACCCGCAACCTTTGC
Source organism: Candidatus Planktophila sp. (assembly GCA_964201705.1). Taxonomy (GTDB): domain Bacteria; phylum Actinomycetota; class Actinomycetes; order Nanopelagicales; family Nanopelagicaceae; genus Planktophila. The sequence goes on along the minus strand of CAXNEU010000025.1, from coordinate 6,803 downwards.
AGCGTTAGCTTTTTCAGAATCTGCCAACCAGCGCAACTTTGAGGCGGTAAAGGCTGCAACCAACACCGAACCAACTTGTTTAGCCATCTCAGTTGGGCCACCAATTTCAGAATTTAAAGCATCGGCAGCAGCAGCTGATCGCGTGTCATTCCAAAGCAGAGCGTCACGGATTACTTCACCCTCTTCATCCAGCGCAACCATGCCGTGTTGTTGTCCGCCAATTGAGATTGCTTCTACATCAGATAGTCCGCCGGCATCATTGATCGCAGTATCTAGCGCTGTTACCCAAAGGGCAGGGTTTACTTCAGTGCCATCTGGGTGGGAAGCGCGGCCTTCACGCAATAACTCACCCGTAACTGCGTCGCGAATTACCACCTTGCAAGACTGCGTTGAAGAATCCACGCCCGCGATGAGTTTTCGATTAGCCATGGGGCAAGGCTAGACTGTGCCTGTCAACGTTGACTACTTTTTGATCTTTATATCCTCCCAAGATCCTAGATTTAACAACTTTTGAACTGGAGTTTTTCATGCGTATTGGCGTCCTTACAGGTGGCGGAGATTGCCCTGGTCTAAATGCGGTTATCCGCGCGGTAGTTCGTAAAGGTGTAAAGGAATACGGCCATGAGTTCGTTGGCTTCCGTGATGGCTGGAAAGGCCCGCTTGAGAATTACACAATGGAGCTCAACCTCAAGACTACTCGCGGGATATTGCCTCGCGGCGGAACTATTTTGGGTTCATCACGCACCAACCCATTTAAAATTGAAAATGGCGTAGAACGAATCAAACAGAATCTGGCCGATCAAGGAATTGATGCTTTAATCGCAATCGGTGGAGAAGATACGCTCGGCGTAGCCACAAAGTTAGATTCACTTGGCGTAAAAGTAGTTGGTGTTCCAAAGACAATCGATAACGATTTAAATAATACTGATTACACATTTGGTTTTGATACTTCTGTAAATATCGCAGTTGAGGCGATCGATCGTCTACATACAACTGCAGAATCGCATCACCGCGCGCTTGTTGTTGAAGTAATGGGCCGCCATGCTGGCTGGATCGCACTTCACTCAGGTATGGCAGGCGGAGCAACTTGTATCTTGATCCCAGAAGTTAAATTCTCAGTAGGTAAAGTCTGCGAATGGGTTCAATCACGTTTCAAGGATGGTTTTGCACCGATCATTGTTATCGCCGAAGGCGCAATCCCACAAGATGGTGACATGATTACTAAAGATTCAGAGCTAGATGCTTTCGGCCACGTAAAGCTATCTGGAATTGGCGAATGGTTATCCAAGCAAATCGAAGCCAAGACAGGTAAAGAGGCTCGCACATCTGTACTGGGCCACATCCAACGCGGCGGCACACCAACTGCATTTGACCGCGTTCTTGCTACTCGTTTTGGATTACAAGCGATCACTGCCGCATCTGAAGGAGATTGGGGCAAGATGGTTGCGCTGCATGGCACCGATATCGTTCGCGTGCCGCTAGCCAGCGCTACAGAGAAGCTAAAGACTGTACCAATCGAGCGTTACAAGGAGTCAGAGATCTTCTTCGGATAATTCTCACCCGAGAAACTATCTGATCAAACTACTCTTAACCTATGAATACTTCATCCCCGAGTTCATTAGATAACCTATTCACCCCTGGGCTGGTTGCGGCGCAACAACCGCAATGGCCAGGTGGTGTTGATGGTGAGCCGGTAAAAAAAGCGGTCGCAGAGTTAAAGTCTTTTCCTCCGCTTGTTTTTGCTGGTGAATGTGATGATCTAAAAGCAAAAATCGCTGAAGCCGCCGCTGGTCGCGCCTTTTGGTTACAGGGTGGAGATTGCGCAGAAACATTTGCTGCAGCCACAGCTGATTCAATTCGCAATCGCATTAAGACAATTCTGCAAATGGCAGCGGTCTTGCAGTATTACTCCAGTCTTCCGGTAGTCAAAGTTGGCCGTATGGCTGGGCAATTTGCTAAGCCGCGTTCAAATGATCTTGAAACTCGCGGAGATATAACTCTTCCTGCCTACCGCGGTGATGCAGTAAATGATCTGGAATTCACGGAAGCATCACGTACACCAGATCCAAACCGTATGGTCCGGGTTTACAACACATCGGCTGCAACCCTTAACTTAGTTCGCGCATTCACTCAGGGTGGATTTGCCGATCTGCGTCAGGTGCACGAATGGAATAAGGGTTTCATTCGCGATTCATCCGTCGGCGATCGTTACGAACAAATGGCGCGCGAAATTGGTCGCGCCCTAGACTTTATGAAATCTGCTGGTGTTGATCCCGATTCATTTAAGTCAGTTGATTTCTACTCCAGCCACGAAGCTTTGATTATGGAATACGAGAAGGCGCTTACTCGCATAGATTCACGCACTCAACTTCCTTACGATGTTTCAGCGCACTTTATCTGGATTGGCGAGAGAACTCGGCAGTTAGATGGTGCGCACGTTGACTTCGCTGCCAAGGTTCGCAATCCAATTGGAGTAAAACTTGGCCCTAAATCCACGGTCGATGATGCTCTTCGATTGATTGATCGCTTAGATCCAAACCGTGAACCGGGTCGCTTAACATTTATTACTCGTATGGGTGCGGGCAAGATTCGCGAAGCGCTACCCGCACTCGTTGACGGTGTCACTAAATCTGGCGCACAAGTTCTCTGGGTCTGCGATCCAATGCACGGCAATACCTTTGAAGCAGCAACTGGATATAAAACCCGACGCTTTGATGATGTTATGGATGAAGTAAAGGGATTCTTCGAAGTTCATAAGGGGCTAGGAACGCACCCAGGCGGAATCCATATCGAATTAACTGGCGATGATGTTACCGAATGTCTTGGTGGAGGAGAACAGATCTCTGAAACTGATTTGGCCAGCCGTTACGAGAGCGCCTGCGATCCACGCCTTAATCATTCACAATCTCTAGAACTTGCATTTCTAGTTGCCGAAATGTTGCGCGATCGCTAATTTAGCGGACGTGCCATTGTTTATCTCTCAGTTCAAGTCTCCTATCGGGGTTCTAAATTTAATCGCCGATGAACAGATTCTCTTGGGCTTAAATTTTTCTAGCGTTAAATCACTCAAAGAAAGTCTCGATGAAATTGATTACGCGAAGGGCTTTAAAGAGGTTTCCAAGATTTCAGTGGTTTCAGATCTGTTAAGTGATTACTTTGCTGGCGATATAAATGCGTTAAATGGTATTTCAGTTCGCCAACCTGGTGCGCATTTCTCACAAGCAGCCTGGAAGGCGATGCGTAAAGTAAAAGCAGGAAAGACAATTTCCTACGCTGATCTGGCTGATCGCTCCGGTTCAAAAGCTGCGGTGCGTGCGGCGGGTTCTGCCTGTGCGAAGAATGCCATTGCACTCGTCGTTCCGTGTCACCGCATCGTTAAAACAGGTGGATCACTCGGTAATTACGCATATGGCTTAAATAAAAAAGAGTGGTTATTACGCCACGAGGGCGCGCTTTAATATCTCTATTGCAGCCTTACATTGCTCGTCATCAAAATCTAGGTGAGTTACCAGGCGCGCATATTTTGGACCAAGTGCGCTGATCCAAAGCCCAGCATCTCTTGTGCGGGTTGCTAATTCAGCAGCAGTAATTGGTAGCGCAGATAAATCAAGACCAACGATATTTGTTACAACGGTGTTCGGATCAATCAAAGATGGGCTGACCGCAGAAATGGCAACTGCAATCTCTTTTGCGCGGCGATGGTCTTCTGCTAAGCGAGCGATGTTGTTATCTAGTGCGTAATGCGCGGCACCTGCCAACAAGCCAACTTGTCGCATGCCTGCACCGTAGCGTTTACGCCATACCCGCGCTTTTGCTACCCGCTCTTTATCACCGAGCATGATCGATCCGATTGGAGCGCCCAAACCTTTAGACAAGCAGACGCTAATGGTGTCGAAATGTTTTCCGTATTCACTTAGCGCGACCCCACTTGCCACGTGTGCATTCCAGATTCGCGCTCCATCTAAATGTAGAGCCAGACCTAACTCATCTGCACCTTTTCGTAGCGCCTTACTGTCCTCCAGCGGTTGCACAGTTCCGCCACCAAAGTTATGGGTGTTCTCAACAGCGATCGCAGTGGTGGAAACCAGATATGGTCCTGAATTCGGACGCGCTAGATCAAGAGCATCGTTTGCGACAAGTAACCCGTTCTTTGCGGGCCAAGTGCGAGTTGTTATGCCGCTAAAGACTGCTGCCGCTCCAAGTTCAGCGCGCACGATATGAGAATTAGATTCAGCGAGCAGCTCTTCACCAGGTGCCACCAACATCCGTATCGCCAATTGATTGGCAAGTGAGCCTGTAGGTGTAAAAACTCCCGCTTCTTTACCAAACATTGCAGCAACGCGTTCTTCCAGCGAATTAACTGTTGGATCATCGCCATAAACATCATCACCGACCGGTGCTTGCGCCATCGCCTCACGCATCGCCTGGGATGGACGAGTTACGGTATCGGAGCGCAAGTCAATTGGCGTCATCATTGGATTAGCCTCTCACGCTTCTTTAATTACTATCAAATACATAGCAAGTACGACCATAGCGCCACCAATTGCTACTTGTAGCGTCAGAGATTCGCCACCGAAGAAGACCGCAAATAGCGCTGCAAAGACAACTTCCATTGTCAAAATAACGGCGACCTTGGTGGAACTCATATGTGCTTGTGACCAAGTTTGAACTATAAAAGCAACCGCGGTACAGATAACTGCAGTGAAGATAACAACGCCCCAAACACCAGAATCAGTAGGTTTCTCATAACCTTGCCCAATTGAAATAACACCGGTTATAACCGCACAAATTGTTAACTGCACAATCGTGAGCGCATAGGCATCAAGTCCAAAACTCCACTTACTCAAAGTGACAATGTGGGCAGCGAAGGCAATTGCACTTACAAAAACTAGCGCCTCGCCGATTCCGACTGACCAACCGCGCAAAGAGAGAAGGGCTAAGCCGATTGTTGCCAGAACAACACAAAACCAGGTAAATGCCCGGATTCTCTCTTTAAGAAAGAGCGCAGCGATTAGGGGAGTGAGCACCACGTAAAGTCCAGTAACGAATCCAGTTATTGCAGCGCCGGTGCGCGCTAGGCCTAAGGTTTGAAATATGTAACCTGTACCGAGGAATAGACCAGCGAGGGAACCCTTCAGCAGTAACTCTTTATTGATCTTTCGCAGAACGCTTGGACGTAGTGCAATCATTGCCACAACTGCCACAACAAAGCGAGTAGCTAAAAAACTATTTACTGATTGTCGCTCGATCGCCGGCTTCATTAAAACAAAGGCGAGACCCCAAGAGGCAGAGACTATGAGCAGCGCCCACGGGGCGAGCTTCAACTGCATTTGATGGCGGGCGTTCATCCGCGCAATCCTTTTAAGAGCGCAACCTCTTTACCGTGCTCAGGCTCCATGCCTGGAGTCTCCAAAATAAGTGGCGCGTTCTTAACTGCAGGGTGTTTTAGTAATTCTTTAAAAGGATCAACCCCGATAAAACCATCACCGATGTTTTGATGGCGATCTTTCAGTGCGCCACAAACATCCATTGAATCGTTGGCATGGATTAATTGAATACGTTCTGCGCCGGCAACTTCTACTAATAGATCCAAAGTCTCTTTCATTCCACCCTTTTTGGCTATGTCATGGCCTGCAGCAAAGACGTGGCAAGTATCTAAGCAGATGCCAACTTTTGGGTGATACTCCAAAGCTTTTAGGTAATGCTCCAAGTCTTCTAAGCGCTTAACGAGTGACTGTCCTTGTCCAGCAGTAGGCTCAAGTAGCAACATTGGAGCATCATCGGTTAGCGCGTTAAGTATTGGCATCATCCCTTTATGGATCTGCTTCCATGCCTTATCGATAAAGTCTTCATTAACTGCCGAACCGGTGTGCACCACAACTCCGAGTGCGCCTATCTCTTTGCCGCGCTTTAGCGAGAACTCGGTCGATGCCAACGAATTTAAATAGGTACCTTCTGTCGGAGAACCCAAATTAATTAGGAATGGTGCGTGGACATAAGTTTCGATATCTAACGCGGCAGCTTTCTCACGGAAGAGCGCATCTGCTTCGTGATTTGTCTCAGGCATAGCCCAACCACGTGGATTTGAAGTAAAGACCTGTATCGCTTCTGCACCGATTGTTTCGGCGTAGGCAATCGCGCGTTTGGCCATCCCACCAGTTGTCGGCGTATGAGCGCCAATGCGCGGTGAGGTTTTAGGCATTTGCTTACCCTACAGTGATAGTCACCGTGCTGCCTCGTTTGACCTTAACGCCGACTTTAGGCGAGACGTTTATTACTTTCTTCACCTTCTTAGCGCCAATCTTTTTGACCACAACTTTAAGTTCGAGATCCTTAAGCATGGCGCGTGCCTCTGCTTCGGTTGAGGAGAAGACATTTGGGATAGCGACGTACTGCGAACCTTTGGAAATGGTCAAAGAAATCTTTGCACCTTTTGCCAATGGTGCCCCACCAGAAGGAACCTGAGAAATAACCTCTCCGGGATCTTTTTCACTGTATTGATTAACTGTATCAACATCAAAACCAGCATCGGTTAATTCGTTCAGGGCTTGATCAGCAGATTTACCAACGTAGGAAGCAACATCAATAGTTTCTACCCCTTTGCTGATAAGCAAATCGATAGTTGAATCTCGTTTTACTTTCTGACCAGCGTCTGGTGATGAAGAAATTACAAATCCCTTTGGAGTCTTTTCGTTGAAATCTTCCTTTAACTCTCCAACTTTGACCGGATACTTTGCAAGCAAGTTAACGGCAGCTTCTGGAGTTAAGCCGACCAAGGAGGGAATCTCATATCGTTCTGGACC
>CAXNEU010000024.1:0-14039 GCA_964201705.1 Candidatus Planktophila sp. | reverse complement strand
CGTCGCAAGAAGGCAGCAGCTAAGAAGGCAGCTCCAAAGAAGCGTCGCAAGAAGGCAGCAGCTAAGAAGGCAGCTCCAAAGCGTCGTCGCAAGAAGGCAGCTCCAGCAGCTGCTCCAAAGAAGCGCCGCCGCAAGAAGGCAGCAGCTAAGTAATTCATTACTTAATAAAAAACCCGCCACTTTATGTGGCGGGTTTTTTATTGCACTTTTTTATTTATTTTTTATTTATCTTTTAAATCTCTTCGCAGCGAATCTGAAACTCTCTCAAATATTTCGGCAAGGGCTGACTGGTCGCCTTTAGATAAATGATCAACAAAGCGAGCGCGCACACTTTCTACGTGATCAGGGGCTGCTGCAACTATCGCCTTCCAACCTTTTGCAGTCATCACCGCAAAGTATCCACGTTTATCAATTGGGCAGGCCTCGCGTTTTACCCACCCGGCTTTCTCCATCACCTTCATTCGATGCGAAAGACGCGACCTAGAAAGCATCGCTTGATCTGCCAGCTCTGCCATCCGCATTCGGCGATCGGGGGCATCACTTAATTGGGCCAAGATTTCATAATCCGCCATCGATAGCTCGTGTTCGGCTAAATCAGTATCCAGGGCTTCTAATAAACGGCGGCTGGCAACGATATACCTGCGCCAAGCCTTCATTTCGACTGGGTTGAGCCAGCGAGGTGAGGTAGCGTTTTCCCGTGCCATTGGGCAATCATACGTTAATTAACGGTGATGTTGAACTTTCAACTACTTTCTAGAAGGCAAAGGAACGCATGAGCTCTGCAGCAAATCCCCTCGTAAGCGGTATTGATCCTTCCCATATCGACAACTCTTTTCGCCCTCAGGATGATCTCTATCGATATCTAAATGGCACTTGGCTTAAGAACCACGAGATTCCGCAAGATCGCTCATCAGATGGCGTGACATACAAACTCTTTATCGAAGCCGAAGCCCAGGTCCGCGAAATTATCGAGACGGCAACTGGCTCAGGAAGTGCCCAGAAGATTCGCGATTTATACGACTGCTTTTTAGATACCGCCGCAATTGAAAAAGCCGGCATCGCTCCCCTGCTTGAAGATTTGGCGGCGATTGATCGCATCTCAAATCGCGATGAATTTATTAAGACTTTAGCCGGTCTCGAAATGCGTGGACTCGGCGGAGCATTTGGACTGGGTATTTATGGCGATGCCATGAACTCTGAAATGAATATTATTTATCTGGGCCAGGGTGGCCTTTCCTTGCCGGATGAGGCTTACTACCGCGAAGAACAATATGAAGAAATTCGTAAGGCTTTTAAAGTCCACGTCGCCAAGATGTTTGCACTGGCCAAGATTGAAAATGGCGAAGTTCTTGCCGAGCAAATTTACGAATTAGAACGCCAGATCGCATCCCACCATTTTGATCAAGTTAAAGATCGCGATGTAGAACTGACATATAACAAGATGACCTTTAATGAACTCAGCACATTGGCCCCAAATTTTGATTGGGCAAAGTGGCTGGAGTACAGCCAGATTCCTAAGAACGCCTTCGATGAATTAGTTGTGCAGCAGCCACCTTTCTTTGCCGGGCTTTCATCGATTCTAGAAAACTTTGACCCAGCGCCTTGGAAGGCCTGGATGAAATGGCAGTTGATTTCAGGAGCCGCAGCTTACTTAACCGATGACTTTGTAAATCAGAACTTTGATTTCTATGCCAAGACTTTATCTGGCACTCCAGAACTTCGAGTTCGCTGGAAGCGCGCTATCTCATTTGTAGAAGGCGCACTCGGCGAGGCGATCGGTCAGATCTACGTACAGCGCCACTTTCCGGAGGCTGCCAAAGTTGCAATGCTCGAACTCGTTGATAATTTAATTGAGGCCTATCGCATCAGCATCAATGATCTTTCTTGGATGAGTCCAGAAACTAAAGCCAAGGCGCTAGATAAGTTAGCTAAGTTCACTCCCAAGATTGGCTATCCAGATAAATGGCGATACTATTCAGCGCTAACAATTACTGGCGATGACCTATTTGGAAACATCGGACGGATCACCAAATTTGCCCGCGACATTGAACTCGCCAAAATTGGCAAGCCAGTTGACAAGACCGAATGGTTGATGACCCCACAGACCGTTAATGCTTATTACCATCCGATTCAAAATGAGATCGTCTTTCCGGCAGCGATCTTGCAGCCACCATTCTTTGATCTCTCTGCCGATATCGCCGCCAATTACGGCGGCATTGGAGCAGTGATCGGCCACGAAATAGGACATGGTTTTGATGATCAAGGTTCAAAGTTTGATGGCGATGGAAATATGACGGATTGGTGGACGCAAGCTGATCGCACCGAGTTTGAAAAGCGTGCCAACGCACTTATTGCGCAATTTGATGCGCTATTTCCGGAAGAGACGCCCGATATACACGTTAATGGGGCGCTCACGGTCGGTGAGAACATCGGAGACCTTGGTGGCTTAGCAATTGGATTTAAAGCCTATAAATTGGCTTTAAAGGGCGCTCAGGCCCCGGTAATTGATGGCTTAACTGGAGAACAACGTTTCTTCCTATCTTGGGCGCAAGCATGGCGTGGCAAGGTGCGCGCTGAAGAGCTGCGTCGCCGAATCGCAACTGATCCGCATTCACCATATGAGTTCCGTTGCAACGCGATCGTTCGCAATATCACCGACTTCTACTTGGCCTTTGATCTAACTGAGGGCGACAAGTTGTGGCTGGCTGAGAGCGAGAGAGTCGAGATCTGGTAACAGATCGAGCAAAGGGAATGAGATCTGGTGAGTTCTGGTAACAGATCGCTTATGGGTCTAACTTAGCGATATGAAAATTCGCGCTGCAGTGCTGGTTGCCCCTGGTCGTTATGAAGTTCAAAGCTTTGACCGCCCTAAGTTAGAAGATGGGGCGCTGCTGATGCGCGTTGAACTCTCTGGAATTTGCGGCACCGATAAGCACACCTATCAAGGTGAGACCAAGCAGTATGCCGGTACTGAATCTGAAACTGATACCCCATTTCCGATCATTCAAGGCCACGAAAATGTTGGGATTATCGAAGAGTTAAGCCCGGCGGTTGAAGAATCTGGCGATTTTTATCAAGCACAAGTAAAAGTTGGCGACCGAATCGTGATGTGCCCAGACATGATTTGTGGCAAGTGTTTCTATTGCACCCACATCCAGGGCTACACGTGGTGCTCAAAATCGCAGTGTTATGGAAATAGTTTTACTAGCGCGCAATGGCCACATCTATTGGGTGGCTTTGCAGAGTATATGTATTTCAAACCGGGCACTTTCTTTTATAAAGTCCCAGAAAATATTTCTCCGAAAGTTGCAGTGCTCTCTGAATTGATGGCCTGTGCGGCATCGCTCGATAAATTAAAAGATTTTAGTTCCTACTCAATTGAAGGCTTTACAACTGGTGACACCGTTGTCGTGTTTGGAGTTGGTCCACTTGGTTTATTGCACTTAGCCAAACTCGGAATTATGGGCGCTGGCAAAATTATTTGCATAGATAAATCTGACTACCGCTTAGAATTAGCTAAAAAATTTGGTGCAGACCTAACAATAAATGTTGATAAGACCACTCAGAGCGAGCGCCTCAAGATGATTCACTCACTCACCGGTGGAATCGGTGCTGATGTAGTGCTGCATATGACCAATCGCCCCGAACCGGTTATTGAAGGGATCGAAATGTTGCGGCGCGGAGGCACCCTGCTTGAAATGGGTAACTTTGCTGATACCGGCGAAGTCTCCATAAGTATGCATCGCCATGTACTCAGCAAAAACCTAAGGTTGATAGGGCTTTCTAACCACCCAATAAATGCTTACGGTCCATCGCTAAAGCTCTTCGATAAGTACGCCAAGCAATACCCGTTTGCTGATCTGGTCACGCATGAATATGGATTAGATCAGGCCGATGAGGCGATGCACATGTCGATGTCGCCGCAATCCGGGAAAGTAGTAATCAATCCTTGGCTTTGAGTTGAAACTTCTCAAACTGGATCACAGTTAATAGGAACTACGTAAATCTGCGACAATAACGCTTGTGTCCAGCCAAAGTTCAAAAAGCTTCGCATTCGAGATAAAGCACAGCGCCGAAAATGGGCTGGCTCGCGTTGGCACGATCTCAACCCCACATGGTGATATTCAAACCCCTGCCTTTATTCCGGTGGGTACCAAAGCAACAGTTAAATCAGTACTGCCGGAGGCGATGAAAGATTTAGGTTCGCAGGCTTTGCTGGCCAATGCCTATCACCTGTACCTGCAACCAGGTTCAGATCTTTTAGATGAGGCCGGTGGGCTCGCCAAGTTTATGAATTGGAGCGGACCAACATTTACAGATAGCGGCGGCTTCCAAGTTCTCTCACTTGGAGTTGGCTTTAAGAAAGTTTTGGCGATGGATGCAAAGACTTTTAGATCCGATCAGGTAATTGCCGGCAACAAAGAGCGATTAGCACACGTCGATGATGATGGCGTGACTTTCAAATCTCACCTTGACGGTTCTATGCACCGTTTCACCGCTGAAATATCAATGCAGATCCAACATAAAATCGGTGCCGACATTATTTTTGCTTTTGATGAATGCACTACTTTGCACAACACCCGCCCCTATCAAGAGTTGGCGATGGAGCGCACCTATGACTGGGCGATTCGTTGCCTGGATGAACATAAGCGCTTAACAGAACAGCGCAGCGATAAGCCTTATCAGGCGCTATTTGGCGTTATTCAAGGGGCGCAATATGAAGACTTGCGTAAGAAAGCAGCTGGAGATTTAGGGGCGATGTCATCTTCCGGAATCGAATTCGATGGCTTTGGAATCGGCGGTGCGTTAGATAAAGATTCACTCGGCACGATCGTCGGTTGGGTAAATAGCACGCTGCCGCAAGATAAACCCAAGCACTTGCTGGGTATTGGTGCACCGGAAGATTTATTTATTGGTGTGGAAAATGGAGTCGATACCTTTGACTGCGTGCTTGCCTCACGTATTGCGCGATCTGGTGCGGTCTATACATCCACTGGGCGAATCAATATCGCAAATGCTCCCTATATCCGTGATTTCAACCCAATTGATGCAATTTGTGATTGCTACACCTGCACGAATTTCACCCGCGCTTACCTTTGCCATTTATTCCGCGGCAAAGAGATGGTGGCTGCGACCCTGGCCACGATTCACAATGAGCGATATATCGTGCGCCTGGTTGATCAGATGCGCCAAGCTTTATTAGATGGAGACTTTAAAGAGATGAAGGAAGAATTCTTAGGGCGTTACACGCATCGCTCTGGGCAATCTCGCGATTAGCTAACTTTATCTGCCGCCAACTTTAGGCAGATGCCAATCAAATTTGATTGAAAGCTCACGTACTAAAATTACTACTGCGCTTCCTAGCGCCACTGACAAGATTTGATTTACTCCAAAGTAATCACAGCTCACATAAACCAAAGATCCTGCCAAGCATGAGGTACCAATTGTTTCGCGATGCAGCAAAACAGGTTCAACTTGGCAAAGTACGTCGCGCAATAAACCACCGGTGACGGCGCCGATTAATCCAAGGATCACAGCGGAGGCAAATGGTGCACCTTGGGTAAGTGCGAATTGAGCACCGGATACTGAACAAACTGCGAGACCAATCGTGTCCAGCGTCAGAACAAAGCGCCCAACGGGTGTTGTGCGCTTAATGCTCAAAGTTATGGCAACTGCCAATAAAACGCCAAGGAATAACCAACCGTGTATTACCCAAGGCGGGCGTTCGCCCAGCAACAAGTTGCGGAGCGTTCCACCAGCTAGGGATGCGACCGCGGCGATAAATGCAATGCCACCGTAATCCAGGCCTTTATTTGCTGCGATCCTTGCACCGACCAACGCAAATGCGAATGTACCTACTAAGTCAAGGAGGGTTACTAGCAACTCTAAATCCATAGCCTGAGTATAAGCCCGCCTAACTTTTACAGCAGATAAAGGCTCTTCGCCTTGGCCACAGCCTCATCTCGACCGCCAGCGCCAATCTTGCGATAAATATTTTTCAAGTGAGTTTTCATAGTGTTCTGTGAAATATGTAGCGTTGTGCCGATTGCGCTAATTGGTCTTCCGGTTGCAAGATGTCGCAATATTTCAAGCTCACGTTTAGTCAGCGCTGCAGAAAGCCCCAACAAATTCTCACTTCTAGACTTTAATCTGGATGTTATTTTTGATGCCAGATCCTCAAGATATACCGTGGGTTTTTCTCCAGCGATCCGAATAACCAAGTTTAAAAGTGAAGCATCTTGGCGAAGAAAGGTCTCTTTTGCCCCGACTCGTGCACCGATTTCCAGGGCCTTGCCCATAAATTGCAAAGCAACTTTTTCGCGGTCTATATTCTGATGAGTTTGAAACATTAACTTGTATATCTGCTCAGTGGGAGTTCGCTCGGGTAGATCTTCCACCACCACAGAGCCGGATTTCTTGCCCAATTCAAAGTCGTGAATTGCGCGCACCCTTTGAACTAAGAGAAATTCGGGTAACCGGCCAAGCAGAATTCCGACCCTGTCCCAATCCTTCATTATGTATCTAATAAAGAGTTCGGTTAAGTCACAATAAGTTTCTAGCCCATTTTTAAAGGAGAGCGCTGATGCTCTCTCTCGTTCGCTGCGCACAATATCCAAGGCGGCTGTTGAATTTCCTGCCAGCGCTAAATCGCGTGCCAGAAAACTTTCCGCAAGATAAACCCAGGTGTATTGCTTCCAAGATTCTGCCAAAACTTTTATTTGCGCAAAAACTTTCTGAGATTCTTCAATTTGCGAGAATTCCAGCAAGCAGCGCGCTTTTACATACATCGCATCGAGTGCCCCAAAAATTCCAGAATATCCTTCACGTTCCGCGTGGGCAATAACGTTGTTGGCGACTACGTAAGCCTCTTTATACTCACCACTATTTAGCAGAGTGCACGCATCAATTGCGCTTATGAAATAGAGAGCCATGGGAGTTGAGTCATCTTTCGCCAACTCGTGCGCCCGCTTTTGAATACCGCCTAGATTATCTGAGCTGTCATAGATAATTTCTTTAGCTGCCAAAACGCGTAATATAGAAATCTTATCAATTGCAGCTAAATCTAACTCTTCAGATGTTGCTCCCAAAACGGTATCAACATGCTCTCCTAGCTGTTCAGTAAGCCCAGTAGCAAAATCAATGTAAACGTTAACTGCTGAAGTGAACTTCTTTATAAACTTTTCAATATCAGTTCCGCGTGAAGTAAATAACATCTCCGTAATCAGGCTCTGCGCAGCCAAATACTGAAAATCTGCAGTCAACCCCATCAGCTCTACAGTCTGCCGCTTTAAGACTCCGATGGTTGTGGCATCTCCTACTAGATCAGCCATACGCAATAAATCTTTTCCCCGACCAATAGCGATCAAGTGGCGCATCCCTTGCCTGAAAAGGTGTCTATATTCTTCTGGACTTCCTGCAAACTTTGCATGTTCTAGCGCCTTTAAATATGACCCACGATCTGCAAAATGATCGCATAGTCGCTGGTGAATCTGCCGTAGTTCTTTATCTGCAATTGTGGGATTTAGAATCAAACCAGTTCTAACGATCGTGTTAAACGAGTACTTATTAATCGGCTCGCTGCTGTATTTCAGGAATAGGCCGTCCGCCGCGAAGCGATTTAATTTACTCAATGAAAAATCGCTTTGTAAGATGACTTCTGCTTCTTCGATTGAAAATTCTTCGACTACAGCCAGTGACTCTAGAATTTTACGCACAGCAGGCTTTAGCGTGGAAAGAAGATTTTCGACCAAATAGTTCGTTCCGCTAGAACTATCTCTTTCGCCTGAAGCACTTGATGAAGCTTCCCACCCTCGCGAAATATTACTCAAAGTCAGCTGGACTCCCGCCGGCCAGCCACTTAACTTCTTTAACATTTTTTGATACTCAGGCCGTTCAATACTAACGCCCATAATTGATGCGGATATAGAAACTTCTTCTTCACTGAATTTCATCTTGTTCTGATCAATGACTTGTAGATTATTAAGCGATTTAAGCTGCACAAACGCTTCTGAAGGTATCACCCTGCGCAAAATAATTGCGTGCACATTTTTCCCCAGAGTGCTAAAGAGATGCTTTGCTAGAGGCGCGGCATCACCAGTACTGGCGCGACTATCATCTAAAACTAGAACGAAGTGGCCACCAAGTGAACCAAGTTCAGAAAAGACTTCCGTCATGATTTCTGCTGTAGTGAAAAATTGGCTACTTGAAAACCACTTTCCAAATTCTGGAATTACATTTCTAACTGCTTGGACAAAGTTTGAGTTGAAAGATTTTGTATCATCCGAATCGTTGAAACTCAGCCAGATCACCGGATGTTCAAGCGTCGTAATGTATTCGGCAACTAGTGAAGTTTTCCCGTATCCGACAGGAGCAACAACCAGGGTAATTCCGGCTTGATTTACTTCGACATCAGCCAAGATTTCTTTTCGAGAAATAAAATTTGGTGGCAGCACGGGTGGCAGCGTTTGTGAGAGATTGGAGGCAGGTATCACCCTTGATGCGGATATCCCTACTTTGCTCACGCCTAAGGGTGAGGCATTGGGGCTGGTTATGGCTAGTAGAAATCACCCTATAGGGGTGAGAAAGGCAGGTGAAATTAGAGGCTGGCGAAAGCTTCCTCTAGAACACCAAGGGCATCCTTGAGGAGTTCATCGGAGATAACTATCGGCGGCAAGAAGCGAATCACGTTGGCGTAAGTGCCAGCGGTGAGGATTAGCACGCCTTTGCTCTGGCAGTACTTGATCACGGCAGCCATTGCTGTTGGATTTGGATTCTTGGTGCCCGCTTCCACCAGTTCAATAGCTTGCATTGCACCACGTCCGCGAACTTCACCGATTATTGGATATTTAGCAGCAAGGGCGTTTAGTGAAGCGCTCAGAATTGTTCCAATGTGCTGTGCGCGTTCTACCAACTTATCTTCTTCGATGGTTGCAATAGCACCGAGCGCTGCGGCGCAGGCAATTGGGTTTCCGCCATATGTTCCACCCAGGCCACCCACATGGGATGAATCCATAATTTCTGCGCGTGCGGTGACTGCGGCAAGTGGCAAGCCACCAGCAATTCCCTTTGCGGTCACGATCATATCTGGCTCAACGCCTTCATCTTCGCAGGCAAACATTTGGCCGGTGCGCGCAAAACCAGTTTGCACCTCATCGGCGATAAAGACAATGCCATGCTTTGATGCAAACTTTGATAAACCTGGAAGGAAGCCCTTAGGCGGAACTATAAATCCACCCTCACCTTGAATTGGTTCAATTAAAATTGCCGCCACATTATGTGCGCCAACTTCTTTCTCAATCTTTGAAGTCACTTGCTCTAAATAATCTTGCGCCATCGTCGCGAGGTTTCCTTCGTAATGAAAGGAGTAAGGCATCGGCATGCGATAAATTTCAGAAGCAAAAGGACCAAAGCCTTCTTTATACGGAACATTCTTTGCAGTTAACGCCATAGTTAAATTGGTGCGGCCGTGATAGGCGTGTTCGAATACGATCACCGCTGGGCGCTTGGTGGAATGACGCGCAATTTTGATCGCATTCTCAACTGCTTCTGCGCCGGAGTTTTGCAAAATAGATTTCTTCTTAAATGAACCAGGTGTGATTCGGTTGAGCGCTTCGCAAACTTCGACGTAACCCATATATGGCGCAGTCGTGAAGTTGGTGTGAGTGAAGGCTTGTACTGCTTCAATTACGCGTTCTACAACGCGAGGAGCAGCATTTCCGACATTTACAACACCTATACCGGCGCCTAAATCAATGATTCGATTGCCATCTACATCTTGCAGGATTGCGCCTTCGCCGCGTTCGATAAAGACTGGGATCGCCATGCCAAGGCCTGCAGAAACCGCTTCTTTACGTCGCGCTATTAACTCAAGTGATTTTGGCCCTGGAATAGCAGTGGCTAAGTGACGTGATTGCGGCAACGGGTCCTTTGAAGTCATAGCAAAATTATAGAGCCTTCCTTTTAACTTCTGCGCCGTTACGAGTTAGGCTCAGCATGTGAAGATCAACTCGCAATTGCGCAGTAGCGCTCCGCTGCTTGATGCATATTTGGCTTACTTTGAAGGCAATCTCACCCCCTTCACTATTCCTGGCCATAAGCAGCGAGCATCAAAAATAGATCAAGGCCTTGGCGCTGTAGTCGATGCAGATATTCCACTTTATGGTGGATTAGATGAAATAAAATTGACCAATCAGGTATTAAAAGAATCTGAATCACTTGCTGCGCAACTGTGGGGCGCAGACTTTGCGCGTTTCTCCACTGGTGGTTCCACGCATGCCAATCAAGCGGTAATTCTCGCCCTTGGTAAGCCTGGAGATAAGGTCGCGCTAAGTCGCACCGCACATCGCTCTGTACTAAGCGCGCTTGTTCTGGCAGGGCTAGAACCAATCTGGTTAACACCCGATATTGATGCCAGCACTGGTGTACCTCTCGGAATTCAAGTTTCTGAATTAGAACGCGCTTTGGCCGAAAAACCAATTGCGATCTTGCTAACCGAACCTGGTTACTTAGGAACCATCTCGGATTTAGCACCACTTATTAAACGAGCCCACGAAAGTTCAATTCCCGTGATTGTCGATGCTGCTTGGGGCGGACACTTCGGATTTCATCCTGACTTGCCAAAACATGTAATGCAGCTGGGTGCAGATGCGTTGATCACTAGCGTACATAAAGCGCTTCCGGGTTACAGCGCTTCAGCGCTCTTACTTGCTCGCACCAATTTGCTCAGCGCCGATCGCCTCGAACAGAGCTTTGAAACAACACATACAACTTCTCCTGCAGGTGCACCGCTGGCATCTATTGATGCTGTGCGCGCTCTTTTGCAAACGCGTGGCCCGGAGTTATTAGGCGCGCTACTGGCGAATATCGCTGAATTTAAAGCGGCAGTGCAGGCCAATTTTGATCTGCCTATCTTCTTAAATTCCAGCGACTTTCTCGCAGGACGATTTGATCCAGCCAAGATTGTTCTGCGAGCAAACCAACTTGGCGCATCTGGTGTAGCAGTTGAATCTTTGCTGATTGAGCAAGGTATTAGAGTTGAAATGGCTGATCGTGACACTTTGGTTTTTCTCGCCACCTTGGCCGATACCACTGATGATTTTCAAAAATTAGCAAAGGTCTTAATCGCAATCTTAAAGACGGTTGCCAGCACACCCCGTCCGAGTGCGACGGCGCTTAGTTGGTCGGTTATTCCCCAGGTCGCAATCTCTATGCGTGATGCCTACTTTGCAGATACCGAGCTAGTAAGCGCGCGAGATGCGATTGGCCGAACCTCAGCAGATTTAATTGCGCCTTATCCCCCAGGTGTTGCCGTGATCGCCCCTGGTGAACTCTTAACCGAACAGATCGTAAACGGTTTGATCACTTCACAAAAAGCTGGTGTTCGCATTGCCTATGCAACAGATCCGACACTGCAGAGTTTTCGGGTAGTTAGCCTTCGCTAGCAAATCTCTTTAAGGCATCGCCCGAAAGTCTAAATACCGTCCACTCATCCATAGGCACCGCTCCAAGTGATTGATAGAAATCTATTGATGGCTTATTCCAATCAAGTACCCACCACTGAAATCTTTCGTAGCCGCGTTCCACACAAAGGGCGGCCAAAGTCTGCATAAACCCTTTGCCTATTCCGTGGCCCCGATATTCAGGCTGCACAAATAGATCTTCTAAATAGATTCCGGCTTTACCCAACCAAGTTGAGTAATTTAAAAACCAGAGCGCGATCCCAACGATTTTGCCGTCTACTTCTGCCACGTGACAGAAAGCAACGGGCTTTGCGTCAAAGAGTGAGCTGTTGATTTGATCAATTGTGGCAACCATTTCCTCTGGCGCTTTTTCATATACGGCTAGCTCATAAATCAAACGATGGATATCTTCGGCATCAGCCGGCTGTGCCAAGCGAATCTTCATTAAGTAAGTTTAGGGCAAAGAAAAACGGCCAGGTTTCCCTGGCCGTTTCCCCCTCGTGGATAGGTTAAAAACTAAGCAAATTTTCCTGTAACCAAGAAAATGACTCGCCGCGCGACTGACACAGCATGGTCTGCATACCGTTCGTAGTAACGACCGAGCAAAGTTAAATCGATGGCAGTCTCGATTCCATGTTCCCAAGTTGGTGCAATCAATACCGATATTAATTGACGGTGGAGTTGATCCATCTCGTCATCATCTTTTTCAACTTGAGCCGCAAGAATGGTGTCACGAGTTGAAATCACAACACCAGTTTTAGTTGCAATTTTCTCTGCAGTGACTCCCATAGATTCAATTAGATCTAAGAGTTTTTCTGGCACTGCAGCTGCTGGATGTCGCAACCGAACAACTTTGGCGATGTGGTGTGCCAAGTCGCCCATTCGCTCAAAGTCGGCAGACATACGAAGTGCAGTTACTAAAGCGCGCAGATCTGATGCCACGGGTTGTTGTCTAGCAATAATGTCAATGATGCGCGCATCTAAATCGTGCTGTACGGTGTCAATTTTTTCATCGAAGGAAATTACTTCTTCGGCGAGCGAGAGATCTTTAGTCAAAATGGCACGTGTAGCTTTAGCCATTGAGTCTGAAACCATCACACTTAATTCAAAAAGGGTTCGTGAAACGCTATCGAGTTCGTCCTGGAATACGGATCTGATTAAAGGCATAGTCGGATGATAGGTGGGACTGATTAACTAATCCATACGTTTCGGTGAACGGAAGGTTAACTGGGCCTATCTGGCTATAGGGTTTGGGTATGTGGCGCCGCATAAAGGCAGATGAGGTGAAAGCCCAACACCAACTACCCCTTTTGCTAATCAGCGCCCTAAATCAAATAGACGGGGCCAGCCTGGTTAGCGGCCCAGGTGATGTTGCCGTCTTCACCAATCCTGAGATGGAACAACTAGGAATTTTGCGCGATGGTCGCATACAAAGCGAAGAGCTGCGCGCATCAATTCGAGTGGTACGCAGAACCAATGTTAAACACACTGGAAAAATTGAAATTGCGCGTGGACCTATTGGAGAAGGAAAGCGCGAAATAACCGTCACTTTAATTCCGTTAACTGAAAATGAATTTGTTTTAGTGCTGCTTCGTGATGAAAGTGAAGCCCAACGAGTACACGATGTGCGACGTGATTTTGTAGCAAATATTTCACACGAGTTAAAAACGCCGATTGGTGCGCTCTCTCTTCTTAGCGAAGCAGTGCTGGGAGCAAAAGATGATTCAGAAGCGGTCTCCAGATTTGCAGCACGCATGCAAGTTGAAGCAAAGCGCCTTACCGATTTAGTCCAGGAAATCATTCACCTTTCTAGAGTTCAAGATTCTGATCCACTGAAGGAACCTCAACTAATTTCTGCCTCCGACATAATCAAAGAAGCGCTAGACCAATGCCGCACAACCGCTGATTCGCGACAGATCGAGCTAACTTTTCAGGACTTTGAAGATGGAATGGTTCTTGGTGATCGCGATCAACTGACAATGGCGATCCACAACTTAATTGAAAATGCCATTAACTACTCTCCCGCCGATACAAAGGTTGCTGTTAGCACCTCAATTGAGAATGAAATCATAACTATCTCTGTTTCAGATCAAGGAATTGGTATTCCTGAGGGTGAAGTTGAAAGAATCTTCGAGCGTTTCTATCGCGTTGACCCTGCGCGATCACGCGAAACCGGCGGCACTGGGTTAGGTCTATCAATTGTTAAACACATCATCAATAAACATGGTGGTGAAATTTCAGTATGGAGTTCTGAAAATGTTGGTAGCACTTTCTATATTCGCCTTCCTATCCAACCGCAAAATGAGGATGACAGATGACAAAAGTACTAATCGTAGAAGATGAGATTTCATTCTCAGATGCGCTTGCCTATCTCTTGAAGAAAGAGAGCTTCGATGTTCAAGTTGCAGTAAATGGCAAAGAGGCAATTGATTTATTCAACTCATTTAAACCTGATCTGATTCTGCTCGATTTAATGATCCCTGAAGTATCCGGCACTGAAGTTTGCAGAGTTATACGCTCCACCTCGCAAGTGCCAATAATTATGTTGACTGCAAAAGATTCTGAAATCGATAAGGTCGT
>CAXNEU010000023.1:0-15188 GCA_964201705.1 Candidatus Planktophila sp. | reverse complement strand
ACCTACAGCGAACACCTGGCTTGCCACGATTGCGAACTCTCATTTGAAGAGCTAGAACCGCGCTCGTTCTCATTTAACTCACCGTTTGGCGCATGTGAAGAGTGTTCTGGAATCGGCACCAAAAAAGAGGTAGACGAAGATCTAATCATTCCTGATGATTCAATCTCAATTAATGACGGTGCGATCGCGCCGTGGTCGGGCGGTCAATCTTCAGATTACTTCTTGAGATTATTGGAAGCACTCGCCAAAGACCTGCCATTCTCACTCGATATGCCGTGGAAAAAGATTTCGGTTAAAGCCCGCGAAGCAATCCTTAATGGATATGAATACGAAATCAAGATGAAGTACAAGGGCCGTTATGGCGCACGTAATTACACGACCGGTTTTGAAGGTGTCATACCCTTTATCCACCGTCGTCACGAAGAGACTGATAGCGACTACAGCCGTGATAAATATGAGGCGTATATGCGCGAAATCTCTTGTGAGAAGTGCAACGGCGCACGCTTAAAGCCTGAAGTTCTTGCCGTAACCATCGGAGATAAGAATATCTCCGAAATTTGCGAACTCTCAATTGCAGATTGCGCCGCGTTCTTAAATCAGATCAAATTAAATAAGCGCGAAGCACAGATAGCCGAACGTGTGATGAAAGAGGTACATGCTCGTCTTGGGTTCTTGTTAGATGTCGGCCTTGATTATTTATCGCTAGCTCGCCCCGCTGGTTCATTATCAGGTGGTGAAGCCCAGCGTATTCGCCTTGCCACTCAGATTGGTAGCGGCCTGGTCGGAGTTCTTTATGTGCTTGATGAGCCATCGATTGGTTTACATCAACGCGATAACAAGCGGTTAATTGAGACTTTAACGCGCCTGCGTAATCTTGGCAACACGCTAATTGTTGTAGAACACGATGAAGAAACAATTCGTGCCGCAGATTGGATCGTTGATATTGGACCCGGCGCAGGTGAACACGGTGGCATGGTTGTTGTCTCGGGAAGTTATGAGGATTTAATCGCCTCCAAAGAGTCAATCACGGGAGCATATTTATCAGGTCGCAAATCAATTGCTATTCCGAAGCAACGCCGTGCGGTTGATCCAAAGCGCAAGCTCGTTGTCAAAGGTGCGAAGGAGAACAATCTTAAAGATATCGAAGTTGAAGTTCCGTTGGGTGTCTTTGTCTCTGTCACAGGCGTTAGCGGATCAGGTAAGTCAACACTTATAAACGATATTTTATACACGACCCTTGCTAATAAATTAAATGGAGCCCGCTTAGTACCTGGTCGCCATCGGACTATTTCGGGAATTGAGTTACTTGATAAAGTCGTTCACGTTGATCAATCTCCAATTGGACGGACGCCTCGCTCGAATCCAGCTACCTATACCGGTGTATTCGACAAGATCCGCGCGCTCTTTGCAGAGACAACTGAAGCCAAGATCCGTGGATATCTGCAAGGTCGTTTCTCATTTAACGTAAAAGGTGGGCGCTGCGAAAACTGTTCTGGCGATGGAACGATAACGATCGAGATGAACTTTTTGCCTGATGTTTATGTTCCTTGTGAGGTTTGCCATGGCGCGCGATATAACCGTGAAACGCTAGAAGTCCATTACAAAAATAAGACGATTGCCGAAGTCCTTAATATGCCTATCGAAGAGGCGAGCGGCTTCTTCGAATCTGTACCAGCGATTGCGCGCTACTTGAAGACGCTCAGTGATGTCGGTCTTGGATATGTTCGATTAGGTCAATCTGCACCAACTCTGTCAGGCGGTGAAGCGCAGCGCGTGAAGCTCGCCACCGAACTGCAACGCCGATCAACGGGACGCACAATTTATGTTCTTGATGAGCCAACAACTGGTCTGCATTTTGAAGATGTTAATAAGTTGCTTACCGTTCTAAATCGCTTAGTGGATACTGGTAATACCGTTGTTGTCATTGAACATAATCTTGATGTTATTAAGTGTTCTGATTGGGTTATTGATATGGGTCCAGAAGGTGGCTTCCGTGGCGGAAAAGTTATCGCAGAGGGAACACCGGAAGATGTAGCAATGGTTAAAGAGAGTTACACCGGAAATTATTTAGGAGAGATTTTGGCGAGTAATCGCGCGCCAGCAAAGAAAAAAGCTGCCGTGAAATAAATGTCTGATCCCGCAAGTTACCGTCCTAAGGAGATCCCTGAACTCCCAGGTGTTTATCGCTTTTACAATGGGAAAGATAAAGTTATATATGTAGGTAAGGCAAAGAACTTAAAGAATCGTTTGACTACATATTTCGGCTCGAATTTAGCTCGCAAGACTCATCGCATGGTGCATGAGGCGGTTCGAGTTGATTGGACGATTGTTGGTACCGAGTTAGAAGCTCTTGCCCTTGAATTCTCCTGGATTAAGCAGTATCAACCGACCTATAACGTGCAGTTTAAAGACGATAAGTCTTATCCCTATCTGGCGATAAGTATGGAGGATGAATTTCCCCGGATTTTCATCACCCGAAAAGAGAAACGAAAGGGACTTAAATACTTTGGTCCCTATACAAACGCGTGGGCGCTACGAAATACTTACGAAGTACTTCTTAAAGTCTTCCCAGTGCGCTCGTGCAGCGAAGGAAATTTCAAACGCGCCCAACGAAGTAAGCGTCAATGTTTACTGGGGGATATCGGCAAGTGCGCTGCACCTTGTGTGGGTTGGGTTAGCCCAGAAGAGCATCGCGAGATTGCGTTAAAGCTTGATGCCTTTATGGAAGCAGGCATGGAAGATATTCTTCCAAAGTTACGAGAAGAGATGGATCTAGCGGCCGGCCGCGAAGAGTTCGAACGCGCCGCACGAATACGCGATCAAATTGAATCTTTTGAAAAGGCGCAAAGATCTACCCAAGGCAATCTCTCAGATGATCTTGATGGTGATTTCATAGCGATTCACGAAGAAGGTTTACACGCAGCTGGCTCCATCTTTATGGTTCGCCGTGGATCAATCAAAGGTTCACGATCGTGGATCGTGGATCAAGAACGCGCCCTGGAAGGTGATGATCAAGTTGCATCTTTATTCTTCTCGATCTACAACGGAGCAGCACCTGCCGATATCCCTAATGAGATCTATCTAAATCGCGAACCGATTGATCAATCGGCGCTAGAAGGATGGCTAAGTGGGTTACGTGGAGCGAAAGTTTCGATCAAAGTGCCACAACGCGGTGAGAAGGTAGAGCTACTGCAGACGGTAAATCGCAATGCACATTACGCCCTAATCCAATTCTTGAGCAAGCGGGCCACAGATGCAGCAGTCAGTGGCAAAGCGCTCTTGGAAATTGAAGAGCAGTTGCAATTAAAGCGGACGCCACTTCGGATCGAATGCTTTGATATTTCAAATATTTCTGGGACATCAGTTGTCGCCTCAATGGTTGTCTTTGAAGATGGATTGGCGAAGAAGAGTGAATATCGTCGCTTCATCATCGATACAACAACAGCCTCCGATGACACTCGCGCAATGCACCAAGTAATAACTCGCAGGATGAAGCGCTTACTAAATGATCGCGCCGCAGATGAATCCGATGTTGCAGAAATCGGAGGCAAGTTGAGTAAGTTCTCTTACCCACCACAGTTAATCGTTGTTGACGGCGGAGCACCGCAGGTTGCCGCGGCGCAACGCGCCTTAGATGAACTAGGAATTACCGATGTTGCACTCTGTGGATTAGCCAAGCGTTTAGAAGAAGTTTGGTTGCCGCGTAATTCTGATCCGCTGATTCTGCCGCGCACGAGTGAAGGAATGTACTTACTCCAACGAATTCGCGATGAAGCTCATCGCTTTGCAATTACCTTCCACAGGTCACGTCGATCCAAAGTTATGCTCGAATCTGTACTTGATGATATTCCACAGATGGGTCGTTCGCGTCGCGCGGCGTTATTAGATCAATTTGGATCAGTCGCCGCTTTACGGAAAGCGAGTTTGATTGAATTGGCTCTGACTCCGGGCATTGGCGAGAAGATCGCCGAAGTTATCTTTGAACATCTGCAACGCCAACGCGAGAGTTCTGAGGTGCAAGGCGTTGATATGCAGACGGGGGAGATCCTATGAATTTAGTGATCCTTGACAGTGCAGGCACAATGTAGCCATGGCCAATAAAGAATTGTTGATCGTAACCGGTATGTCTGGCGCCGGACGATCCACGGTTGCGCATGCTCTGGAAGATCTCGGCTGGTATGTAGTCGATAACTTACCGCCTGCGCTCTTGCCCGAACTTGCAACGCAGACCAATAGTTCTGAGATTGCATCTCTTGCCGTCGTAGTCGATGTGCGCGGAGGAAAGTTCTTCGATGCTTTAAATAATTCGCTACAAACCCTGAAATCAAATGGTGTTACATATCGGTTGCTATTTTTGGATGCGACCGATCAATCGCTCGTACAGCGTTTCGAATCCACGCGTCGCCCGCATCCGCTGCAGGGTAAAGATCGCATAGTCGATGGAATAGAACGTGAACGGACCAAACTTGAGGAGGTTCGGTCTCAGGCAGATGTTGTGATTGATACCTCTAATCTAAATGTGCACCAGTTGGAAAAGCGGGTAGGTGAAATATTCTCAGCCGGAATGTTAGATGCGATCCGAATAAACGTGCTCTCTTTCGGATATAAATACGGTATTCCAGTAGATGCTGACCTGGTTTTAGATTGTCGCTTTATTCCTAACCCACATTGGATTCCCGAACTTCGCCCCCTCACAGGGCTGACCAAGGAAGTTTCTAATAAGGTACTAACTAGCGAAGGTGTTAATGAGTTCGTTAAGAGTTATGTATCAGTAATCCGCCAGATGATGCCTGGTTACCTCCGTGAAGGAAAGAAGTATGTAACCATCGCGATTGGATGCACTGGAGGTAAACATCGCAGCGTGGCAATTGCCGCTGAAATAGCCCGCCAACTTTCCTCGGATCCAACAAATATTGAAATCTCTGCGCATGCAACTCATCGTGATGTTGGTCGTGAATGAGTGGGCATAACCCTCGTGTAGTTGCTTTAGGTGGAGGCCATGGTTTAGCTGCGACGTTATCTGCTTTGCGCGGAATTACTTCTGAGATCACGGCGATTGTTACCGTGGCCGATAACGGTGGATCTAGCGGACGTCTGCGTGATGAATTTTCAATAATTCCGCCTGGTGATTTGCGTATGGCGCTGGCTGCGCTCTGCGCCGATGATGAATGGGGCCGAAGTTGGGCCGAAATTATGCAATATCGATTTGAAAGCAAAGGTCCACTTGATGGCCACGCAGTGGGCAACCTTTTGCTGGCAGCGCTCTGGAATAGAGGGGAAGACCCGGTTGCTGGGCTTGATCGTGTTGGATCTCTATTAAAAGTAATTGGTCGAGTCTTACCAATGTCGAGAGAACCTTTAGATATTGAGGCAACTTTTACCAATTCAACTGGAAGGTTTATCGTAAAAGGCCAAGTAGAAGTGGCTACGGCGAAAGGGCGCTTGGAATCTTTAAGGCTTCATCCTGAAAATCCGGCGGCACGTGAAGAATCATTGCAAGCAATTGCAGAAGCGGATTGGATAGTTATGGGGCCAGGTTCTTGGTTCTCTAGCGTTTTGCCACATTTGCTGGTTCCCGAACAACGTCAAGCGATCATTGATTCAGCAGCAAAGAAATTTTTGATTCTCAATCTGGATTCTGCTAGTGCAAATGGACAATTATTTAATTCAGGAGAATTTTCGGGCTACACCCCGCTCGAACATATTGAAATCTTGCAGGAGTATGCGCCTGGCCTGCGTTTCGATTATTTAATTGCGGATGCGAGCCTTGATTTGCAAGGAGATGAGATGCAAAAGCATCTTTCAAGTACAGGTGGAGAGTTATTTGCGGCAGATCTGCGCGATAACGCCACATTAATTCATCACAGCTCCAAAAAATTGACCTCGCTTTTCGCGCACATTTCCAGCAAAACCCTGCTTGGATAAGCCCATGGCAATGACCGCGGCAGTCAAAGACGAACTCAGTCGTCTCTCAGTAACCAAACCTTGCTGCCGCAAAGCCGAAGTCTCGTCACTTCTTCGTTTTGCTGGTGGTTTACATATAGCAGCTGGCAAGGTTGTGATTGAAGTTGAACTTGATACCTCTCAAAGTGCGCGCCGGCTAAAGAAAGATATTGCAGATATCTATGGCCACGATAGTGATCTCGCCGTTCTCTCATCAAGTGGCCTGCGCAAAGGCAGTAGATACGTTGTAAGAGTAATTGAAGCTGGTGATGCACTTGCCCGTCAGACCGGTTTGATCGATAGCAATGGTCGACCAGTACGAGGACTTCCACCACAAGTTGTCGCCGCCAATATTTGCGATGCTGAAGCAGCTTGGCGAGGCGCATTTATTGCGCACGGCTCACTTACCGAACCAGGTCGTTCATCTTCACTTGAAATAACTTGCCCGGGTCCTGAAGCAGCTTTGGCTCTCGTCGGTGCTGCGAGACGTTTAGGAATTACTGCAAAAGCTCGTGAAGTTCGTGGGGTTGATCGCGTTGTTATTCGTGATGGCGATGCAATTGGAGTTCTCCTGACACGCTTAGGTGCGCACGAAAGCGTATTGGCGTGGGAAGAGCGACGAATGCGACGCGAAGTTCGTGCAACCGCAAATCGCTTAGCTAATTTTGATGATGCAAATCTGCGACGTTCAGCACGCGCCGCCGTTGCAGCCGCTGCTCGAGTACAACGCGCTATGGAAATTCTGGGTCCAACAATTCCGGATCATTTGAAAGAAGCGGGGGAATTACGAATTAGCCATGGCCAAGCAAGTTTGGAAGAACTCGGCTCACTTGCTACACCGCCTATGACTAAAGATGCGATTGCTGGGCGAATTCGCCGCCTCTTAGCAATGGCAGATAAACGCGCGGGCGAGCTAGGTATTCCAGATACCGAAGCGGGCCTTTCACCAGATCTTCTCAATTAGTTAATCTCATTGAGCGTATTTCCTACGCAAAAGTAACCGTGCGTGGCTGGTAACATTAGCCACGACCCCAATGATGTGGCAGTTTTATTGCCGTATACCTATCTAGTGCTACTTACAGTGGCAACGGGTCCTTACACTTCTAAAGCGAGGTTTTCAAGTGATTAATGTTGGAATTAATGGATTTGGACGAATTGGCCGCAACTTCTTCCGCGCCGCACTCACTAACCCAAATATAAATATCGTAGCTATCAACGATCTAACCGATAACGCTACTTTGGCTCACCTTTTAAAGTATGACTCAATCTTGGGCCGCATTGGCCTGGAAGTTACATATACCGAAGACACCATTACCGTTGGTGGAAAGACTATGAAGGTATTTGCAGATCGCGATCCAGCGAATCTTCCTTGGGCTTCAGTAAAAGCAGATATCGTAATTGAATCTACTGGCCACTTCACCAAAGCCGCTGATGCCAAGAAGCACATAACCGCGGGTGCGAAGAAAGTTATTATTTCCGCTCCGGCATCTGATGAAGACATCACAATTGTTATGGGCGTAAATCACGATAAGTACGACCCAGCCAGCCATCACGTTATCTCTAACGCATCTTGCACAACTAACTGCCTAGCCCCAATGGCTAAGGTTCTTCAAGACAACTGGGGAATTGTTAAGGGTCTAATGACAACCATTCACGCTTATACAAATGATCAGGTAATCCTTGACTTCCCTCATAAGGATCTCCGCCGTTCACGTGCTGCAGCGACAAATATGATCCCAACTTCAACAGGGGCTGCAAAGGCGATCTCTTTAGTGATGCCAGAGTTAAAGGGCAAGCTTGATGGATATGCAATGCGTGTTCCAGTTCCAACTGGATCTGCGACAGATCTAACTGTTGAACTTGCAAAGGAAGCAACCGCAGCCGAAATCAATGCTGCAATGAAGGCCGCTGCACATGGCGCGCTTAAGGGTTACCTTTCATATACCGAAGATCCAATCGTCTCCTCCGACATTGTCACTGATCCTTCATCTTGTATCTTCGATTCTGGCCTAACCAAGGTAATCGGAAATCAGGTAAAGGTTGTTGGTTGGTATGACAACGAATGGGGTTACTCAAACCGTTTGGTCGATCTCGTTGGTCTTGTCGGAAAATCTCTCTAATTTAGATGAGGGACTCTGCAATTAATAAACTGCAAAGTTTTGAGGTAGCCGGCCAAAGAGTATTTCTTCGGTGTGATCTCAACGTTCCGTTAAAGGATGGAAAGATCACTGACGATGGACGCATTCGCGCCTCGCTGCCGACTATCAAAACGCTCTTAGCCAATGGCGCAAGTCTGGTGATCGCCGCACATTTAGGACGCCCAAAAGGTGAAGTAAAACCAGAGTTATCTTTAGCACCCGTTGCAGAACGTTTATCAGAATTGCTCGGAACGCAGGTTATCTTCGCTGGCGCCGTAACGGGTTCAGATGTGACTACAAAGGCGCAGTCTTTAAAGAGCGGTCAAATTCTTCTGCTCGAAAATATTCGCTTTTCGGCTGCTGAAACATCTAAAGAGGAGTCAGAGCGATCTGCCTTTGCAAAAGAGCTAGCAGAGTTAGCCGATCTTTATGTAGGAGATGGATTCGGCGCAGTGCACCGCAAGCACGCTTCAGTCTTTGATCTACCGAAACTTCTTCCACACGTTGCCGGCACGTTGGTGGCCGCAGAGGTTGAAGTTCTTAAGAAATTAACGCAAAGCCCAGAACGTCCTTACGGCGTTGTTCTTGGTGGCGCTAAAGTTTCTGACAAGATCGGTGTTATCTCTAACTTGCTCAGCAAGGTAGATGTCATGGCGATCGGTGGAGGAATGGTATTTACTTTTCTTGCGGCGCAAGGAAAAGAGATCGGCTCATCACTTGTTGAAAAAGATTTAATTGAAACGGTGCAAGGGTTAATAAAGCAAGCCGCTGCTGCCGGAGTTACTTTGGTTCTGCCCACGGATATTGTGGTTGCTCCTAAATTTGCTGCAGATGCACCAGCGACTTTAGTAAGCGCTGATGCAATCCCCGCAGATCAGATGGGGCTAGATATCGGACCAGAATCTGCAGCGGTATTCGCAACTGCTATTCGGGGATGTAAAACCGTGTTCTGGAATGGCCCAATGGGAGTATTTGAATTTGCGGCATTTGCCAACGGAACTAAGGTCATCGCACAAGCGTTAACTGAAGTATCCGGAATCTCTGTCGTCGGAGGAGGAGACTCCGCCGCCGCCGTTCGCGCTCTTGGTTTTGCAGATAGCGATTTTGGTTACATCTCAACTGGTGGAGGTGCTTCTCTGGAATATCTAGAAGGCAAGGAACTACCGGGGTTAACCGCGTTAGATCTTTAAAGTTTTAAACATATCTAAAGAGAGTTTAGTATTATTGCAGTATCGATTAGAGATCAACTAAAAGGAGCAGAGTATGCGCAAGCCGCTAATGGCAGGAAACTGGAAGATGAACTTAAATCATCTTGAAGCGATTGCAGTTGCCCAAAAGTTGGTCTACTCGTTAGGCGATAAAGATTACGACGCGGTCGATATCGCGATAATTCCACCATTTACCGATATTCGTTCCATCCAGACTCTGATCGACGGTGATCGCCTTCGCCTGCTCTACGGCGCACAAGATCTTTCTCCAGAAACTAGCGGTGCATTTACCGGCGATATCTCCGGTCATATGTTGGCGAAATTAGGTTGCACCTTTGTAGTAATAGGTCACTCTGAACGTCGTGCGATCCACAAGGAAGATGATGCGCTAATTAACCGCAAGATAAAGGCAGCCCTTGCCAATGAGTTAACACCGATTTTCTGCGTTGGCGAAGAACTTTCAATTCGTGAATCAGGTGCTCACGTTTCCCATGTGATTCGCCAGGTGCACGCCGGTTTGGAAGGATTTACAAAACCTGAATTGAAAAAGATTGTGATTGCTTACGAGCCTGTTTGGGCGATCGGTACCGGAAAGACTGCAACTCCAGAAGATGCTCAAGAAGTTTGTGCAGCAATTCGTGAAGAGGTCGCCTCAATCGGATCTGCTGAAATTGCATCGAACATGCGCATCCTCTATGGCGGATCTGTTAAATCTTCCAATATCTCCGAGATTATGCAGCAGGCAGATGTTGATGGAGCGCTAATCGGGGGAGCGAGCCTAGATCCCGAAGAATTGGCGAAGATCGCCAAGTTCTACGCCGCAGAAAGCGCTTAGGGCCCGCCGGGCATCTAGTATCCTTACCGTCTACCAAAAAACATTAGGGGTTGTTCATCGTGGCTCTAGCTCTCTCAATCTTGTTGGTCATCACAAGTCTGGTGATGATTTTGCTCGTTCTGCTACATAAAGGAAAAGGCTCAGGCCTCTCCGATTTATTTGGTGGTGGAATGTCTTCGAATTACGGCGGCTCATCTGTAGTTGAACGAAACCTAGATCGCATCACAATTGTTGTCGGTGGTATTTGGTTCGGCGGCGTTGTCGCACTAAGTCTTGTTTTGAAGGGGTAATAAATGGCAAGTGCAATTCGCGGAAGTCGTGTCGGCGCTGGCCCAATGGGCGAGGCCGAACGCGGAGATCAGATTGAACGCGCCACCGTTTCATACTGGTGTGGCAATGGACACGAAGTTCGTCCTTCATTTGCTGTTGAAGAGACTGTTGTTATTCCCGCTGAATGGGATTGCCCAAAGTGCGGATTACCTGCAGGACGCGATCGCAACAATCCGCCTAAGGCAGTTGTAAACATTCCATACAAAACACATTTAGCTTATGTAAAAGAGCGTCGCACTGATACTGAAGGCGCAAAGATCCTGGAAGATGCTCTGCGCAAACTTCGTGGAGATGACGAGTAATTAAAGAGCTTTAGCAGCGCTTATCAATTGAGTAATACCCGCTTTTCGTTCTAGCAAATTCAGACGAAGGAGCGGGTATTTTCTTGCCCCAAGTGCTCGGAAATCACCAAGTGCTTGAGCCATAAGAAGTGTGGCAAAATCAAAGCGCTGACCAGGCACGGCAAAGCTGGATTTTGTTGATCCAGTTATTTGTAAGAAGGAACCATTCTGTTGGCCACCTTTATGGAACTGCCCAGTTGAGTGGAGAAATCTTGGACCCCATCCAAAAGATACCGGTCGACCAGATTTCTTCGACAAGATACTTCTTAGTTCAGCAATCGCAGCATCATCTCGACGATCTAGATAAGCCATAATTGCGATGTAACCATCTGCATCGGTTGTGGCTATCAAATTCTTCAGCGCTGCAGTTAAAGTGTTGCCATCTCCAAAAATTTCAATGCTTTCATCAACGGCTGATGCAGCCAATTGCGGTAACTGGTTATTCCACTCCGCTAATACTGCAGATGTCGCTTCTTTGGCTTCGGTGACATTCGGTTGGTTAAAGGGGTCAACTTTTAGTACAGCACCAATCAGTGCGGTTACCCATTCCCAGAATAAGAAATGCTCACCGAGATCGGCAGCAACGCTTAACTGAGCACCGGGTGCAAAAGAAATTGAGAAAGCGCCACCACCTGACGCTTCATTGAAATCTTCTGTCGCGATTGGCAGTCGTCCTTTTTGATCTTTTCCTGTGGACTCTGCAATTAATTGCTCGATCCAATCCGATAGACCCGGAAATTTTGAACCAAGATCTGTGAAACCCAAATATTGATCGCTCTGAGTAATAAGTAAGTAAGCAACGTCTAGGGCGACGGAAGGATTTTGGAGCAATTGCGCACGCGCATCACCAGCCTGATCTAGAAGTATTGAAGCATCGACTCCCATCAAGGTAGCCGGTGTCAGACCAAAGGCGGTAAGGGCGCTAAATCGCCCACCTACCTTTGGATCTGCGTTGATAACTGTAAATCCCTTTGCACGCACATCTTTATCTAAAGGCGAACCAGGATCTGTCACAAATAACATATGCGCAGTTGGATCTAACTTCGCGTTCCGTAAGTGATCTTCAAAGAAGGCTCGTTGTGATGCGGTTTCAATTGTTGATCCTGATTTGGAACTAACAATCACGAGTAATTTCTCGGGGGAGCCGCCTAGCGCATGCGCTAAATAATCCGGATCAGTTGAATCCAAGATAAAAATCTCTTTGCGATAACTTTTGGCAATTACTTCCGGAGCTAGGGAAGATCCGCCCATTCCGCATAACACCAAATCATCGAGCTCTCTAAACTTGGCTGCTATCGCATCGAGTATTGGAAGTAATTCCCGAGAGCTCTCATCCAAATCAACCCAGTTAAGTCTTAGCGCTGCTTCATTGGCGGCTGCTGGCCCCCAAGTATCGGCATTCTTATTCGCCAATTTGGGATGGGCATCGGCAAGAGCCAAATAAATTGGGTCCTTCCGATCGACCTTAATTAACGCTGGCCCGTTTAAAGTGATCATTACTTCAGCGCGGCCTCAATTTTAGAAACGATAACGTCTGCTCCAAAACCAAATTCGGCAAACAATTTCGTGGCTGAAGCAGATGCACCGTAGTGCTCTAGCGAGATAGCGATTCCGCTATCGCCAATATATTCACGCCAACCTTGCGCGATACCCGCTTCGATACTTACCTTTAGCCGCGCTGATTTTGGCAGGACGCTTTCTTTATAAGCAGAACTTTCCTGCGCAAACCATTCCAAGCAAGGAGCACTTACAACACGGGCAGCGATAGATTTCTCAGCCAATGCGCTCTGGACGGCAAGTGCGACAGATACTTCTGAACCGGTAGCGATGATCACAACATCAGCAGTGGTCGCAGAATCTTTAAGAATATAAGCGCCCTTATTTACTAACTCTGCAGAACTGTGCGAGGTGCGATCAAAGACCGGAAGGTTCTGGCGGGAAAGCAATAGCCCAACAGGTTTACGACGAAGCATTATCGCTTTCCAAGCTTCTCGTACTTCATTGGCATCAGCGGGGCGCACGACTGAGAAATTAGGAATAGCGCGCAGCGTTGCAAGATGCTCAATCGGTTGATGAGTCGGTCCGTCTTCACCAAGTCCAATTGAATCGTGGCTCCAAATAAAGATGCTGGGAAGATCCATAATTGCCGCTAGACGAACCGCTGGTCGCATGTAATCGCTAAAGACGGCAAATGTTCCACCAAATGTTTTGGATAAACCGTGCAGCGCAATGCCATTCAGGATTGAACCCATTGCATGTTCGCGAATTCCAAAGTGAATCATTCGACCATAAGGATTTGCCCCAGCCATCTTGCTGCTGGCGGGCAAGAAAGAACCTGTGCCACTGATCGTCGTGTTGTTGCTACCTGCTAAATCGGCAGATCCACCCCAAAACTCGGGAAGTGACTTTGCAAGTGCTGCAATGATTTCACCGGATGCTTTGCGGGTCGCGACATCTTTACCGGCAGGATATTGCGGAAGTTCGGTATCCCAACCTTTAGGTAATTCACCACTAATTAAACGATTCAAAAGAGTCGCACGATCTGGATTCGCGCTCTGCCATGAGGTGAACTTCTCATTCCAAACCTTACGTGTTTGCGCACCCCTGGCCTTTACTTGGCGCACATGCGCAAGAATTTCCGCCGGCATTGCAAAATGCTCATCTGGATTAAGGCCCAACATCTTCTTGGTTTCAATAATCTCATCGGCACCAAGTGCTGATCCGTGAGATTCAGCGGTATTGCGCGCCTTAGGGGCAGGCCAAGCAATTATTGATTGCATTCGAATTAGCGTTGGTTTGTTGGTCTCTTTCTTCGCCGCTACCATCGCAGCATCTAATGTAGTCAAATCAACGCTTCCATCACTTGCCGCTGCTACATCGATAACATTCCAACCATAGGCACGGTAACGAGCCGATACATCTTCGGTAAAAGCAATGTGAGTGTCACCTTCAATTGAAATACGATTATCGTCATAGATAACTTTTAAATTGCCAAGTTCTTGCGTGCCAGCTAGAGATGAAGCCTCGCTACTGACGCCTTCTTGCAGATCTCCATCCGAACAGAGAACCCAAATATTGTGATCAAAGAGCGAAGAGTTAGCAGCCGCTTCTGGATCCAATAAACCGCGTTCGTAACGCGCCGCCATAGCCATTCCAACAGCAGTTGCAACGCCGGCACCCAAAGGACCAGTCGTCATTTCTACGCCGGCAGTGTGTCCATATTCCGGATGTCCCGGAGTTAGTGAATTCCAGGTACGGAAAGTTTTTAAATCTTCCATCTCAAGCCCGTAACCGCTAAAGAAGAGTTGGGTGTAAAGAGTAAGCGATGAGTGTCCGCAAGATAAAACAAAACGATCGCGTCCCAACCACTTTGGATCTGAAGGATCGTGAATTAAATGGCGCTGGAATAAGTTGTATGCAACTGGTGCCAGTGACATTGCAGTACCGGGATGGCCGTGGCCAGCGTTTTGCACTGAATCCATTGCAAGGGCGCGGGCATATGCAACAGCGCGATCATCATTTACCGACCAGTTTTCTAATTTATGCATCAAGAACTTTCCCCCGCGCTAGATGTATGAGTACGGACCGGGGAAGTGGTTATTGCTAATCGCAGACGCCATGCTGAGATCCAAACTAGAGTCGATCCTAAGAGGTGTGCAGCGACGAGTATTTCAGGTATCCCGGTGAAGTATTGGATATAACCAATCGCGCCTTGTGCAAGAGAGATGGCAGTGAAGATTATTAGTCGGCGGCGGTGCAATGGATTTGCACGAGCTGCAACGTAGAGCGCCAGGGTAAGTCCGAGAAGTGCAATAACCGCCTCTGCGTGGATCGAGGCGACTGTGCGAATATCAAAGCCAAAACGTCTGGCCTGTTCGTCACCAGCATGAGGCCCACTACCGGTTACCAAAGTTCCTAGAGTGATTACTAGGAATGTGAGATAGATATGCGCTCTTGAAAGATTTCCAGTGATTTTCTCAGCTGGCTTTATTCGGATAGCGCCATTTTCTCGTCGGTCATAGAAAGAAGTAGCACCTGCGATCTAGATAATTGAAAGTAAAAGGTGTCCTGCGACAGGCAGGGGGTGCAAATCAGTAAGCACGGTGATCCCACCAAGTACGCCTTGACCTAAAATTCCAAGTACCTGACCAATTGCCAATAAACGTAGATCTCGGCGTCTCTTAAATAAGACGTGTGCCATAACCGCGATGGCAACTGCAATTAGTGCGAAGGTAAGCAATCTATTTCCGAACTCAATCCAGGCGTGCAATTGACCTTCGGCCTGATTGGGAACGGGAGTATAAGAACCGGGGGTGCATTCAGGCCATGTCGGACATCCCAGCCCCGAACCAGTCAGTCGCACCGCCCCGCCTGTCAGGACCAACCCCGCCTG
>CAXNEU010000022.1:0-15562 GCA_964201705.1 Candidatus Planktophila sp. | reverse complement strand
TCTGGTCAAGCTGGCGCACTTCGCTTGGGCGTTGCACGTTCACTTAACGAGATCGATGTTGATGCACACCGTCCAGCGCTAAAGAAAGCTGGATTCCTCTCACGTGATGCACGTGTTATCGAGCGCAAGAAGTACGGTCTGAAGAAGGCCCGTAAGCGTTCGCAATACAGCAAGCGTTAATTTCAAAGGGCCGCAGAACAGCAGTGGCACTCTTTGGAACCGATGGAATACGTGGCTTAGTCAACCGTGATCTCACCGCTGAATTAGCACTCGACGTTGCCGTTGCCGCGGCACATATTCTCGTTGAAACAAATCCAGATAAATCACATCGCCCTAAAGCGGTCGTGGGACAAGATTCGCGCGCATCAGGTGAATTCTTAGAAGCTGCCGTTGTTGCTGGTTTAACTAGCGCCGGTGTTGATGTTTATCGTGTTGGTGTTTTGCCAACTCCAGCGATTGCACATTTAGTTGCCGAATCTGGTGCCGATCTCGGCGTAATGATTTCGGCATCACACAACCCAGCACCAGATAATGGAATCAAACTATTTTCTCGCGGCGGCGGAAAGCTAGATGATGCAATTGAGAAGGCGATCGAAGCCCGCATTGGCGAACCTTGGGAGCGTCCAACTGGCAATGGCGTAGGCCGAGCAATCGTTGATGAAAGCGCGCGCGAAAGATATTTAGCACACTTGCTTGCATCGGTTAAGACTCCGCTAAAGGGTTTAAAGATTGTGGTTGATTGCGCAAATGGCGCAGCATCGACTGTTTCACCTGAGGCCTACCGTCGCGCCGGTGCTGAAGTAATTTCCATCTTTGATGCCCCTAATGGTTGGAATATCAATGATGGTTGTGGTTCTACCCACCTCGAACAATTGCGAACTGCTGTATTACGCGAGGGCGCAGACTTTGGAGTTGCCCACGATGGCGATGCAGACCGCGTCTTAGCAATTGATGCACACGGTGCTGAAATTGACGGCGATGTGATTATGACAATTCTGGCGCGCGGATTTAAAGCATCAGGCTCGCTTAAATCAAACACAATTGTTGCAACGGTAATGAGCAATCTCGGATTCCTGCACGCTATGAAAGATGCCGGCATAAAAGTTGAAACAACCGCAGTCGGAGATCGCTACGTTCTTGAGAAGATGATTGAAAAAGGCTTCTCACTTGGCGGCGAACAATCTGGGCATTTAATTATGCGCGATTTCGCCACAACTGGTGATGGAACACTTACTGCACTCGCGCTGGCACAAGAAGTTGTTAAGTCCGGAAAAACTTTGCAAGAGTTAGCATCTGCGATGGTTCGCTTTCCACAGGTGCTCGTAAATGTTAAAAATGTGGCTAAAGATAAATTAGATCAATCGCAAGTGATTAAGGCCGCCGTTGCTGCTGTTGAAGCAAAACTTGGCGAGCATGGACGTATTTTATTAAGAGCATCTGG
Source organism: Candidatus Planktophila sp. (assembly GCA_964201705.1). GTDB lineage: Bacteria > Actinomycetota > Actinomycetes > Nanopelagicales > Nanopelagicaceae > Planktophila. The sequence goes on along the minus strand of CAXNEU010000022.1, from coordinate 14,121 downwards.
CACCGAACCGCTTGTCCGCGTGATGGTTGAGGCGCAGAGTGATAACCTAGCCAGCGAAATAGCAAATGACCTCGCAAAGGTCGTTCAAGCAGAGCTGGGGTAAAAAAAGTGTGCGGAATTGTGGGTTACACAGGGCCACAGTCTGCAATTACTCCTTTAATTGAAGGTTTGCGTCGCCTCGAATATCGCGGTTATGACTCAGCAGGTATCGCACTCGGAACATCAGGTGCGCTCTTTATCGAAAAGCGCGCCGGTAAGTTAGCCAATCTAGAAGGCGCACTCCCTGCAAATATGCCGGTTGTACATTCCGGAATCGGTCACACGCGCTGGGCTACACATGGTGGACCAACAGATCGCAACGCACATCCGCACACAGATAACGAAGGCAAACTCGCCGTTATCCATAATGGAATTATCGAAAACTATTCTGAGTTAAAAGCAGAACTGCAAGCGCGCGGCCACTCTTTCTCATCTGAGACCGATACTGAATCTGTGGCGCATTTACTTTCTGATCTACGTAAATCACATAAAGGTGACCTGACCCAAGCAATGCGAGAGGCGGTTTCTCGTCTGCGTGGTTCATTTACCTTAGTAGCAGTCCATGCAGATGCTCCTGAAGTTATCGTCGGAGTCCGTCGCAACTCTCCTTTGGTAGTTGGCTTAGGCGATGGTGAAAACTTTATGGCATCAGATGTTGCAGCCTTTATCGATTACACCAAACGTGCGGTTGAACTGGGCCAAGATGAAATCATCACAATGACCCCCGCCGGAATCTCCATTATCGGTTTAGATGGCAAAGCAATTGCCCCAAAGGAATACACAATTACTTGGGATTCGGCCTCTGCGCAAAAAGGTGGTTACTCACACTTTATGCTCAAAGAAATCTTTGAACAACCAAAGGCGGTTGCTGACACTTTGATTGGTCGCTTAACAGATAACGGCAAAATTGAACTCGATGAATTACATATGTCAGATGCCGAGATAAAGGCGCTTAAGAAGATCGTCGTAATCGCCTGTGGCACCGCTTATCACGCTGGCATGATCGCAAAATATGTAATTGAAAAATGGGCGAAGATTTCAGTTGAAGTAGAAATCGCCAGCGAATACCGTTACCGCGATCCAATTATTGATTCCAGCACATTGGTTATTGCAATTTCCCAATCTGGCGAGACGATGGATACTTTGATGGCGATCCGCCATGCCAAGGCCGCCGGTGCGCGAGTTCTTGCCATCTGTAATACCAACAGCTCAACTATTCCGCGCGAATCAGATGCGGTCTTGTACACACACGCTGGCCCGGAAATTGCAGTTGCATCCACCAAGGCTTTGCTAACCCAGATCGTTGCCGTTGATTTAATTGCGCTGCACTTAGCCCAAGTCCGCGGTGAATTGAGCGATGGGCAAGTACACGATCTCTACAACGAAATGCTCGAGCTTCCAGGCAAGATTGAACAAATACTAGAAACGGTCGAGCCACTTCGTGCCTTGACCCGCACCTTTGCCAAATCAGAGACTGTGCTATTTATTGGCCGCAATATCGGCTATCCCGTTGTATTAGAAGGCGCACTGAAGTTAAAAGAGTTGGCTTATATTCACGCCGAAGGATTTGCCGGCGGTGAGTTAAAGCATGGCTCAATCGCACTGATCGATAAAGATAAAGGCACACCGGTAATAGCAATCCTGCCTTCAGGCAGCGATCACGCCCTTGATGAAAAGATGTTAAGTAATATTCAAGAAGTAAAAGCACGTGGCGCGCGTGTAATTGTTATTGCACACGAAGGCGCAGAAGTCGTTGGTGCAGAACACATAATTCGTATTCCGGCCTGTTCACCACTGTTTCAACCGATATTAGCCACCGTTCCTTTGCAAGTATTTGCATATGAAATGGCGGTTGCCCGTGGAAACGATGTAGATCAGCCCCGCAATTTGGCTAAATCAGTTACGGTCGAATAAACATGTCGGTAGTACTTGATGCACGTCGCGCGCAGATGGAACGAGCTTTTCGCTGGTCAGCGATACTTTTTATCGGCTTTTTACTTACAACGCAGCAAGTTATTACCAATGGGCCGCTGATCGAAATAGATAAGTGGATCCATGACTTGGACAGGCCTAAGTTTCAGGGGATAGGCGGTTTTATTATTCGCCGCCTCGATGATCTTGGTCTACGTGGTGTTACTGCAACTGCTTTGTTAATCGCCGCCTTCTATATCGCACGCCGCTTCAGAACTTGGCGCCCACTTAATTTAGCGATTCTCTCTTTAATTTGCCTCAATCTAGTTGTTGGATTTTTTAAATTCTGGCTAGGGCGCACTAAACCAAAAGTTGGAATCGATCTACTTCATTTTGGCGGAATGTCATATCCCAGTGGCCATGCATCAAACGCTTTGCTTACTTGGGGAGTTCTCGCATATTTAATTTATAGATATGCGCACGTGAATCGTTACCGTGGACGATTGGCAAGTGCTGGCGTTGCAACCATTAGTTTGACCGTCTGCACGGTATCGCTGATTCGCGACACTCATTGGTTCTCAGATTTACTTGGTGGACTCTTCATTGGTGGCTCTTTATTGGTCTTAATAATTGCTGTTGATCGCTATTGGCCTTCCAATAGCCAACTCTCTTAACCCCAATTACACTAAAGAACATGATTGATGGCATTGGTATCGATGTGGTCGATATCGCGCGCTTTGCCGAATCGCTAGAACGAACTCCATCGCTTCGCGAAAAGTTATTTACCCCCGCTGAAGCAACCCAGCCAATCCCTTCTTTAGCCGCGCGCTTTGCCGCAAAAGAAGCACTGGCAAAAGCTTTAAACGCTGGCCACGGTTTGCCTTGGCATGATGCAGAAGTAATCAATCACGAAAGCGGCAAACCAGATTTTCTTTTCCGCGGGGAAATTGCTGAATTGATAGACGGCGCAAAGGTTCATCTCTCGCTATCTCACGATGCCGGAATCGCATCTGCAATGGTTGTGGTGGAGCGATGACAAATCGCGCAGAAGCAGTTGTTGATTTATCAGCGATAAAAGCAAATGTCGCATTTCTCAAAGCCAAAGCCGGGGTTGATTTGCTGGCTGTAGTTAAAGCAGATGCCTACGGTCATGGTCTTATTCCAGTTGCAAATGCGGCGCTGGAAGGCGGTGCAACTTGGTTAGGCGTTGCCCTTCTTGAAGAAGCGATTGCACTTCGCGCTGCGGGAATCACTGCACCGATCTTGGCCTGGCTTCTTCCCCCAGGATCTGACTTTAAGATCGCGGTAGATAACGATATTGATATCGCAGTGTCATCAATTAAAGCACTTGATGAAGTTGGCGCGGTTGCTGGATCAAAAAGACCTCGCGTTCATTTAGAAGTAGATACCGGAATGACGCGTGGCGGATTCTTATCTGAGTGGAGTGAGATCGATGCCAATCACGTACAAGGTGTAGAAATTATTGGCATATTTTCTCACTTTGCGCGCGCTGATGAACCAGGCCAGCCACAAAACCTCGAACAGTTAACTCGCTTTAAAAAAATGGTTGCCACTTTAGAATCATTTGGGTACACAAATATAATTCGACATCTCTCAAATTCTGCGGCAACTTTAATTGATCCCGCTTCCGCCTTTGACATGGTGCGCACCGGCATCGCAATGTATGGGCTCAGTCCTGATGTAAAAACTTTAGGCAGCTCTGAAAAACTTTCTTTAAAGCCAGCGATGACCCTTCGCGCAAAGTTACATTTAGTAAAAGATGTCCCCGCAGGATCACCTGTTGGTTATGGCGCAACTGAAATTACAAAGACGGATACAAAACTAGGCTTAGTCGCTATGGGCTACGCTGATGGCATACCGCGTATCGCCAAGAACGCTGGTGTCTCCTTTAACGGCAAGCGCGCACCGATTATCGGCCGCGTTTCAATGGATCAATTTGTTGTTGACCTGGGCGCTACATCAACTGCGAAATCTGGGGATTGGGTGAGTATTTTTGGACCAGGTGCGGGTGGGGAATACACCGCAGATGACTGGGCAAGTGCAGCCGGCTCGATAAATTACGAGTTAGTTACACGAATTGGCCCGCGTGTGCCTAGAATCTACCAACTATGAGCGCCGCACTGTTGCACGCAAAGGGTGTCAGTATTTCTTTTGGCGGGCTTAAAGCTCTGCAAGATGTACACCTGGAACTTCGCCCTAATGAAGTTGTCGGAGTCATCGGACCAAATGGCGCCGGTAAGACAACTTTATTTAATGCAATGTGCGGATTGGTTAAACCAGATTCCGGAAAATTTGAATTTGAAGGCAAAGAACGTTCTTGGCCACGCACTGATGAATTAATTGACCTCGGTATTTCGCGCACGCTGCAAGGCGTTGGACTTTTCCCTGAGTTAACCGTTCTAGAAAATGTAATGGTTGGGGCGCAGAAGCTGGCCAAGACCGGATTGATTTCAGCAGCACTTGGCACAAATAAACGAGATGAAGAAATCTTGCGCGATAAGGCGATGCGTGCACTTGATCGTGTCTATGCCGGCACCTTGGCTAATCGTCGCGCAGATACTTTGGCTTATCCAGATACCAAGCGAGTTTCAATTGCGCGCGCTCTAGTTTCTGAACCAAAGATTTTGATGTTGGATGAACCAGCGGGTGGCTTGGGCCCACAAGATATTGAATGGATGAATAATTTAATTCGCAACTTAACTGCGACTATGTCGATTTTAATTGTGGAACATCATATGGATGTCGTAATGAGCGTATGCGATCGTTTATATGTTTTAAATTTCGGTGAAGTTATTGCAAGCGGTGCCGCCGAAACCGTGCGTCGCGACCCCGCTGTGATCGCTGCCTACCTCGGAACCGGGGTGTACTAATGTTAAGAATTAAAAATTTGGTGGTTGATCACGGAGCTATTCGGGCGCTGCACGGAGTCTCTATCTCAATCGAGAAGGGGCAGTTGGCTGCTGTAATCGGTGCCAACGGTGCAGGCAAGACCACTCTTTTGCGCACACTCTCTGGCCTAAACAAGGCAAGTGATGGAAGTGCAACTTGGGGCGATCACAATATTTTGCATTCAAAACCAGAATCTTTGGTGCGCCACGGAATCTCGCATGTCAGTGAAGGAAAGTCTGTTATCCCAGAGTTAACCGTTTCAGAGAATTTAGATTTAGGTGCGCTCTGGCGTCGCAACCGTAAAGAAGCGGCAAAATCAAAGCAAGATGTTGTCGATCTCTTTCCGCGTTTAGGTGAGCGTCTTTCACAACGCGCTGATTCACTTTCAGGCGGTGAACGTCAGATGTTGGCTATCGGACGTTCAATGATGGCAAAACCTCAATTGCTTTTACTTGATGAGCCTTCACTTGGTTTGGCACCTCTAGTAGTTGAACAAATTTTCCAATCCATTCGCGATTTAACAAATGCGCTGGGGTTAACCGTTGTATTGGTAGAACAGAATGCCATGGGCGCGCTAAAGATTGCCGATATCGGTATCGTTTTAAATCTTGGTTCTATCGCCGCGACAGGTAGCGCAGCTGCGCTTCGAGATGACCCCGCAGTGCGCGCTGCTTATTTGGGGTTCTAGCTATGTTTGAATTTTTCAATACGCTGCTGATCGGCATAACTGCTGGATCCATTTATTCGCTGATGGCAATTTCCATCGTATTGGTATGGCGAAGCACGCGCGTAGTTAACTTTGCTGCTGGCGGTCTGGCACTTGCATCATCTTTTGTAGGCGCTGCGGTTCTAGAAAAGACTGGATCATTTTGGATTGCACTTCCACTCGCAATGGTGGCCGGTGCCGCATTTTCAGCATTTATCGAATACTTTTTCTTGCGTCCGCTGCTAAAACGTTCTGGAGATAAGAACCAAGAGATCTTTTTACCCATAATTGCAACCCTTGGCATGCTCGGAATTATCAAATCAATATTGCAATTTGTATATGGAGATCGCGTCGGAGTTATTTCTCCACCGCTGTCGGATAAAGGTTTTATCGTTTCAGGCGAAAGTATCGCGCTTTCCCCGCTGCGCCTTTTAATTCTTGGGATAGTTCTTGCACTAATGATTTCGCTAACTCTAGTTTTCCAACGTACAAATTTGGGACTCTCTTTACGGGCGGCTTCATTTGCACCTGAAATTTCACGGCTATCAGGAATTCGAGTCGACTTAATTCGCACACTTGGTTGGGCCATCGCCGGTGCCGCCGGTGCGACTGCTGGAATATTACAGACGATAAATGGTTCAGGATCAGTTACGCCCGATGCATTTGAATTTAGTCTGCTTTTGGTATTTGGCTTTGTCGCTGCGGTAATCGGCGGAATCGAAAGTTTAATTGGAGCAGTCGTCGGCGGATTAACTCTTGGGGTTATCTTGGCGATTATTTTAATGTATCTCGGAAGCTCCTTGGTCTTCTTTGCGGCTTTCTTAATTTTGATTTTGGTTTTGCTTTTGCGACCAAGTGGCATCATCGGAGTTAAAGGTGGTCGCCGTGCATAGCCGTCATATTACAAATAAACATCGCTTCGTTGGTTTTGCGCTTATTGCACTTGTTGTATATATATTGAGCAATATTGTTGATGAATGGCGAGCTTACCAAGGCGCAACCGTCGCCGTTTTCGTAGTGGCAATTGCTTCAATAATTTTATTGACTGGTTACTCCGGCCAAATTTCACTCGGCCACGGTGCGCTCCTTGCGGTCGGTGCATACACAGCGGCTCTGACTCAAATTTATTTCAGCGCGCCGATCTGGATTTGTTTCGTAGCAGCAGTTTTAATTACCGCGCTGGTTGGTGCAATTCTTGGAACGGCAGCTGCGCGATTGTCGGGACCATATCTAGCGGGAACAACTCTTGCCTTTGCCGTTGGCTTACCTTCAATTGCAAATCAATTTTCGATTTTAGGTGGAGAACAAGGAATTTCTTTTGATGCGGGATGGCCTCCACTTTCTTTGGGAGAAACTTTTACGCAATACAAATGGTTCCTCTGGATCGCAACTCTGGCAGCGCTGATTTCGATGTGGTGGGTGCAAAACATTTTGCGCTCTCGCTATGGCCGTGGATGGCGAGCGCTGAAAAGCAACGAAGTCGCCGCCGAGCTTTCGGGGATCACTATTGGCCGCTCCAAAGTCTTGGCTTTCACCGTCAGCTCTGGCCTGGCTGGTCTGGCCGGGGCGCTCTTGGCAATGACGATGAATAACGTCTCGCCAAGCGCATTTCCGCTTGCCCTCTCCTTTTTTATCGCTACTGGGGCTGTCCTCTCTGGCGTAAATACCCTCGGAGGGGTCATTATTGGCTCTGTACTTCTGGTTGCGGTTCCTCTGATCGCCTCTTCGGTCTCAGATCGATGGAGCGGTTCTGAGAATCTCGCCACGTTATTGCCTGACTTTATTGTCAGCGCACTTTTGATCTTGACGGTCTTCTTAGCCCCGAAAGGTCCGATCGAGAAGTTTCGGTCGCGTCATAGTAAGTAAAGGTAAAGCGCTCGTATGATTACCATTACTCAGCAGTACGGATCTACCCCGTTATACCCCTCGATGGAAGGAAAAATATGATCAGAACGACTCGTCGGAAGTTTCTCGTAACTTCCGCAGTGACGGCTGCAGCTGCGCTCTCACTCTCTGTTATGCCGGCGCAAGCAATTTCGCCGCGATCAGAGACTGGCGTGACTTCATCCACAATCAAACTCGGCATAACCTTGCCGCTCGATGGCTCAGCCAGCTTCGGCTACAACCAACTACCAGGTGCGATGAAGGCATATTTTGATTATGTCAACGCAAACGGTGGTGTAAATGGTCGCAAGATCAGTCTGATTGTAAAGAATGATGGTTACATACCGAAGCGGGCAATTCAGAATACTCAAGATTTAATTGGCACAAATAAAGTCTTTGCAATTATCGGCGCCCTTGGAACCGCAAACAACAAGGCTGTTGCATCTGCGGTAAACCTCGGCAAGCGTGGCATTCCAAGCCTCTTTGTTAATACCGGCTTTAGCGGATTTGCCGATCGCAAGAAATTCCCAACTTCAAGCATGATTTTGCCTTCATATATTATGGAAGCAAAGATGATTGGAAAGTATGTAAACGAAACCTATCCAACAAAGAAAGTTTGCTTGTTGTATCAGGATGATGACTTTGGTGATGACGCACTTGTCGGTTTCGACAAGGCATATGGCAATCTTGAGTTCACAGAGAAGGTTGCTTACCCATCACTTTCTCAAGGTGTTGCTGGCGTACCAGATTCATGGATCACTAAGTTCAAAGCCAAGGGATGCGAAGTCCAGGTTGTATTTGGCGTAGCAAGTGCAACCCTGTACACAATCTTGGCCGCTGCAAAGGCGCAATATGCACCTAAGTGGATCCTGGGTTCTGTCGGTGCAGATATTGGATCAATCAACCCAGCGACAGTGCCTTACATCATTGGCGCAACATCGATGTCATTCTTACCATCAGTTGTTGATCCAAAGGACGAGTACGTTGAGTTGTTTAAAGAGATTAATACCAAATACAACTCAAAAGCTAAGTTCAACAGCTGGGCACTTATTGGTATGAACACAGCATTTGTTGCAGTTCAGGCCCTACAAGCAGCCGGTAAGAACTTAACTCGCAAATCACTCCTTGCAGCCATTGATAACAGTGGAGCAAAATTTGCTAGCGCTGGATTAGTTCCTCTGAACTACTCAAAGACAAGCACCGCTGGTTACAACGGATACTGGTTCGGAACATTCAATAGTTCTGGTGACCTTGTCCCCAACGCCACTTTCACATACACGCCTTACACCACAGATTCTGGTACTGGCGCTGTTGTGAAATCAACTTATGCTCGTCCAAAGATGCCAGCGAAGGGATTGCCTAACTAATGAGAACTACATCGTTTAAATCACGCGCATTCGCGCTAGTTTCAACAGCTGCGTTGCTTGCAACGCTCGTAGTCGCAGCACCAGCTAACGCTGCGGCAACTGGTCCAACTTGTGATGGCAAAACGCCTGTACAAACTTGTACCGGTACAACATCTGACGGCGCTGCCTACAAGATGGTTGTTCCTGCCACATTCAATGGCACTGTCACAATCTGGTCACACGGATTTGGGTCAAATACCTATGTTCCGGGTTACACAGCTCCAATTGACTCGGCAGCGTACATTGCGCCAACTGTTGTTGGTGTTGGTTCAGGTATTGGTGGAAACCCTGAATTAATTAAGTACCTAACCGATAAAGGCGTCGCTGTTATGGGTTCTGGTTTCAGCACTCAGGCATGGAACCTTGATGAAGCTCTAAAGACCAACGCTGAACTCGTAGGAATCTTCAAGACAAAGTTCACAACAACTAAGAAGGTTGTGGCTTGGGGTTACTCAATGGGTGGCGGAATTACTCAGGCATTTGCTGAGAAGAACCCAGAGTTACTTGCTTCAGCTGCGGTTATGAATCCAGTTGATGCATTTAACGCACAGACCAAGTACTTCATTGATATGTTGTGGTTAATCAAAACCTGGTTCGACCCATCAATTAAGTTAAGTGGTTACGCACCAGGACTTGCTGGCGATATGCAAATGTTGCAAGACGGACAGAAATTTGCGGCAGTCCTAACTGCTCTTAAGGCTGGCGTTGCATCAGGTGCTTGGCCAACAACTTCAAGTGCTTCAGCAAAGGCACTTCAAGCGAAGGGAATTCCTTCACGCAGTGCGCTCTTGATGGTCGGTCTTATGGCTGGAGTTAGCACGCAGAGCACTTCATTTGACAGCATCGCAACCCCTGGTGGCGCTGCAGTTACTGCATGGCCATTGGCATATGCACCAGCGCTGGGAGTTCTAGAAAATCTATCTAACGTATTGGTCTACGCACTTGCAGGAGCACGTGACTTGGACGCGAAGTTGGGTGGAGTCTGGTCAGATAATCAGAAGACTGATTACTCAAAGCAGCTAAGCGATGAAGATCGCACTGTTCACAACGCAGGTCTTGGTGGTAATGCATCAATTGCTGGCATGTTGTTAACGCTAAATCCGCTTAATCCAGATGCACCACGCATCAAGGGTGATGCTGCCGCGATGGCGAAGGCTGCAACGTTGATGAATCACACCGGTAAGATCAAAGTTCCAACGGTGATGATGATCGGTCAACACGATCCAATCGAACCTGCAGGAATCCTTCAGCGTTACTCTGATCTGTATGAAGCAGATTTCGCTGCTGCACAGGCTGCTGCTAAGAAAGCCGCTCAAAAGAGCGGTGTATACAAGGCACCAGTTCGCAAATTGCAAGTTCTTTGGAGTGTAACCCCTAAGACTTGGTCAAAGTTCGATGCTGCTGGATCACCTGTTGCGTTAACTAACACACCAGGTACCGGTCACACCAACTTCACAATGGCCCAATACAAGCTCGTAATCGATACTGCCATTGCTGCAGCCGAGAACGGTGACTTGCCATGGAACGCTGGACAGTTATCAAAGGTCCACCGTGCAAAGGGGCTAAAGATAGATCGTGACACGTTCTATCCATACTTAAAGTACTTCAACCAGTAGTTTATAAGTTGAAGTAAAGATCCTATAAAACAGGGGTCGCGCGAGAGCGCGGCCCCTGTTTCTTTTTCACTAGTACCCTTAACCATTATGAAGATCGCATCAGCGCAAGAGATGTTTGATCTCGGTAAAAGAATTGGCTCACAACTTCGCGCCGGGGATTTAATCCTTTTAAATGGCCCACTGGGCGCTGGCAAAACAGTGCTGGTGCAAGGCATCGGTTCAGCCCTTGGTTTTGATGAAGTTACTTCTCCGACCTTTGTGATCTCACGTATTCATAAAGGCCCGCTCTCTTTAATCCACGTCGATACCTACCGTTTATTAGACGGCGGCAAAGCCGCGCTCTACCTGGATGATTTGGATCTAGATACCGCACGTGAAAGTGCAGTCACCGTTATCGAATGGGGCGGGGAAGAATCTGCCCGGTTATCTGATGAGCGGTTAGAAATTGATATTGATCGCAGTGATGAAGAGCGCGCTGTAACTTGGCGGGCAATCGGTCCACGTTGGGCAGAGTTGAAGTTATGACGATTTCACTTGCAATTGATACTGCAACATCGCGCACCATTGTTGGTGTGGTTGAAGATGGCAAAGTTCTATTTGAATCTTTTCACGAAGGTGCAACCGAACATGGTTTTGCAATCACCGAATTAGTAATAAAAGCTTTAGATATTTGTCCGAAACCTGATCAAGTCGTTGTTGGTATGGGACCTGGGCCATTTACCGGACTTCGTGTAGGAATTACCTTCGCGCAATCTTTTGCGCTAGCTCGTGAAATTCCGGTTATTGGCGTTTGTTCGCTAGATGCCATAGTTGTTGATAAGAGCGAATACACCGTGGCCATAGATGCGCGGCGCAAGGAAATTTACTGGGCGAGTTACAAAGACGGGGTGCGTGTTTCGGGACCATCGGTTAGTAAGCCTGATGAAGTGGCCAAATTTATTATTGGCCAGTATCCAAATTTGCAGAAGCTGGTTTTACTTAGCGCCTCACAAAGCGTTACTGAGCCAATGTATCTGCGCCGCCCTGATGCGGTGCCAACTGTGGAGCGCACATGATCCACTACCGCGCTGCAATTCAACTTGATCTTCCGGTCTTGGTTTCTATGGAGCGAGTTCTCTTTGCTGATTCGCCTTGGTCGATGGGGCAATTTAAAGAAGAGTTTAAAGGTGTTCCGAATTCACGACATTTCATCGTTGCATCAAATGATCAAGATCAAATCGTTGGCTATGCCGCTGTCTTGGTTGTGGCCGCCGGCGTTGAAGCAGATGTGTTAACCGTTGCGGTTCTGCCTGAATACACACGCCAAGGCATTGCTACTCATTTTATGAAGGCTTTGGAGGATTGGTCGGCGACAAAGCAAGCCCCGGCGATGATGTTGGAAGTTGGTACAAAAAATGTCAGCGCGATTACTCTTTACGAAACGTTGGGCTACCAAAAAATCTCAACCAGAGAAGGTTATTACGGACCTGGTTTAGATGCCTTCGTAATGCGTAAGGAGCTCAAGTAATGAGCGAGCCAATAGTTTTAGGGATTGAAACATCTTGCGATGAAACCGCAATCGGAATCGTCCGCGGGCGAAAGTTGTTGGCAAATGTAATCGCATCCAGCGTTGAAGAGCATGCGCGCTTTGGGGGAGTTGTTCCTGAAATCGCTAGCCGCGCGCACTTGGAGGCGATGTTGCCGAGCATTGATAAAGCAGTGCGTGATGCTGGTATTTCACTAAAAGATATTGACGCCGTTGCTGTGACTGCCGGCCCAGGCTTAGTCGGTGCGCTTTTGGTTGGCGTGGCCTCAGCTAGCGGATTGGCACTAGGCCTTGGTAAACCTTTGTACGGCGTTAATCATTTAGCCGCACATATCAGCGTTGATTACTTAACGCATGATCTGCCGACTGATCCGACAATTGCGCTTTTGGTAAGTGGCGGGCATTCATCACTGTTGCAAGTAGATGACATCACATCATCGATTACCAAACTCGGTGCAACGATGGATGATGCCGCAGGGGAGGCTTTCGATAAAATTGCTCGCGTGATGGGGCTTGGTTTTCCAGGTGGGCCGGCTATTGATCGCACCGCACAATCTGGTTCGCCTACTGCAATAGATTTTCCACGCGGCTTAACAACAAGCAACGATTGGGCCACCCGGCCTTATGATTTTTCATTCTCCGGTTTAAAGACGGCGGTTGCTAGATATCTTGAAAGCACGCCAAATTATGCAAAGGGCGATGTCGCAGCATCTTTCCAAGAATCAATTGTTGATGTCTTGCTTCAAAAATCTTTGGCTGCTTGCAAGGCAACCGGAATTGATTCGTTGGTTATCGCTGGCGGGGTCGCGGCAAATTCCAGACTTCGATATCTGGCCGAGCAGCGTTGTGAAAAAGCGGGGGTTCGTTTGCGAATTCCAAGCCCGGCGCTGTGCACCGATAACGGGGCAATGGTCGCCGCCTTGGGCTCTCTGATGGTCGCAGCGGGGCGCAAACCTGGCCCACAGGCCTTTGACGCTAATTCTGCCCTCCAAGTTGAGCGAGTTGCCCTCTAGAACTACAGTTAGCACTCTAAGCCCCACACTGCTAATTGAAGGAGAAAAAACCATGGCAGTAGCCATCAAGCCACTCGAAGATCGCATCGTAGTTAAGGCATCAGAAGCCGAAACAACAACAGCATCAGGTCTCGTAATTCCTGACACTGCAAAAGAGAAGCCACAGGAAGGCAAAGTTGTTGCCGTAGGTCCTGGTCGCTTCGATGATGGCGTTCGCGTCCCTATGGATGTCAAGGTCGGCGACGTTGTTCTCTACAGCAAGTACGGCGGAACTGAAGTTAAGTACAACAATGAGGAGTACCTCGTACTTTCAGCCCGTGACATCCTCGCTGTAATCGAGAAGTAGTAATGGGAAAAATTCTTGAATTCGACGAGAAAGCTCGTCGCGCAATGGAGCGCGGAGTAAATATCCTCGCTGACACTGTCAAGGTAACGCTCGGCCCTAAGGGTCGCAACGTGGTTATCTCGAAGTCATTTGGCGCACCAACGATTACCAACGACGGTGTAACAATTGCGAAAGAGATTGAACTTTCAGATCCAGCCGAGAATATGGGCGCACAGCTCGTAAAGGAAGTTGCGACAAAGACCAACGATGTTGCCGGTGACGGAACAACAACAGCAACTGTTCTTGCCCAAGCAATGGTTAAAGAGGGTTTGCGTAACCTCGCCGCTGGCGCACAGCCAATGGATCTAAAGCAGGGAATTGAAGCCGCTGTTATTGCGATATCTGCACGTTTGGCTGAAAATGCAACCGTTGTAAAAGATAAAGCGCAGATCGCAGACGTTGCCACAATTTCTGCCCAAGATCGCGCAATCGGCGAACTCATTGCTGAAGCAATGGATAAAGTCGGTAAAGATGGCGTAATCACCGTTGAAGAAGCATCGACTACAGCGCTTGAACTTGAGTTCACTGAAGGTATGCAATTTGATAAGGGTTACATCTCTCCATATTTCGTAACCGATCAAGATCGTATGGAAGCAATCCTTGAGGATGCCTTCGTACTTATCTCAGGCAACAAGATCTCTGCGCTCGCAGAATTGTTGCCAGTACTTGAAAAAGTAGCCCAAGCAAATAAGCCACTTTTAATCATCGCCTAAGATGTTGAAGGTG
>CAXNEU010000021.1:0-15825 GCA_964201705.1 Candidatus Planktophila sp. | reverse complement strand
GCTAAATCATCGCTATTAACGCGAGAGTTTTCGGCAAGTGAAACAGGTGCATCAACGATACGTACCGACATCGCTTGTGGACCTTTGCGGCTATCGATAACGCTGAATTCAATCTTTGTTCCAGGCTTAACTGTTGCTACGCCTTCAGGAAGTGATGATGCAGCAAGGTAAACATCTTCGCCTTCATCATTTGAGATAAATCCAAAACCTTTTTCGAGGCTAAACCATTTAACGCGGCCTGTAGGCATGGGGTGCTCCTTATAAGAATTTCGGTACTCGTGTAGCCGCTGGGGTGCGGGCAGGTGGCAAGTTTATCGCAAGCAAAGGCGAACGTGAACCCGAATAAAAGCTAGTTGTTGAGCGTAGCTTCGGAGTGTGCGCCGCAGCCGTGATCGACCGAGACAACGCGTGCATCATCGGGTGCGATCGCATTGGCGCAAACACCGAATGATGCGCGAAGTGAGCCGGCGATTGGAATAAAGAATCCGCAAGATGCGCAAGGCTTTGGTGCGTTCTGTGCCAGCGGAGTATTTGGTCCGCGATCACCTGTGTACCAACGCTTACTTGCTTGATCGCGACCTTCGATTGAAAGTACACGTGGACGCATTAGACCAAGGTCGAAGGTTTCAGTTGCATCTAAACCTTCATCTTGAATTAGCGCGTTAATACCTGGAACTAAACGTGTGTCATCTAAAACACTTGGCACGATAATTCCAGGCTGAATATCTTCTGGCTGAATACGATCTTTATATTCAATCCAATCTGGCGCAAGAAGTGAATCTGGGCCAGGAAGAACAACTACATCACAAACAGTTGGGGCAGCTGATGCATCTACCTTTGCAACAGTGACACACCAGCGCCAACCTTTATAACCTTGAATATCAGCGCTAAATAAATAACTTGCGACACGATTTTCATCTTCGAATTCGACAGAGATAAAAGCACCGACCTGCGAAGGCGTTTCGGCCCCCGCAAGTGCGGCATCTCTTGCAATCTCTTGTGCGTCGAACCCTTTTGTCATGAAATTAGAAATCCATTCCGCCGCCGTCGCCACCCATTGGGGCAGCTGGCTTATTCTCTGGCTTGTCGGTAATGACCGCCTCTGTTGTGATGAAGAGCGCAGCAATTGATGCCGCGTTCTGCAGCGCAGAGCGAGTTACCTTGGCCGGATCAATGATTCCAGATTTGATCATGTCGACGTATTCGCCAGTTGCAGCGTTAAGTCCGAAACCATTTTCTAGGTGACGTACCTTTTCTACAACGACTCCGCCTTCAAGACCAGCGTTGATTGCGATCTGCTTTAGTGGAGCTTCGATCGAAAGTTCTACGATTTTTGCACCAACAGCTTCTTCGCCATCCAACTTTAACTTCTTAAATGCTTGAGTTGCTGCCTGCAAAAGTGCAACGCCACCACCGGCGACGATGCCTTCTTCAACTGCAGCCTTTGCGTTACGTACTGCATCTTCGATGCGGTGCTTGCGCTCTTTAAGTTCAACTTCTGTTGCAGCGCCAGCCTTGATTACAGCAACGCCACCAGCGAGCTTTGCAAGACGCTCTTGCAACTTCTCGCGGTCGTAATCTGAATCAGACTTTTCGATTTCTGAGCGAATTTGTGCGACGCGACCCTTGATCTGTGCGTCATCTCCGCCACCTTCAACAATGGTTGTCTCTTCTTTACTGATCACAACTTTGCGAGCGCGACCCAGAAGTTCTAGGCCAGCACTTTCTAGTTTGAGACCAACTTCTTCAGAGATAACAGTGGCTCCCGTAAGAATGGCAATATCTTGCAACATCGCCTTACGACGATCACCGAAACCTGGTGCTTTAACTGCTGCTGCGCGGAAGATTCCGCGAATCTTATTTACAACAAGTGTTGCCAGTGCTTCGCCTTCAACATCTTCGGCGATGATCGCAAGTGGCTTACCTGATTGCATAACCTTTTCAAGTACTGGTACTAGATCCTTGATATTTGCAATCTTTGAGTTAACGATCAAGATGTAGGCATCTTCAAGGACTGCTTCCATACGATCTTGGTCGGTTACGAAATATGGAGAGATATAGCCTTTATCAAAGCGCATACCTTCAGTTAGTTCGAGTTCAAGACCAAAGGTATTTGATTCTTCAACAGTGATTACGCCTTCTTTGCCGACCTTATCCATTGCCTCGGCGATCATGTCACCGATTGTGGAATCAGCCGCAGAGATAGATGCAGTAGCTGCAATCTGCTCTTTGGAATCAACGCTCTTGGCCATTGATGCGAGTTCTGCAACGATCGCAGCAACTGCCTTTTCAATACCGCGCTTTAGCGCCATTGGGTTTGAGCCGGCCGCTACGTTGCGAAGTCCTTCGCGAACAAGTGCCTGTGCAAGCACGGTTGCAGTAGTTGTTCCATCGCCTGCGACATCATCTGTCTTCTTAGCAACTTCTTTAACTAATTCTGCGCCAATCTTTTCCCACGGATCATCTAATTCAATTTCTTTAGCGATTGAAACGCCATCGTTGGTAATCGTTGGGGCGCCCCACTTCTTTTCTAGTACGACGTTACGTCCGCGAGGTCCAAGGGTTACCTTGACTGCATCAGCGAGAACGTTCATTCCGCGTTCTAGGCCACGACGGGCTTCTTCATTAAAGGCAATCATCTTTGCCATGAGTTACTCCTTCTAAGTTTCTAACATTGGAGGGCGTTTTATCACTCACACCCCGAGAGTGCTAACGCCAAATCTACGGCCTTATATTGAGAGGTGCAAAACGAGGTGGATTTATCGCGCTGAGCGAGCGTTCATGCGGGCCTCACGGAGGCGGCGCAAGCGCTTAACGAGCATAGGAGATGCGGTGAGGGCATCGTCCCGGTCAATAAGGTCGTTGAGAAGTTGGTAATAACGTGGTGCGTTTAGATCAAATAACTCTTTAATTGCAGACTCTTTAGCGCCAGCAAAGCGCCACCAGTTAGATTCGAAATCTAAGATGCGAATTTCTAGGTCGCTCAGTGAATTACTCGCTTGCTGGTTATTTTCGAGCGCTGACATATGCCAAATCTTAAACTAGGGAGCGCATAAATTGTGGGATTTAGAGCGTATCTAAAATCATTGAGATATCAGAAACCTTGGTCCATGGATTTACTATGGCAAAGCGCAAAATTGCTTCACCATTATCTGATGATGGCGGGATAAAACCAATTTGATCTGCTAATAATTTATCGCTCCACTTTTGATAATCTGCCGGCGCCCATCCATTGCGTTTAAAGGCAACGATAGAAAGTTCTGGCTCCATAACAAGCTGCAAATTTGGATGGGCTTGCACTAAATCTGCAGCGGCGTGCGCCACATTTAAAGTCTCTTCCATCGCTTCGGTGTATGCATCGGTTCCGTGCGCAGCAAGTGAGAACCAGAATGGTAAACCGCGCACGCGACGTGTTAAGTGAATTGCATAATCTGAAGGTGACCAGGAGCCATCGTGCAAGGTTTCCAAATAAGAGGCGTGCTGAGTGTGCGTTTCTCTTGCGATCTCAGGGTTGCGATAGATAAGCGCACACGCATCAAATGGCGCGAAGAGCCACTTGTGTGGATCCACAATTAGCGAATCAGCTTTTTCGATTCCATTGAATTTGGCGCGCACAGATGGGGCGCAAAGCGCGGCTAAACCGTAAGCGCCATCGACGTGGAACCAGATATCTCGTGAGTGCGTTGCTGCACCAACTGTTTCTAGGTCGTCAATGATGCCCAGGTTTGTGGTTCCGCCGGTTGCGACTACGGCAAAGACGCGGGTTTGTGTTGTGGCGTGAAATTTATCAATAGCAGCACCAACTTCACTGCCGTGAATTTTGCGATCCTCACCTGGTTCGATCTTTAATAAATCCACATCCATAATGTGGGCAGCGGTAGCGATAGATGAATGCGCTTCGGTGCTGCAAGCAATTGCCCAACGAGAAGTTTCGGGAAATTTCTTGCGCGCATCTGCGCGTGCCGCGACTAAGGCAGAGAGATTTCCATTAGTTCCACCTTGTACAAATACTCCGCCAGCAGATTGCGGCAGACCAGCTAAATCTGCAATCCAGCGCAGCGCTTGGTTTTCGGCAAAGACTGCTCCTGCACCTTCTTGCCAAGAGCCACCATAAAGTGAACTTGCTCCGACAACTAAATCAAATAAGTTGGAGTACTCAGTTGGTGCCGATGGAATAAATGCCAAGTTACGCGGATGATCAGTTGAAATACACGCTTTTGCTAAAACATTTGTAAATACCTCAAGTGCTTCGTGACCACCTAAACCTTTAGCAGTAATCGTGTTACCAACTTCGTTAAATAAATCTTCGGCAGTGCGCGGGCCATCTAGCGGTGGATCATCTTTTAAACGATGCAGGCTATACGCCAGAATTTCTTGGGCGAGAGCCTCAACTTCTGGCGTGAACTTATGAATTGGCATAATCGGTGCGATTAGCCTTTCGAATCAAATTACGCATCATTGTCGGGAAAACAAGTATGTGAAATGGCAGAACTGCATACCAATAAAGCTGCCCACCTAAACCGCGTGGTGAGAAACTCGCTTCTTGGCGAACAATACGTTTTCCGTTTTCTTCAGCGATTGAAAATTCCAACCAGGCTTTACCAGGAAGAATCATCTCGGCATAAAGTTTTAACCGTGCTCCGCGATCTAACTCTTCTACTCGCCAAAAATCTAAACTGTCACCAATTCGAAGTGTTACTGGGTCACGGCGACCGCGACGTAGCCCGACTCCACCAACCAATCGGTCTAATAGTCCGCGCATGTACCAAAGGAAATCAGCGCCGTACCAACCATTGTCTCCGCCAATACTTTCGATTGCTTGCCACAAAGCGGGTGCTGAAGCATCAGTTGCTTGTTCGCGACGATCGCGCAGAACCATTTCACCAGCCCATTCCGGATCGCTCTGCGCTTTCTGCCAAGGAGCAGTTGGGTATGCCGCATCTGACCAACGAGTAATTACATCGTGATCAGCGATTTTTGAGAGCGCCAATTTGATAGCGCCTTCTACATCGATAAAACCTTCTGGTGGGGGCGCGATGATTGAATCAATACTCTTCTTTGGATCTGCAACTACTTCGCTAATTAGCGACTCAACCAACGGGCGTGCTAAAGAAGTTGGTACTGGTGTAACAAAGCCAATCCATAAGCTTGATAATTTTGGTGTGAGAACTGGAACTTGAATAATCCAGCGCTTGCGCAGGCCAGATAACTTTGCGAATTTCTGCATCATATCCGCGTAAGAAAGCACTTCTTGGCCGCCGATATCGCAGATCTTTGATATTGGCGCAGGCAAAGCTGCGCACTTGCGCAAGTAATACAGTGCATCACGAATTGAAATTGGTTGGGTTAAATTAGAAACCCACTTTGGGGTTGTCATAATCGGCAGGCGATGCGTTAAATGGCGCAACATTTCAAAAGAGGCAGATCCAGAGCCAATGATTATTCCCGCACGAAGTTCAAGTACCGGAACTTTTCCAGATGCTAATTGCGAGCCCGTGTTCATTCGTGAAGCAAGGTGTTGGCTCCGATTTTTATCATTGGCAATTCCACCTAAGTAAATAATCTGCGAAACGTTTTCTGCTTCTGCAGCCGCGGCAAAATTTTTCGCCATTGCACTTTCAACTTCATCGAAATTCTTACCGGCGTTTATCGAATGTAAGAGGTAGAAAGCGGTATGGACGCCCCGCAAAGCGCGGCGCAGATCATCTGGGCTGTTGGCATTTCCTTCCACAATTTCTACATCTTTTGCCCAAGGTTGATCTTTAACTTTCTGTGCATCGCGTACTAATACTCGAACCGCGCATTTATCTTCATTGAGATCTCGAACAAGTCGCCCGCCTACATAGCCAGATGCTCCGGTCACGAGAATTAAGCGCTGCGAGTTCATAGTTCAGAGCCTAGACTGCGGCTATGGCTTCTTCCACACGACCTCGAGTCGTAATACTTGGTGCGGGTTTCGGCGGGCTAACCGCCGCTAAAGCGCTGGCTAAAGATGCCGATGTCACAGTTGTAGATCGCCACAACTTCCAAACTTTTCTCCCACTGCTTTATCAGGTGGCAACCGCAGGACTTGCCGCAGACCATGTGGCCCATCCGGTCCGTGGGGCGCTTCGTAAAAGTGGCGTTAAATTTCGAATGGGCTCACCGATTTCAGTGGACCATAAAAATAAATCGGTGAAATTAGATTCATCCGAAACTCTGGAATTTGATCACTTAGTAGTGGCACTTGGATCTGCAACCGCTGACTTTGGCGTAAAAGGCGTTACCGAAATTGCACTCGGAATGAAGAGCGTGCATGAAGCGATTGGGATCCGCGCTGAAGTAATGCGCCGCTTTGAAGATCTCTGCCGCTTTGAAGACCAAACACGTCTTTCTTTAAGCGTTGTTGGAGGCGGACCGACCGGTGTTGAGATGGCCGGTGCTTTAGCCGAGTTAGTTCGTGGACCGCTAACAAATGATGAAGCAAATGCAGCCAAACATATAGATGTTTATCTAATTGAAGCTGGCCCACGCGTCCTGCCCGCCTTTAGCGAAAAACTTTCGGCGCGGGCTAAAAAAGATTTAGAGAAAATGGGCGTTAAGGTTTTGCTTAATACCGCAGTGCAAGAAGTTAAACCTCGCCAGATTTTAGTGAAAGGTGGAGATGCAATTCCATCTGAAGTAACTATCTGGGCTGCCGGAGTTAAAGGTGAACCAACGGGTGCGCTTCTTAATTTGCCACTAGACGGAACACGCATCAGCGTGGAACAAAATTTGCAAGTAAGCCACTACCCACACATCTGGGCGATCGGTGATATCTCTGGCGCTAAAGATTCTGCAGGACGCTTCTTGCCGATGGTGGCGCCAGTTGCAATGCAACAAGGGCGTTGGGTGGCAAAACAGATTCTGCGTTCAGCGCGTGGCCAAGCGCTACAGGATTTCAAATACTTGGATAAAGGTTCTATGGCAACTATCGGACGCCATAAAGCGGTTGTGCAATTTAAGGGGATTCAAATAGCCGGTATTCCTGCTTGGTATGCCTGGTTGTGGCTGCATTTGTTCTACTTACTTGGTGGTCGCAATAAAATCGGCACAATCGCTGATTGGACCTGGAACTATTTAACATTTGATCGTGGCAATCGCCACATTATGGATAGTCAATAGAGAATGCCAGATTATTTAAACCTGCGTGGCCATCAGATTTATTCGTACGAATGGGATAACAATGGTGAGGCAGTCGTTTTGCTGCACGGCGGCTTAAGCCAAACTTCACATTGGGATTATGTATTAGCCCCCGACTTAGAACCAGATTTTCATTTATTTGCATATGACCGAACCGGCCACGGTTACACCGCAGATCAAGTGAACTCTTTCCATTTTAAATTTCAAATAGAGGAAGCGATCGCTTATTTAGAAGATGTTGTTAAAGAACCAGCACACCTAGTCGGTTGGTCTGACGGTGGAATCATTGCAATGTCCATCGCAATCTCGCGCCCAGAACTTGTTAAATCCTTGGTCTTGGTTGGTGCTAATTATCATCATTCAGGAACTGTTATTCACCTTCCTTTTGCAGAACCAAGTGAAGAAGATAAGGCTGAATACGCGGCTACGTCACCAGATGCTCCACATACCCAGACCGAAAAAATCAAAAAGATGTTGCGGATTTGGGATACCGAACCAGATATCGCAATCAGTGAGTTAGCAAAGATTCAATGTCCAACGCTCATCATTGCTGGCGATGACGATGTAATTTCTCATGAACATACTTTGGCGATGTATCGCGCCATTGAGTTAAGTCAGTTGGCAATAATGCCTGGCACATCGCATATTGCGCCAAAGGAGAAACCAGGGTTATTTAGCGCTTTAGTTCAGCAATTTTTGACAGATTTAAATTATCCGATGACCAAGATGCCGATTCGGCGAGTTAGCAATCAACCGGAAGAATAGTTCCGGTCTTCACATCATAAATCGCACCAGCAACGGTTACGCCATCACGCAGTAATGGATATGCGCGAATTCGATTGACGTCAATTGCGAGCGCACCTTTTTGATCGCGAGTAGTGCGAAATTCCAGAGCCCGGGTATCAACCCCAAACTTCTCAT
Source organism: Candidatus Planktophila sp. (assembly GCA_964201705.1). Classification (GTDB taxonomy): domain Bacteria; phylum Actinomycetota; class Actinomycetes; order Nanopelagicales; family Nanopelagicaceae; genus Planktophila. Next base: position 7,743 of record CAXNEU010000021.1, on the reverse strand, counting down.
CGATTAGCGCATGGATATCTGCTTCATCACCGCGCGCCATTGCACAATCAGTATGTGGCATAACCAAAATACGATTGACGTTTAAAAGATAGGTTGCAAGGACCAAGGTGCGGATGACGTCTTCGGTCACACGGGCTCCGGCGTTACGTAAAATCTTGGCATCACCAGAGCGCATCCCGACAACTGAAAGTGGGTTGATTCGCGAATCCATGCAGGTGACGATCGCCAAACCCTTTGCGGCAAGTCCGGTGAGTTCAGAATATTTAAATGACTTTATATATTCGGCATTTGCCGCGATTAGATCATCAAATTGTTCGTGAGGAAACGAGTTATTACTCATTGCTCCCCCTTCGAACTCGGGTTATAAATCTGGAGCCCCCCGTCAGGATTGAACTGACGACCTGCGCATTACAAGTGCGCTGCTCTACCACTGAGCTAGAGAGGCTTGCCGCCTTTGCAGGCAACGGGCGTAATTATGGCAGTTAACGGCGTAATGTAAAAATCATCAATCTCTGCAGCGCAGACAGGTAGGTTTACCGCATGCGATTGGGCGTTTTAGATGTGGGGTCAAACACTGTCCACCTCCAAGTCGTCGATGCTCACCCTGGCGCCCGTCCAAGCCCGGCAACAAATCAAAAAGTTGAACTGCGGCTTCACGAATATTTAAATAAAGAAGGTGAAATAACTGCCGAAGGTGTGGCACTTCTCGAAGAATCTATCGCCGATGCGATCTCGCACGCCAAAGAGTTTCAAACTGAAGAAATATTAGCCTTCGCCACATCTGCAATACGTGATGCTAAAAATGGAAAAGACATTCTCGATCAAATAAATAAGAAATTTGAAATTGATTTGCAAGTTCTCTCGGGCGATGATGAAGCGCAAATGACTTTCTTGGCAGCGCGACGTTGGTTGGGCTGGTCAAGTGGTCGTCTGCTCGTTTTAGATATCGGTGGTGGTTCACTCGAGATTGCAGTTGGTGATGACGAACGCGCAGAAGCCACCATTTCACTTCCACTAGGTGCATCACGCCTGACGCGCGAATATCTTGACTCTGATCCTCATACTTCGAAAGAGATAAAAGCGCTGGAAACCTTTGTATTCGATGGCATCAAAGAATCTCTGCCAGAAGAAATTTCCAAACATATTGCAGATCACTTTGTCGCAACCAGCAAGACGTTTAGGACTCTGGCTCGGTTAGGAGAACATTGGTATGAGGATAATCCAAAATATTTAAAGATTAATTCACTCACCAAAATGATTCCAAAATTGCAGGATATGTCGAATAAGCAACGCGCCGAACTTCCTGGCGTTTCACAGAGTCGGGCTTGCCAAATTGTGGCGGGGGCGATAGTTGCGCGCACCGCAATGGAGAGATTACAAATCAATGAGCTTGAGATTTGCCCTTGGGCGTTACGCGAAGGGATTGTGCTTCGCTGGCTAGATTGGATGGAACGTTAAGGCCTACAAATCACCCTAAATGAGTGGTTCGTCGATCCAATCGCAAGCAACGACTTCACCTGCGCGACAATGCAGAACAATCGCTTGCGCTGGTTCTAAATCGCGATCCATTGATTTAAAGTATTTCTTGCCAACCAATTTCTTAACAACCTTAGGGATTATCGGATTATGGCTGCACACCATCGCCGGAACTCCACGGTCCATTAAATCTTGCACATAATCAAGCGGAGCTTCCCGGTCTATTTCAAAGCCATATTCAGATAGATCTTTAGAAAAAACTGGAGTCTTTTGTAGAGATCGCGCCATTACATCGACTGTTTCGATACAACGCAAGGCATCTGATGTGTGAATCTCTGTGGCGGCGTAAGGCATATAAATTGGCAAGAGGCGCTTTGCTTGCAACTGCCCACGGTGTTCTAGCGGACGATCACCATCATCACCATCCCAGTCGCTGCGCTTAAGCGCTTTAGCATGGCGCAATAAAATAATTGGAAAAGTATCAGCGCCAAAGTCCAAGAAGAAATCAACTATCGCGCGATCATCTTTATTGGTGAGTTTCTCTTTCGCCTTCTTGGGCGCTAACCACTCGACCTGATCAACTTCTTCGGGATTTGGTTTACCAGTTTGTGAAGTTGCAGCCGCTGACCAGTAACGAACTTCTTTCGGCGCACCTTCTAATTTATATACAACTGTTCCGATTTCAGGGCCGAATATAGATTCGTAACCAGTCTCTTCTTGAATCTCGCGGTAGCCCGCAGAAATATGTGATTCACCTGGTTCTACTTTTCCTTTCGGAAGTGACCAGTCGTCATATCTTGGGCGGTGGATTACTGCAATCTCTAAATCGTCATTACTTGCTTTACGCCACAAGACAGCGCCAGCGGCTTGAATCATTGAATTTGTAGCATCCTTAGGCATCAGTGTGCTTTCTTGTATCGCTTGATATACACGCTCTGCAGATCTTGCAAAGGCTCACCTGCAGCATTCTTTGCTACGCGGACCCACTTCTCTTGAGATTGATGCCAACTTGTTGTTTCATCGCTGAGCGAGAGATCAAAAATTTCTTGGAGCGAAGTTTTGTGCGCAGGACGCTCCATGCGCACCAAACTTTCGACTCTACGATCTAAATTACGGTGCATTAGGTCCGAACTACCAATCCAATACTCATCTTCCCCGCCATTTACAAAGTGATAAATGCGAGAGTGTTCCAGGAATCTTCCTAAGACTGAACGCACTTGGATGTTTTCAGAAAGTCCCGGGATGCCCGGCTTTAGCGAACAAATCCCACGGATTACTAAGTCAACTTTTACCCCAGCTTGTGATGCCTTATAAAGTGATTCCACAAATTCTTCATCAAGTAAAGAATTCAATTTCATTTGGATACCCGCGGGCCGACCTGCCTTAGCGTTAGATATTTCTAGCGCAATTTTCTCTAGCAACCCTGTCCGCAAAGTGCGCGGTGCCACCAATAGACGTGAATAAGTCGAATGGGGTGCAAAGCCAGATAATTGATTAAATAGCTTTGTTAAATCTTCCGTCAGCAAAGGATCAGCGCTTAGCAAACCTAAATCTTCATAAAAGCGGGCAGTCTTTGGATTGTAATTTCCTGTTCCCATATGACAATAAAGTCGTAAACCTTGCGCTTCATCGCGCACAACTAAAGAAATCTTGGCGTGCGTTTTTAAGCCCATTAATCCATAGACCACGTGTACGCCGGCAGCTTCAAGTTTGCGTGCCCAACGCACATTCGCTTGCTCATCAAATCTGGCACGGATTTCAACAACTGCAAGAACTTGCTTTCCGGCTTCCGCAGCTTCAATCAAAGCTTCGATAATTGGAGAGTCACCTGATGTGCGATAAAGAGTTTGCTTAATCGCCAAGACATCTGGATCTTGCGCAGCATGCTGTAAAAACTGCACGACTGATGAGGTAAATGATTCATAAGGGTGGTGCAGCAATATCTCACCTTGGCGAATCGCCGCAAAGAATAAGTCAGGCTCTTCGGAATCAACTTCGCGAAGCGCCGCCACGGTGCGAGATCTAAAGGCTGGATATTTAAGTTTTGGCAGATCCAAGTCAGCAATTTTTGTTAGGTCGGTCAAATCAAGTGGCGCCGGCAACGATAAAACATTTGCTGGGTTGATATCCAACTCATCACATAAAGTGTTTAAGAGATGTTGGTCAATACCTTCTTCGATTTCAAGTCGAACTGGTGGCCCAAAACGTCTGCGAGCCAATTCTTGCTCCAGCGAGTTTAAGAGATCCTCAGAATCTTCTTCTTCAAGTTCAATATCTTGATTTCGGGTCACTCGGAATGTGTAGTGATCCTGAATCAGCATTCCGGGGAATAGTTCTTGTAAATGGATTGCTATCAAATCTTCAAGTGGGAGAAAACGTTTGCTATGCGGTGTAGGGCTAACTGCAATCAAGCGAGAAAGAATCGGTGGAACTTTAACTCTTGCAAAATATTCTTCTGAACTCTTTGGGTTCTTAACAATTACAGCTAAATTGAGAGAGAGCCCTGAAATATATGGGAATGGGTGCGATGGATCGACTGCTAGCGGAGTTAATACCGGAAAGATTCGATCGCTAAAAATACGCGACATGTAATTACGTTCATCATCACTTAAGTCATCCCAATGAATTATTTCAATATCGTGATCTTTTAGTTCAGGTGCCATTTTTTTCTTGAACAACTTGGCATGTCTTTGAGTTAACTCACGTACCCGGACGGAGATCGCTTCTATTAATTCTGCGGGGGTGTAGCCAGCGGAGTTAACTAAATTAGGGTTGGTTTCTATCTTTCCAAGAACTGATGCCACGCGCACCATATAAAACTCATCCAGGTTGGAGGCAAAGATGGTTAAGAATCGAACGCGCTCCAATAAAGGAATTGATTCATCTTCAGCTAATTCCAAGACGCGCTCGTTAAAGGAGAGCCAGCTGATCTCTCGATCAATCAGATGAGCAGCATCAGGCATAGGTTTATCATCTCTCTTTTAGGTGAATTTCAAGTAACCGAGATATGGACAGCGGCTAAACGGGCCAACGCGTTGGGGTTGGGTATTTAGCACTTCTCCCATCACCTGAAGATTTACCGCGCAGACGGCGCCAAATCCAAGGTAGTCCAAATGTGAGGAACCAAATTATAGATGAAATACGCCGCGAGAACCAAGACGGTTTAGGAGCGGGTGGAAGTGGGGTTCGCCAACTTGCATCAAATTGATATCCCAACTTTTCCAGCAAGGCTTGGGCAACACGATTGTGCCCTTCAGTATTTAAATGTAAGCGATCAACAGCAAGGAATCGATTGTCATTAAAAAATGAATCATTATTGGCATCGACAATGATGGCACCGACTTCAGCACCGACTGCATGAACAATTTTATTAAACTCGCTAAAACGCGCCGCCCAAACATCGGATCCTCGTCCAGTATTTCCTGTGCGCTCCAGGACTGTAAATAACATAAGCGTTGCACCAGTTTTTGCTGCGCGACGCACTGCTTCTGCATAAAGTGCTTGTGCAACTTCGGGTTTATAGCCAGGACGAAGTGCATCATTTGCACCGGCATGAAAAGAAAGCAAAGTATCTGGACCTGTTACGTAACCAATGGCAACCGGTAATTGATCATCGATTACTTGCTTAAGCAACTTGCCGCGCACCGCCAAATTTACATAAGTAAATTCTGTATTTTCTTGCGCCATAACATCTGCGATGCGATCTGCCCAGCCTCGGTATTGCCCATTGACAACGACATCGGACATACCTTCAGAGTACGAATCTCCACAGACGATTAAACGCTTATATCTCATTCCCTAGCTCTTTCTAGATAATTACTTGCGACGTTGCTCGTCAACCCAGAACAACGCGATCGATGTAGCCACACTTGCATTTAGCGATTCAGTACTCGCGCGCATCGGAATTGAAACAACCAAGTCGCACTTTTCGCGCACTAAGCGAGATAGACCCTTACCTTCAGATCCAACTACGATCATTACATTCTCTTTGGCAACTTTCATGCTGCTCAAAGACTGATCAGATTCGCCATCTAAACCAATAACAAAGCACCCTATTTTCTTCGCATCTTCAATGGTGCGCGCCATATTCGTTACTTGCGCAACCGGCAGACGAGCGGCAGCTCCGGCAGATGATTTCCAAGCAGATGCCGTCATTGCAGCCGCGCGACGCTCGGTCATAACAACACCAGCTGCGCCGAATGCCGCAGCACTTCGCACGATCGCGCCAAGATTACGTGGATCAGTTACGCCGTCTAGTGCCACAATTAAAATTGGGTGGTTAGCGCGTTCAGTGATCTCTTGGAAAGAAGAGTATTGATAAGGCTTAATTGCCAAGATAATTCCTTGGCTATTTGCGCTGATACCTTCGATTTCAGCGCGATGTACTTCACGAATTGGCAGTTGGTGGTGAAGAGCGAGTTGCAGTGATTCAGCAACGCGATCATCAACGTCAATACTGCGCGCAACAATTAACTCTGTTGCAGGAACGCTGGCGCGCAACGCTTCCAGAACAGCGTTGCGTCCTGAAACAATTTCGCCCTTTGGCTTTTCGCTGCGTCCAGTGCGCGTGCGTGCTGGAGCTTTCTTTTCGGCAGCCTTCTTACGTTTAGCAGCTGCGTGATACGGACGATCTTCCGCTTTTGGCGTCGGTCCTTTACCTTCTAAGCGACGTTTATTTTTTCCGCCGGTTCCGCCAGTTGGACCTTTTTTAGAACTAGATCGAGCTGCTCCACGAGGTTTTGCAGTGCCGGCCATTTACTTCTCGCTTATCTGTGAGATAGACCAACGTGGCCCTTGTGCTGTGTCTTCAATAATTATGCCAAGTGCGGCAAGCCCATCGCGAATCTGATCAGATGCCTCAAAATCTTTTCGATCGCGCGCTGCTGTGCGTTGTGCAAGTGCTAGTTGAATTACGCCATCAAGTGCCTCTGTTAAATCCGCACCGCCTGAAATTGCAAAGGCGGTATCAAATGGATCGCAGCCAAGTATTTCTAGCGCTCCACGAATTTCACTCGCTGATGCGGCAATTACCGCTTTATCTCCAGAAGTTATAGCGCTATTTCCTAGTCGAAGTGCTTCTGAAATACCCGCTAAAGCAGTTGGTACCGCTAAATCATCGTTCATCGCATCGGTAAAGCCTTGAGAAATAACTGGAATCGGCGCTGACCCTAAAATTTCGGTGGCGCGATTAAGGAAACCTTCAATGCGACGGAATGCGGTCGCAGATTCAGCGAGTGCTTCATGCGAGAATTCCAGCATCGAACGGTAATGCGCACTGCCGAGATACCAACGCAATTCGATTCCGCGCACAGTTTTTAAGAGTTCGACTACTTGTAGTGAATTGCCCAGTGACTTGCTCATCTTTTCACCAGATGCGGTAACCCAAGCGTTGTGCATCCAACGCTTAGAAAATGCGTAACCTGCAGCTTCGGATTGTGCGATCTCATTTTCATGATGCGGGAAGATTAAATCTAAGCCACCACCGTGAATATCAAATGCTTCACCTAAATAAGAATGCGCCATTGCAGAACATTCCAAATGCCAGCCTGGGCGACCTGCTCCCCACGGAGTTGGCCAAGAAGGATCTCCCGGCTTTGCCGCTTTCCAAAGTGCAAAGTCACGCGGATCTTTCTTATAAGTCTCATCGGCATCTGCTGCAGGAAGTAGATCATCTATTTTCTGTCGCGAAAGAGTGAGATAAGAAGCTAATTTGCGAACTTCAAGGTAAACATCGCCATTGCCGGGAGCGTATGCGGCGCCGCGTTCAATCAATAAGGTCATTAACTCAATCATCTGAGTGATGTGCCCAGTTGCGCGTGGTTCATAAGTTGGAGGCTGCACATTTAAAGCAGCATAGGCATCGGAGAAAGCGCGTTCGTACTTCATGGCAACGGCCCACCAAGGAGCTTTTTCGTGAACTGCCTTGTGCAAAATCTTGTCATCGATATCGGTGACGTTGCGAATAAAAGTGACGTTGTAGCCAGATTTGGTAAGCCAGCGGCGCAAGATATCGAAGTTAACACCTGAGCGAACGTGACCTATATGCGGAGGCGCTTGCACGGTTGCACCGCATAAGTAAATTCCGACTTCGCCAGCTTTGAGCGGCACAAATGGGGATGTGGTTCGCGTTAGCGTGTCATATAAAGATAGCGAACTCATTGGCTAAGTCTATCTTGCAAGGCTTATTTAGAATAAATCAGCGCTGATGCAATGGCGGCAATGCCCTTGCCTTCGCCAGTTAAGCCCATTCCATCAGTGGTTGTTGCA
>CAXNEU010000020.1:0-16108 GCA_964201705.1 Candidatus Planktophila sp. | reverse complement strand
TCGCAACGTTCCAGAGCTGCTTGGGTACGAAGTGTCGCGTAATAATCTGTGCCACTTGCTTGGTTAGCGCGCTTGCGCAATCCAGCAGTGTCGATAAAACGCCAGATCGATCCACCGAATTCAATTAACTCATCAACGGGATCGCGCGTAGTACCCGCAACATCATCAACAATAGAACGATTCTCGCCAGCCAAAGCATTTAGCAAACTTGATTTTCCGACGTTCGGTCGTCCGATTAGCGCAATCTTGCGATAACCATCTTGAGTTTGTGCACCGCCAACTTCTGGCATCTCCGAAACTATGTAATCAAGCAAGTCTCCGCTGCCTCGTCCGTGTAGTGCCGAAACAAAGCGAGGCTCTCCCAAACCTAGATTCCAAAGCGCGTGAGCATCTGCCTCATCTACATCACTATCGACCTTATTAGCGATCAAAACCATCGGTTTCTTAACTTTTCGCAACTCCTGCACCAAAATGTCATCCTCATCTAGCGCTCCGACGTGCGCATCAACTACGAAAGCTAGGACATCTGCTTCTTGCATCGCCAGTTCTGCAGATGCGCTGACTTGAACAGAGATTCCATCGGGTTTAGATTCCCATCCTCCAGTGTCCATAACAATGAATCTGCGACCGCCCCATTCGCATTCGTACTGAACGCGATCGCGCGTTACTCCAGGGGTATCCTCAACAATCGCCTCGCGACGACCAATAAAGCGATTGATTAACGTTGATTTACCAACATTTGGTCGACCCAAGATTGCGACAATCGGTAGCCCTAAGAGCGAGCGTTCTTTCAATAACTCCCAAACCCAATCAGCGGTTTCCTCGAGTGTTAAATCAGTTGAGTCAATTAAAACCGCGTCAAGTGCTTTTGCAAGTGGTGATGCCGCTCGCGTTGAATCAATTGCATCACGCGCCGCCAGAGATTGCCCAACTTCGGATGCGGATGAATCCATCTCTGCTGATCTGCGTTCAGCGCGTGCTGCGATATCAGCTTGCAAGTAAATCTTTAAAGCAGCATCAGGAACAACGACAGTTCCGATATCACGTCCTTCAACAACAATTCCACGATCGGCACTTTCAATAAATTTTCTTTGTATGTTAAGCAACTCGGCGCGAAGTTCTGGCACGGCGCTGAATTTACTGACCGCGTTAGTTACTTCCTCTGTGCGTATCTCAGTATTGACGCAGACATCCCCGACAAATATTTCTGGATTGGCAGGATTTGAAACAAAGCGCAGCGGAAAGCGTTTTAGCGCGGCTAATATTTCTGGAGCGCCCTCAATATTTTCACGAAGGGCAAGCCATGTCAGTGCTCGATAAAGTGCGCCGGTATCTAAGTAATTCCAACCAGCTCGCTGTGCCACAGCCTTGGCGGTACTTGACTTACCCGCACCGCTTGGGCCATCGATGGCTACGACGATCATTTACTTACATCCCATCGTTGCTTGCGTATATCAAATTTAATTCACGCAGTAGTTATTCTATCTCGGAGCGTGAACGTTCCATCCCGATCCAATCAAATGAGCGCTCAGAACTTGCGCATCGCTCTTAGAAAGTGCGAGGGTGATCAGACCAGTGAACTGTCCTGGCGAGTGCTCAATCGTAAGATCTTCGATATTTACATTTGCCGTTGCACATTCGCTGACAAGTGCTGCCAATTGACCAGGTTTATCTTCAATCACAACCGGCAAGTACGTGTATTCGCGGGCTGCTCCCCCGTGCTTTCCGGGGATTAAGGCGCGCCCTTGATTGCCCTTTTCAATAAATCCAGATACTGAATCGCCGCTCTTGAGAGCTGCGATCAACGCGGCAAGATCGCTTTGTAGACTTATCAACAGCGGCACGATCTCGGCCGAATTTGAACCCAAAATCTCATCCCAAAGCCCCGCGCTCGAGGCGGCAATTCTGGTGGTATCTCGTAAGCCGGCTCCTGAAAGCTCCAGCGCTGAGTGCTCCCCCGAAATGAGCTGCCCAGCCAATAGAGAGGCTACCGCCTGAGGTAAGTGAGAAATTAAGGCGACCGCGCGGTCATGTTCTGCCGCCTGCATCGGTACTGGCACCGCACCTAGCGCCTTAATCAACCAAAGGCCATTCGCCAGAAGTTCTGGATCAACCGGCTTGCCCTCAAGATCATTGGGAATGTAAACCCAGGTGCGGGATTGGAAGAGATCGGCACGAGCTGATTCGGCTCCGCCCACTTCGCGCCCGGCCATCGGATGAGTGGCCAAAAAATTTTGCGATGCAATCTGCGATCTTGATACATCAAGTAAAGGTTTAGTCTTAACACTGCCGATATCTATAAATTTAGATCCTGGGTTGAGTAAAAATTCATCATTTAGGACCTCTGCAAGGAGGCTGCTTGGTAGAGCAAAGATCGTTAACTCTGGTTCCTTCAAATCTTGCGATTTCACTAGATCGCGAGCCAGAAGTTGAGCACGTGGATTGATATCTCTCATATCAACTTCAACGCCGCGAGCGATGAGAGCCAATCCGATTGAGGTGCCAATTAAGCCTGAGCCAACGATGCGAACCCTTTGAAAAGGAGCTGGTGAGCCTGAAGAATTAGCCATTTTTTAGCGTTTCAGCACTTATTGGGCGATATCTTTGCGCAGCGATTTAGCCGCTCCGAGGTAGATGTGGGAGATTTCGCTCTTTTTCAGGCTCGTTTCAACGTGAGCCATGACTCGAATAGTTCTCTCAAGGGCCCCCGGAACATCGATTTCGACGCTACAGATGAGTGGGACATCGCTAAATCCGAGCTCACGAGCCGATGAGGCCGGGAAGGCGGCATTGAGGTCTGGGCTCACCGTGAAGATCACCGAAATGACTTCTTCAGATGAGATCTGATTTGCGCTCAACATTTCGAGCAGGAGCTCCTTTGTGGCATCGCCAATGGCAGGTGCGGTATTAGCCGCAGCCTGGGTTGCTCCTCGAATCGCTCTGACGCTAGACATTGGTAAATGGTACTCCCTACCCTCAGATCTCTGTTGAATATATATCTAAACAAGTAAATTTGCGGCTAAATCGATAAAGACTTTTGCACGAGTTGCTAAATGCTGACCCTCTGCGTTCGATGCACGCGAGCCAGAACTCATAATATCGATAAATCATTATTTGTAGCCAAATCGATGCGTACTTATAAAATCTAATATCGATAAATAGGCATTCAATGGCGATCAGCAATTAATATAGATATATCGATTTAAATGTTTAACGATACTAAATCGATTAAACACTATAAATCTAAAGCCTTTTGTAGGTTTAACAATTCACCGCTATTGAGATCTCGCCATCTTCCTTCGGCTGTATCACCCAAAGAGATCGGTCCGAACTTAGTCCTGATCAAACGCAGTACCTTAACGTCGACCGCTTCCATCAATCGGCGGATGATGTGATATCGACCTTCGTGAATGCTGACCTCTATCCATTGAGGAGATAGCTGCTTAAAGGTGAGCACTCGGCCCATTCCGTCCTCGAGTTCTATCCCTTTCAAAAGAACCTTATCGACTCCGGTCGGCAGTTTTCCATCGAACTCAATAATGTAGGTCTTTTCCAGGCCAAAGGATGGGTGGGTAGCCCTAAAGGTGAGATCTCCGTCGTTGGTAAGAAGAAGCAGTCCTTCTGAGTCTTTATCCAGCCGTCCAACGTGAAAAAGTCGCTCGGTCCGTACGTCGATAAAGTCCGATAAAGAAGGGCGACCTTCGGGGTCAAACATCGTTGACAAAACACCTTTAGGTTTATGAAGTACAATGTAAGTCTTAATCAAAGATCTATTAATTGTCTCACCATCTACAGAGACTTTGACCATATCTGGATCATATTTAGCCCCAAGCTCTCTTACTATGAATCCATCGACGCTGACTCGTCCATCTATGATCAATTCGTCGGCTCCGCGACGACTGGTGATTCCAGCGTCGGCGATAATTCTATTTAGGCGCATCTCAGGCATTTTTTGGCTATCCATTCTCGACAGTCGCAGCCCTACTCCCCCCATTTGAGGGTGAGCGAGCTTGAATGCACGAGTCTACGCTAGAGATTGAGCGTGGCCAAATGGGGTGTTAATCAGTTAGAGACTCAAGTACCTCATCAAGGCGGTCCAGATCAGGCAGGTAGGGCGCCAGTGCGGGCAGATCATTCAATGAGTTAAGGCCAAGACGCTCCAGGAAATAACTCGTCGTCTTATATAAGATCGCGCCAGTTTCTGGCTCGAGGCCATGCTCTTCAACTAATCCACGCGTAACCAGCGTCTTCATAACCGCTTCGACGTTGACTCCGCGTATTGCTGATACTCGAGCGCGAGAGACCGGTTGACGGTAAGCGATCACTGCCAAAGTCTCAAGTGCTGCTTGAGTTAAGCGGTTCTGTTGGCCATCTAGGACGAACTTCTCGACGACCGCTGCGCTATCTGGACTGCTGTAAAAGCGCCATCCACCATTTATCGCCTTGAGGCAGAAACCGCGACCATCATAAGAACCAGTGAGCTTTTCCAGCGCTGCCACAACCTCATCGACCGTAACGCCCAGAACTGTGGCCAGGGTGAGTTCAGTGACCGGTTCATCAACCACCATCAAGATCGCTTCAATGGAACGCTCAACTTCGGGATTAGACATTTTCGTCCTCTTCTGTCGGAATTACTGGGATATCAAACTCGTCGGAGACCTCGATCTCGCCTGAATCCGAGCCGGTCCAGCTGATCTGGAGCTCTCCAAGGGCGACTACTTGATCAAAGCGCAGAACTCCTTGGCGATATAGATCGAGCAATGCTAAAAATCGAGCCACAACGACAAGGGTTGAATCAGCATCTGAGATCAGGTGGCGGAAACTGATCGTACGACCCGCCCTAAGGGCCTCAACCACTCGCTTTGACTCCTCGGCGACGCTCACCAGGCTGGAATGCAGGTGAGCGATGGTGACCACAGGGGCGACTTTCGGGGTTAAGCAACGTTCGGCGATCGCTGCAAAGCGCGTTGGCCCCACACCTATAAGCACCTCAGGAAGCAGCGCCGACAGGGCGGGATCTAGAGCAACTACGCGGGCAAAAGACTTATCTGCTGCCTCGATCTGCAATGCGAAAGCCGCCGCAATCTCCTTGAACGCGCGATATTGGAGCAATCTGGCGAAGAGAATATCGCGAGCCTCGAGCAAGGCGAGGTCTTCCTCGTCCTCCACCTCACCGCTGGGCAGCAATCTAGCCGCCTTCAGGTCAAGCAGGGTTGCGGCGATTACCAAAAACTCGGTCGCTTGGTCCAAGCGCCAGCCTTCACCCGAGAGTTCAAGGGCTCTTATAAAGGCGATGAATTCGTCGGTGACCATACTGAGTGAGACCTCAGTGATATCCATCTTGTGACGCGAAATTAGCTGGAGCAGGAGGTCAAATGGGCCATCAAAGTTTTCGAGGTGGACGCTAAAACCAGCGCCAATTTCAACATCCTCGGTGCCGGCTGTGGGCGCAGAGCTCACCGCGATAGCACTTCCTGGCTCAATATCCACCTGCGAACCTTACTTCTTTACTTGCTCAAAACTGCGCACGGAGCGTAGAGTCGCGCCAACAGAAAGAGGTTTCTCGCTTGAACGCTAAATCGACATTTGATGATGATGTGGCAACCACCGCCAACCTTCTTGGGCGAGCACCAAAGAATTTTCGGATCCCAGCAGCACCGGTAGCAGGTCTTGATGCAAAAGTAATATCTATCTTTAACCAGAAAGGTGGCGTTGGAAAGACAACGACCACAATCAACCTGGGCGCTGCGATTGCAGAGCTCGGACGCCGTGTTCTCTTGGTCGACTTCGATCCGCAAGGTGGTTTATCCCTTGGTTTAGGTGTTAACGCACATTCACTACCTCTTGAGAACACCGTTTACTACGCGTTAATGACACCGGATGCGAATATCGATGAGATTGTTTTGAAGTCATCCGTTGCCAATCTAGATTTTTTGCCTGCTAACCGAGATCTCGGAACAGCAGAGACAACTCTTGGCGCAGAAATCGGCGGACAGCAATATTTAAAACGCGCACTTGCTCGCTTAAAAGATCGATATGACGTTATCTTGATCGATTGCCAACCAACAATGGGACAGCTAACCATTAACGCACTTGTTGCATCTAATGAAGTGATTGTTCCACTGCAGTGCGAGTACTTCGCTCTCCACGGCTTTATTGAATTAAAGGGAAATATTGAAAAAGTAAAGAATTTCCTCAATCCAGAGTTAAATTTGATTGGCATCTTGGCGACGATGTACGAGAAGAAGACTCTGCATAATCGCGAGGTACTAACTGCGATCCTTGAGAAATATCCAGAAGATGTATTTGAAACAATAATTGCAAAGACCATTCGCTTCTCGGAAACAACAGTTGCCGGCGAACCAATCACAAGTTACGCATCATCATCAGGTGGGGCTGCTTCTTATCGCAGACTCGCTCGTGAATTAATTGCCAGAGGAGGCGCACGATGACACGCAGAGCCAGTTTGCCAGGAGCCGATGAGTTATTCCGCGCTAATACCCCAGCACTTAGCGCAGTTCGTCAAGTGGTTGAAGAAGCGCAAGAAGTTTCCAAACCGATTGGAGTTTCTGCCAATCCCAAGAATAAGAAGGGCGTTCGCTCAACTCCACGTCGGCGCGTAACAACTGTTGATCGCTCTCCATCAGGTCGTGAAAGACACGATGAGAAAATTACTGTCTACTTATCCCCGGATGAACTCTTTGATTTAGATCAGGCACGTTTAACACTTCGTGGCGATCTTGGCTTAGCAGTTGATCGTGGTCGTATTGTGCGTGAATCTATCGCTGTGATCGTTGCTGATTTAGAAGCTAAAGGCGATCAAAGTATTTTAGCTCGTCGATTGCGCGGTATTTAATTCGCTCGTGGGTGCGCGCTGGCATAGGCCTCGCGCACCTTATCTATAGTAATTAAAGTGTAGATCTGCGTCGTAGTCACAGATGAATGTCCCAACAACTCCTGAACAACGCGGATATCTGCGCCACCATCTAAGAGGTGAGTGGCATAGGAGTGTCTAAAAACATGCGGTGAAACTTTTCCGGTTAGACCAGTTGCATCAGCGGCATTTATAACCGCCTGCCAAGCACTTTGTCGGGACAGCCTGGTCCCTTTGGAATTTAAAAAAAGCGCGGCAGTTGTCTTGCCAGACTTTGACTTCTGCAAGTAAGTCGGGCGCAGACGCACCAAATAATTCTCAATCGCCTCTTTAGCAAAACTGCCAAGCGGAACAATGCGCTCTTTCGATCCCTTACCACGCAACTTAAGCGTTGTGATCTCATCCCCAGCCAGCGTTGACTTACCTAAGTCAGCGATGTTTAACCCTACGACCTCACTGACTCTAGCTCCGGTTCCGTATAAAACTTCTAAAATTGCACGATCTCTTAGCGCGGCAAGATCTCCAATTCGCTCGGTCGAATTGAGCAAAGATGTGATCTCGCTAATCGTGAGCGCTTTAGGTAACTTGCGCGGTAAGCGATTGGCGCTCATCTCGGTGGTCGGATCAAATATTGAATACTCACGCGCTAGATACTTATAAAAAGTCTTGAGTGCAGAGACTGCTCGATTAATTGAAGCCAGCGCTAGACCACGATCTTTGAGTGAAATTTCAAACTCTGTCGCAGTCCCTGAATCAAGCTTTTCGAATTCTAAGCCACGTGAGGCAAGATAGTCTGCGAATTTCGATAAATCTCTGGAATACGCCGCAACAGAATTAGCGGAAAGTCCACGTTCTATTTGAAGATGATCTATAAAGCTTTTACGGGCACTTTCAAACTGCATAACCGTGAGCCACCGCTACCGCTTCATATCTGAGCTTACCTGCGTGCACATTTAAACCATGATCCAAGGCTGTATCTTCAACAATTGCCTGCTCCCAACCTTTATTAGCAATTGCTAAGGCATAAGGCAGGGTGGCATTGGTTAGCGCATAAGTTGATGCAACCGGCACCGCCCCCGGCATATTTGCAACACAGTAGAAAATAGAGTTGTGGATTTTAAAGGTTGGTTCGGCATGAGTTGTCGGTTTTGAATCTTCGAAGCAACCTCCTTGATCAATGGCAATATCAACTAGAACTGAACCAGGTTTCATCTGTGCAACTTGTGCATTTGTTACCAACTTCGGCGCTTTCGCCCCGTGTACAAGTACTGCCCCAATTACTAGATCCGCCTGCTTGATTTCACGATCAATGGCGTGCATCGTTGAGGCTAAAGTCTTAATTCTTCCGTTGTATAGTGAATCGATATACGCCAACCTCGGTAACGATCTATCTAGTACCGTCACATCAGCGCCCATACCCATTGCAATCACTGCGGCGTTTAGCCCAGCTACTCCCCCGCCGATTACGACAACCTTGCCTGGTGCCACTCCGGGAACTCCTGCCAACAAAACTCCGCGACCGCCATTTGGTTTCTGCAGAGCATAAGCACCAACTTGTACCGCTAAACGTCCCGCAACTTCACTCATTGGTGCTAGAAGCGGCAAAGTTCCGTTGACCTCAACGGTTTCGTAGGCAATTGCGGTTGTTCCGCTCTTTATAAGCGCATCGGTGCATTCTTTTGAAGCCGCTAAGTGCAAATAAGTGAAAAGTATTTGGCCAGAACGCAAACGTGAATACTCTGCAGCGATAGGCTCTTTAACTTTTAAGATTAAGTCGGCGTTTGACCAAATCTTTGTAACGTCGGCTTCAATCTTCGCACCAGCGGCGATAAAATCCGCATCGCTGATTGCCGATCCGACGCCTGCGCCGGCTTCTACAACGACTTGATGACCAAAACGCACAAATTCAAATACGCCTTCTGGGGTAAGTGCCACTCGTGACTCATGAACTTTAATCTCTTTTGGTACACCAACTAACATTTTTAGCCCTTCGCAGCAATAGCCGCCGAAATCAAACCAACAAATAGCGGGTGTGGTCGTGTTGGACGTGAACGAAGCTCAGGATGAGCTTGCGTTCCCACGTAGTAAGGATGTACCTCTGCGGGTAGTTCTACAAACTCAACCAAATCGCGCTCTTGGAAAAAACCTGAGAATGTAAGGCCAGCACTCGAAATCTGATCACGATATTGATTATTTACTTCATATCGATGGCGATGTCGCTCAGAAACTTCATTAGCACCATAAGTGTTCGCCACTATCGATCCAGGTGTAAGTGATGCCTTATAAAGTCCTAAACGCATCGTGCCGCCCATATCGGCTTGACCAGAAACGATTGCTTTCTGATCATCCATCGTTGAAATCACGTGAGTACCTGAATCGGGAGAGAACTCGGCAGAGTTTGCATCTTTGATCCCGGCTAGATTTCGCGCTGCTTCTATGACCATACATTGCAAACCAAGACATAGACCTAAAGTCGGAATCTTGTTGGTGCGCGCATAAGTCAGCGCACCCAATTTGCCTTCGATTCCACGCACACCAAATCCACCGGGAACGCATATCGCATCAACTTCTGAAAGTGCTTTCTTCGCCCCTTCCAGACTTTCACAGTCATCACTTGGAACCCAAACGATTGAAACTTTCGCGTTATTCGCAAATCCACCTGCGCGTAGCGCCTCTGATACTGAGAGATAAGCATCAGGTAGATCTATGTACTTACCAACAAGTGCGACTTTAACCTGATGTTTTGGATGATGAACTTTCTGTAAAAGATCATCCCATTCACCCCACTGCACTTCGTGTCCACCAAGTGCCAAACGACGAACGACATAGGCATCTAATCCTTCAGCAAAGAGCACCTTTGGAATGTCATAGATTGAAGGAGCATCAACAGCTGCGACAACGGCTTCGACATCCACATCGCACATCAGCGAGATTTTCTTTTTGATCCCAATTGGGATCTCGCGATCAGAGCGCAGAACTACCGCATCTGGTGCGATACCAATACTGCGAAGGGCGGCAACTGAGTGCTGAGTTGGTTTTGTCTTTAACTCACCTGATGGACCAATATAAGGAACCAGGGATATATGTAAATAAAATACGTTATCGCGACCCACTTCTTGGCGCATTTGGCGCGCAGCTTCCAGAAATGGTTGCGATTCAATATCGCCAACGGTTCCACCAATTTCAGTAATTATGACATCTACATCTGGTGAGGACATTGCGTTCATGCGCTCTTTGATTTCGTTGGTGATATGCGGAATAACTTGAACTGTCTCACCTAAATATTCACCGCGACGCTCACGAGCAATAACCCGCGAATAAATCTGACCTGTCGTCACATTTGCCGAACCTTCTAGGTTGCGATCTAAGAATCTTTCATAGTGGCCAATATCTAAATCGGTCTCTGCACCATCGTCAGTAACGAAGACTTCCCCGTGCTGAAAAGGATTCATCGTGCCGGGATCAACGTTTAAATACGGATCCAATTTCTGCATTGTGACTCGGATGCCTCTCGCAACCAACAAGCGACCTAAGCTCGAAGCGGTGAGACCCTTGCCAAGACTTGAGGCGACTCCGCCGGTAACGAAAATATGCTTAGTCACATGCGCTTGGCCCATGGAAGACAAACCTATCATCTGGCCCCAGCTATTTAGAAATTGACTCGCGCATCGCTAGCAATTCAGCGGCATGTTCTTGCGCGCTAGCCGAACCTTCAAGACCGGCAAGCATGCGGGCGATCTCCTCAACCCGCGCCTTATCTTCTAACTTTGTTACATCTGATTGCGAAACAGATCCATCGCTACTTTTTTTCACCACAAAATGTGTATCTGCCCAAGCAGCAACCTGTGGTAAATGTGTAACCACTATCACTTGTGTGTGTTTTGCTAGCGCAGCCAAGCGTCTTCCAACTTCTATCGCCGCTTTACCACCGACACCGGCATCAACTTCGTCGAAAATATATGTACCAACTGGATGCGTTTGCGCAAGAACAACTTCAAGGGCCAACATTATTCGTGACATCTCGCCACCACTTGCGCCTTTGCCAAGTGCAATCAGTGGCGCACCCGCGTGCCCCTGAATCTGCATTGCGATCTCATCACATCCCAAGTTAGTGAAATCAGATTCTTTAAGTAAACCTTGGTAATCAGCCGATGTTATAGCGATTGAAAATACTGTGTGCGGCATCGCAAGTGCACCGATTTCCGTTGTGACAGCCTTTGATAATGAGAGCGCAGCCTCAGTTCGAATATCCGTCAGGCTCTTTGCGTTCTTCAGTAAATCTTTTTTGATTCCAGCGAGTTCTGCCTGCAACTCTTTTATGCGATCTTCTCCACCATTTAAATCCGCGATGGCTTCTTTCGCACCTTTGGCGCGAGCTGCCAGCAAGATTAGTTCTTCATCGGCAGCACCTGCACCACCATATTTTTTAAGAAAAGCGTTGATCTCGGCCTTACGACTTTGCAAGGCATCCAGTTTTCCCGGATCTGCTTCAAGGGCGGCTAGATAAGAACTTATTTCGCGGGCCGCATCATCAATTAAGAAAAAACCTTCAGCGATAGAACTAGCAATCTCATCGAATTTTGAATCCTTGCCCTTTGCAATATCGAGAGATCTGCGCGCGGCGCCCAGGATGGTTAGCGCTCCCGCACTTTCATCAGATAGCGCTTGGGTTGCGCCCGCACTTGCTGCACGTAGATCTTCAACGCTCGACAAACGAGCAATCTGATTGGTGGTCTCGGAGTATTCACCGCGCACCGCCTTCAATTTCTGCCAAGCCTGCAGAAAGTCTTCTAGCTCAACGATTTCACGATCCTTTTTACTGGCGCTATCAGCTGCTGCCCTGATCCGCGCTTTTAGCTCGTTGTAATTTGCAAAAACATTTTGATAGTTCAAAAGCGCGGTCGTAAATTTTGTACCCGCGTAGCGATCAAGTAACTCTCTCTGCCTTACAGGCTTAACGATTTGATGATTAGCGGCCTGACCATGGATTTCAACGAGTAGATCAGCGAAATTTGCCAATGTTGCTGCTGGAACGGTTGTGCCGCCAGCCACCGCCTTGCTCTTACCATCGCTGTTTACTGTGCGCGTAAGAACTAGCGAACCCTCTGAAATATCTGAACCAGAACTCTCTGCAATTTCTTTCAAATCTGCGGTGACCGCTGGAAGGCTGAACTGCGCCGAAGCGACTAAACGTTCTGTCCCAGTGCGTACTAGCGAACTATCACTCTTGCCGCCAAGGACCAGCGCTAGCGCGGTCAGAATCATGGTTTTGCCTGCGCCAGTTTCTCCGGTTAAAACATTGAGACCGCTGCCGAGTTCAAGGGTTGATTGATCAATAATTCCAAGGTTTCGGATAGAAATTTCTTCTAGATAAGTGCGATCACTCACCGCGCCAGCCTTCAACAGGAAGTCTAAATTTTGCAACCAATCGATCGGTAAACAGCGTTGGTTTTATATGTGAAAGTTTTATAACAGAGGCATCCTTAGTTATATGAACTTGATCCCCCGCTTTTAAGGCGAACTTGCGGAGTGAATCACCAGATAACAACGCATCGGATGATTCAATCTCAACGACGATTTCAGAAGTTGGTGAGACCACCATTGGACGAGCAAAGAGCGCATGCGCTGAAATTGGTAGTAAAACAAGGGCATCAATTTCTGGCCAAAGTACTGGACCACCGGCGCTAAATGCATAGGCAGTCGAACCTGTAGGCGTAGAACAGATTAAGCCGTCACAACCCCAACGAGAAAGCGGACGATTATCAATTTGCACAAATAGTTCAACCATTGTTGTGCCATCGCGTTCAACGGTGACTTCATTTAAAGCCCATCCAGCAGAAACAACAGCGCCGGCACGAACGACCGAATACTTAAGCACCATGCGATTTTCCGTAACAAATCCTTTAGCCACTATGCTCGCAGCGATTTCAACGAGTGATGGTCTTTCAACTTCGGCTAAAAATCCAACGTGTCCTAAATTAATGCCGAGGATAGGAATATTCTGACTGCGCGCGATTTCCGCTCCACGCAAAATGGTTCCATCTCCCCCGAGTACAACAACAACTTCTGCCGCCGCAATCGCATCAGCACTAACTTGCGAAATTCCCAAAACGCTAACATCCGAAGGCGTCGAAAGCGTGAAGCCTTCCTTCAAAAGTATTTGTGAAATCTCTTTTGCGGCCGTAACGGCCTGCGCGCGTGATGGGTTGATTACAAATATCGCATGGCGTGACATTAGGCTGGTCCCATCGCAATCGCACGATCAACTTCTGCCTCATTTATTGCAGGTGCACCGCGACGCAGCCATAAAAAATATTCAACATTTCCGGCAGGGCCAGGAAGTGGCGATGCGGCGATCCCCATTGTGCCAAGACCAACATCATAAGCTGACTCAGCAACATCTAAAACTGCAGCGCGACGCAGCGCCGGGTCGCGGACAACGCCACCTGCGCCGAGTTTTTCGCGCCCAACTTCAAATTGCGGCTTAACCATCAGAACAAAATCAGCGTTAGGTTTGGAAACAGCCGCTAACGCAGGCAGAACTAGAGATAACGAAATGAAAGAGAGATCTGCGACCACGAGATCAATCTCTTCACCAACCATATCTCCAGTTAAATGTCGGATATTTGTGCGATCTAAGATTTTTACGCGAGGATCCTGTCGAAGCTCCCAAGCCAACTGTCCGTAACCAACATCAACGGCGACCACCAATTTCGCTTCACGGCGCAGCAATACATCAGTGAATCCGCCAGTCGAAGCACCTGCATCTAAACAATTTCGCCCAGCAACTTGAACATCGGCGAAGACATCAAGGGCCCCCGCCAACTTATGTCCGCCACGAGACACGAAGTCATCGCGATCTCCTTGCAGTGTTATAGATGTTTCTGCATCAACCTGTGTGGCTGGTTTTGTAGCGGGGATTCCTGACACTAAAACTGATCGCGATTCGATTAGGTCGGCAGCATGCTCACGGGAGCGCGCAAGTTCTCTGCGCACTAACTCTGCATCCAACCGCGTCTTCATATCTTTGCTCTATTACTAAATTCTCTTTATAGACCGTCGATAGTGTTCAGCGCTTCTTGCAACTTGCCGTGAAGTGCCTCAAAACGAGCAGCATGTTCTGTTAGATCAGTGTGATCAATGTCGTTTAGCTCAATTTTTACCTCTTCAACAAGGTTTACCTCAGAACTTAATTGAGAAGAAGAGTTGTCATTCGTCACGAAATCGCTCACTTTTTAACCGCTTTCTTTACACTCTTTTTCGCAGAACTCTTCTTGGTGGTGCTCCTCTTCGCCGCTGATTTCTTCGTCGCCTTCTTTTTCGCAGGAGCGCCGCCGTTTAGTGCAGCAACCTGCGCTACTAAGCGATCAAACTCGTCACGTTTGATAAATCCCATCTTTGCAACGCTCGCTTCGACTTCTTCATGGATCTTAGCTTTTAGCGCATCCGCACTTTCGCGCGCCCAAGAGTTAACCGCAGCAGCGACTTCAGCGGGGGTTCGCTCGCCTTCCGTAACTTTGCTGATGTAGGTACGTAAAGTAGAGAAGATATCGTTCGAGGCTTTTGACATGGACTCAGCCTATCCAAAAACCTGAATACGCTCCCTCTCGGAGGCTACAGGCGGGAAATCTCCAAGGCTTCGATCTGCCAGCGTGAGGCTAAGCCAGCCGGGCTCTGCCAGAACCTACGATGAACCGAACCGCTGACTTCTATCCACTCATCGCTCTTCAACGAAAGAGCAGTCTTGCGAGTTTTTCCACTCCAGGCTGCGATATCCAAGGTATCCACGCCATCTCGATCTATGCGCGAAACTATTAAGCGAAACTCAACGACCTTGTCGCCACTTGGTAACTCTTTAACTGTCGCGGGTGCTGAAACTCGACCTCGCAAGAGAAGATCATTTAAGGATAGATCTATCTTCTCTTCTACTGGCTCTTTACTTTTTGAATTGGCGCTCTTTGTTGCCATTCTTGCTCCTTCGATTTTCGCCAGAGCCGAAATGGCGCAGCGTTAAGGAGGAGATTTTTATAACGTGGACTGACAAATTAGAAAGTGTAAAGGCAAGGCTGTGGAGAACTAAAACTGCGCTCTGTCCGCAGCATCGGTTAACTCATCGTGATCAATTGCTGCGCATTTGGCGAACCACTCGGTGGCCTCTTCTTTACGACCTGCGGTATCAAGAGCGTCGGCATAGGCATAACGTAAACGCACCGCCCACTCTTCATTCTCGGTCTTTAACTCTTTGCAAGTTAAAGTAATAACCGCGGCATCTAACTCACCTAAATCACGACGCGCACCTGATGCAACAATTCGCATTTCAATTTCTTCCGGTTTGGCCAAACGTTTTACCTCTTCAGAACCAGCCAAATTCAGCGCTTTTAGCGGCCTTCCCAGACCTCGTTCGCAATCAGCCATCACTGGCCACATTGAAACATCTCCAGAAATTCGGTGCGCAGCTCGCAACTCTTTTAACGCAATCTCGTAATGTCCCGCGCGGTAAGCGGCATAGCCAGCGCTCTCGCGAACAACTGCGAGACGACCTGCGTGGTGAGCTGCAGCGATACCGTGCTTATGTGCGAGTTCTGGATCAGAATCCATATGGATATTTATGGAAACTAAATGACGTGCGACAACCTTTGCATTCTCTGCTGACAAACTTAACAACTCTGCGCGAACACTCTTCTCTAATTCTTCTCCAGTAATTTCATCTGGAATATCAGGCTCAAAAATACGAGGACGGATACGCGACTGATCACGATCTTGCGGAGTAGCACGAAACCCGCGTGGATCACTGACTTCACGACCCTGACTGACGTTGCGGGTTGCACCACGGCGTTCGCTAGATCCGCCACGAGCTGGTAAATCTTCGCGGCGACGATCCTTGTTGGGGCCAGATGCGGGACGGGAAGAAGAAGGGCGTGATGAAGAGGAGGATGGTCGGCCAGTAGATGGTCGGCTGGATGGACGCGATGAATTACCGCTCGCTGAATTTCTTGGCGGCTTTCTATCGTCCATTTCAAACTCCTCTATTTAGATTTTATTTATCGCTAACACCCGAACCAAGTGTACGAGAAAAGTCTCTTGAGAAATAAAAAAGGGGCACTCGTGAAAGTGCCCCTTTTTATAAAAGAAGTCCGGCGACGTTCTACTCTCCCACAAGGTCACCCTTGCAGTACCATCGACGCTGAGAGGCTTAACTTCCGGGTTCGGAATGGGACCGGGTGTTTCCCTCTC
>CAXNEU010000019.1:0-18475 GCA_964201705.1 Candidatus Planktophila sp. | reverse complement strand
AACCCTAAACCTGGCCTCCAGTTTGACCCGCCTGTATCCGCACCTCTACCGTTACACCCTTGCTTCCCCCGTATTTATGAAGAGTTCAAAGAAGTTGGTAAAACCGCGAGCTAGGTCAGCAAAAACCTAGTCCGGCGAAAACCTGCTCTACCTACAAAAGCTTTAAAGGAGTCACCATGACAAAGCGCACATACCAACCTAACACTCGTCGTCGCGCCAAGAAGCATGGCTTCCGCGCACGCATGGCAACCCGAGCAGGACGTGCAGTTCTTTCAGCCCGTCGCGCTAAAGGCCGCGTTCGTCTTTCTGCGTAAGTAACAGAGCCGCACCCGAGACCCTCGTGCTGCCTAAAAACGCACGTTTGACCGTAAGCGCCGATTTTGCTCGAGCAACAAAGAGCGGAACCCGCGTTACTACAGAAAACTTTGTTGGATACCTTTATATCTCCCCTGTAACAAATCACGACCGGCCAAAGTGCGGGTTGATTATCAATAAATCTGTTGGTGGATCAGTGATGCGCCACGCTTTAGCGCGCAAGGTCCGTCATGCGGTGAACCCACAACTTTCTAAATTGCCATCTGGTTCACTGCTGGTAATTCGCGCTTTAGCCAAAAACAATATTGATTCTGTTGGCGTTGAAATCGAAAAACTAACCAATAAATTATTAGATCGCACTTCACGAATTGCGGCGAAGTAATGCGAAAGATTTTCGTGGCGGTAATTAACGGATACCAAAAATGGATTTCCCCAGCCTTCCCGGCGCGCTGCAAATATTAACCATCATGTTCTTCATATGCCGCATCAGCAATTTCACATTACGGTCTTCGTGGTGTGGCCATGTCAATCTGGCGTTTGACGCGCTGTAATCCGTGGTCGCACGGCGGAGTTGATTACGCAGTAAAAAGCCAGCCACTTTCAAGCCAAAAAACCAGTGTAGGAGTTCACTAATGGGAGTTATTTTAAATCCGCTCTATAACCTGGTTTCAGGTGTAATCATCCTCTTCCATAAATTACTAACACCTATTTTCGGACCAGATAGTGGAGTTACTTGGTCTCTTTCTATTGTGGGTCTCGTAATTTTAATTCGAATAATTCTTATCCCACTTTTTGTTAAACAAATTAAAAGCCAGCGCGCACTAACAGCGCTGCAGCCACAAATGAAGGCGATCCAGGTTAAATACAAGGATGATCGCCAGAAACAATCAGAAGAGATGATGAAGTTGTACAAGGAGCATAAAACAAATCCTTTAGCTTCTTGTTTCCCAATTTTGGCACAAGCACCAATTTTCTTCGCACTATTTACTGTGCTCAACGGAATTGCGGCAAAGACCGATGCAGGTGTATCCGCACCAATCGCACGCGGTTTTCTAAAGGGTGAATATTTAGATAGCGCAGCACAAGCGACATTTTTCGGAGCGAAAATTTCACAGAGCTTCTTGGGCTCAACCGACACAACAGTAAAAATCGTTACCGTAATTTTGATCTTTGTAATGTCTGCAACAACCTTTACAACCCAGCGTCAGTTGATGGTTAAAGGAATGCCAAAGATGGATTCAAGTAACAACATGATGTTGCAACAGCAGAAAATTATGTTGTATTTATTCCCAGTTATATTTGCAATCTCAGGTGTTAACTTTCCAGTAGGTGTTTTAATTTATTGGTCGACTACAAACTTCTGGACATGGGGACAACAGTTCTATGTCATTAAGAGAAACCCAACACCGGGCTCTCCTGCATATGAAGAGTTGGAACGAAAGCGTTCCCATAAAAATAAAGAAGATAAGCCCGATGCCAGCGGAACAGTTATTGACCCAGAGAACACAGAGCCTGGCCAGAACGGCCAAGAGGGCGATGTGAAGGGGCAGAGAAAGCAGCCAAAGAAGAAAAAGAAGAAGTAATTCCGACATTTACTATCAAAAACGCATAAATAGCCCAAGTTTTCCAAATAAAGGAGTAATAAAATGAGCGAAGAGACCACAGAAGTACTAGATAGCGAAGTTGAGGCTGAAGCAGCAACCGGTACCAAGAAGGCGCCAAAGACAATCGCCCGCTTGGAAGAGGAAGGCGATATCGCCGCCGATTACCTCGAAGGTTTGCTAGATATCGCCGATCTTGATGGCGATATAGATATCGATGTAGAAAACGACCGGGCTAGCCTGGCGATCGTTGGGGGAAAGTTGCGCCACCTAGTCGGCCAAGAAGGCGAAGTCCTGGATGCGATCCAAGAGTTGACCCGTTTAGCTGTGCAAACATCGACCGGTGATCGCAGCCGTTTGATGCTTGATATCGATGGATTCCGCGCTGGCCGCCGTAAAGAGCTGACCGCGCTGGCCGAGAAGATGGCCGAACAAGCCAAAACCACCGGGGCTTCGATCAAACTCGACCCAATGAACGCCTTTGAACGCAAAATCATCCACGACACGATCCAAACCTTGGGCCTTTCATCAGAATCTGATGGAGAAGACCCAAATCGCTTCGTAGTCATCTACCCCGCATAGGGATTTAGATGGAAAATCTCCAGCCGGAGTCTGTTTCTTCCGAAGGGGTTTCACGTGAAACCCTGATCGCCAAGTACTTTCCTGGCCAAG
The DNA here is from genome assembly GCA_964201705.1 of Candidatus Planktophila sp. Classification (GTDB taxonomy): domain Bacteria; phylum Actinomycetota; class Actinomycetes; order Nanopelagicales; family Nanopelagicaceae; genus Planktophila. The sequence continues at coordinate 15,887 of CAXNEU010000019.1, read as the reverse complement.
AGGGGTCAATTCAAGCTTTTACCGAATTCCTAACCGGCGCGGGTATCGAAAGAGGGTTAATCGGCCCTCGCGAAGGCGAACGAATTTGGGATCGCCATATCTTCAACTGCTTGCCAATTACCCAATTGATCCCAAATGGGGCATCCTTATTTGATATCGGCTCAGGGGCGGGGCTACCAGGGATTGTGATCGCACTTGCGCGTCCTGATTTACAAATAACCCTGATTGAGCCGCTTGAACGACGCGTCGAATTTCTTAACGAGGCGGTGGCGGCGATACCGAACCTTGCCTTTCCAATCCAAGTCATCCGCGGGCGAGCCCAAGATGTCAAAAAGAGCGCTGATTTTGTAACGGCTCGGGCTGTTGCTCCCCTTGAGAAGTTGAAGAAGATGAGCTGGCATATGGTCAAAACCGGGGGCTCACTCCTTGCCATGAAGGGGGAGTCGGCTGCCACTGAGATGGTTGGGGTCAAAGGAGCCGAGCTTCATGAGATCAAACTCGATGGAATTGAGCTTGGAAGAATAATCTCGATACGTAAAGGTGCTTAGATAAGCGCGTGGCTGATTCACGTGAAACAAATTCTGGTAACTCCGGAAACTCCGACAATAAAGTTGTTGGGGTCCGCCGCCTAAAAGAGGCGATGGCTAAACCAGCCTCGACCCGAATCTTCACCGTAGCCAATCAAAAAGGCGGGGTCGGCAAGACCACCACAACGGTAAATATTGCCGCCGCTCTTTCGATGGGCGGCCTTCGAGTATTGGTGATTGATCTAGATCCACAGGGCAACGCAAGTACCGCACTCGGTGTTCCGCACCGTGATACCGCAGGTATCTACGAAGTATTAATGGGGGATGAACCGATTACAGCGGTAATTCAAAAAGTTGCTGGGTTTCCGGCCCTTGATTGCATTCCATCAAATCCATCACTAGCGAACGCGGAAGTTAATTTAGTTTCAATGGTTGCGCGCGAACTTCGGCTAAAAGAAGCGTTGGTAGAAATTTCACCAAATTATGACTACATCTTTATTGATTGCCCACCATCACTTGGTTTATTAACAATTAACGCACTTGCTGCTGCACGTGAGTTATTGATTCCAATCCAAACAGAATATTACGCACTAGAAGGCTTGTCACAACTGCTTGAGACTTACGGTGTTGTGAAGAAAAGACTTAACGCTAATTTAGATCTATCAACGATTGTTTTAACTATGTTTGATGGCCGCACCCGTTTATCAAATGATGTTGCTGCAAATGTTCGTTCACATTTTCCTAACGAGTTAATTGATATCCCGATTCCACGCGCAGTGCGTGTTTCAGAAGCTCCTTCGTATAACCAGACTGTAATGACTTATGACCCATTGTCTCCGGGAGCAATTGCTTATATGCAAGTAGCCCGAGAAATTGCAGAACGCGGTAAACCAAAAGAAGAAATCAAGTTTGATTCAAATGTAGTAAATATTAATTACAAACGCGATGGAGAGATTGCATGAGTTCAAAACGCGGTGGGCTCGGAACAAATTTAGATTCATTAATCCCAACATCGCTGACAGTTGCGGGAAATGAAGTTGCACAACAGAATGAAGTCTCAATCGATTCAATCTCACCTAACCCACGTCAACCACGTTCTGTATTTGATGAAGAAGCGCTAAATGAATTAACAGCTTCCATTAAAGAGATTGGTATTTTGCAACCACCGGTTGTTCGCCAAACATCTGCCGGTAAATATGAATTAATAATGGGAGAGCGCCGCTTCCGCGCCGCAAAAGCTGCAGGCTTAAAGAGCATTCCAGTAATCATTCGCCAGACACCAGATAACGAACTATTGCGCGAAGCTTTAATTGAAAATATTCATCGCAGTCAATTAAACCCACTTGAAGAAGGCGCTGCTTACGCACAACTTTTAACCGACTTTAATTGCACGCATGATGAACTAGCGACAAAATTGGGCAGATCGCGCCCGCTAATTTCCAACACAATGCGTTTATTGAATTTACCTCTTTCGGTGCAACGCAAAGTTGCAGCAGGGGTAATTTCGGCAGGACACGCGCGAGCCTTACTTGGGTTAACCGATGAGGCAGAGATTGAGAAACTTGCGGCGCGAATAGTCGCAGAAGGTTTAAGTGTTAGAGCAACTGAAGAAACTGTGGCGATACATTCCCCTAAGAAAAAGGGCAGCGGTAAAAAATCAGGGAAAGCTGTAGCCAGTGGTGAAACTTTGGCGGCGGCAGAACTCCTCAGTGATTATTTAGATACCCGAGTTAATGTTCAGGGTGTCGGCGGCAAAGGAAAGATTGTTATTGAATTTGCTGGCCGCGAAGATTTGCAGCGGATCGTTGATTTAATTGAGGGTAAGTAAAGTTATTTAAGTTCAGATCCGCGGCGGGACATCTCTTGCTTAACGATTCCACCGAGAGCTTTTACGCCTTCACGGATTCGCTCAGGTGTTGGGTGGCAATATGACAAGCGCATTGACCAAGAGCCAAAACCATCTGCATAGAAAGCAGTTCCGGGCACATAAGCCACCTTGGCAACAATCGCCTTTGGCATCATCGCTTTAGTATCAATTTCTGGCGGTAAATTAACCCAGACATAGAATCCACCACCAGGCTTGGTCCAAGTAGCTTCCTTAGGGAAATATTCTTCAAGTGATTCAAGCATTGCATCGCGGCGGACCTTATATAAATCACAGAAAGATGCGATCTGGTCGCGCCAAGGTTGATCGGCCAAATAACTTGAAATTGTTAATTGCGTGAAGTTTGAAGGACAGAGAATCGAAGACTCGGATGCAATTACTAACTTATCTTTAAGCGATTGTGGAACCAGCGCCCAACCAATACGCAATCCGGAAGCGATTGTTTTAGAGAAGGAACCCAAATAAATAACATTTTCAGAATCTTCTGCTCGCATCGCATTCGGTGATGGTCGCTCAAATCCCAATAGACCGTAAGGATTATCTTCGACGACAAAAATGCCTTCTTCGCGGCAGATTGCAAGAATTTCAGTGCGGCGATCAGCGGGAAGTAACACGCCGGTTGGGTTTTGGTAATTTGGGATTAAATACAAAAACTTAATTTTGCGGCCAGCGGCGCGAACCGACTTAATAGCATCGCGCAGAGAATCAGGAACTAAACCGCTCATATCCATCTCAACGTGCACAACAGATGCTTCATATTGTCGAAATGTTCCGAGTGCACCGACATATGAAGGGGCTTCAACAAGAACAACATCCCCTGGATCGATAAAAATGCGCGAAATTAAATCTAGAGCTTGCTGCGAACCGGTGGTTACAACAATGTCATCGGGGTTAGCGCGGATACCTTCTAACGCCATAACATCACAAATCTGTTCGCGAAGTTTTGGGTGGCCCTGGCCGCTTCCGTATTGAAGCGCTTCTGCGCCGTTATTTAAAATTAAATCTTTTACAACGCCAGCCATCATCTCCATTGGGAGCGCAGAAAGATTTGGCATTCCACCAGCTAGTGAAACAATTTCAGGGCGGGATGCAACTGCGAAAAGTGAACGAATTTCTGAAGGCAACATTCCCGCAGCGCGCGTAGCAAATCGTTGCTCCAGATGTTGCGGAGCACCCGTTTGAAAGCGGACTGATACTTCAGACATAAGCGCAAGTCTCCCACATGCGCCAAGGTGAGCGCGAACCCATTAAAGCTAGCGACGAATCCCCGCGCTTCTTAGGTCAGATAAACGTAACGTTCCTGTTTTGGCATCATCTTCGGCAGATAAATAAAGGCGTTGAATAGCGATGATAAAGGCCTCGGCTAAAGTATCGCGAAAATCAGGACGCGCTAATCGGGCGGCATCGCCCTCATTTGTTAAATATCCCAAATCAACACGAACCGCCGGTGCCTGAGTCAGGCGAAGCACATCCCAAGTCTTGGCGTGGGTTCGGCAATTTAAAAGATCGGTACGAGCACAAATTTCGCGCTGAACAAGGGATGCGAATCTTTCACCAACTATTGAGTGAATTCCGTGTGCATCACTTCCATAAAAGTATGTCGAAACTCCGTGCGCTGAAGAATTTTTATGACTATCGGCGTGAAGTGAAATTACAAGATCGGCGCTATTTTTATTTGAAAAAGAAATTATCTGGCTTTCAGTAAGTACATTTCGAGGACCGCGCGTTAGGAAAACGCTGGCACCAAGTGCCAGTAAACGACCCTCCAGACGTTGCGCAAGATCATAAACAATTTCTGCTTCAGTTTCACCAAACGCTGGGTCAATAACAATTACCTTATTAGCAAGTGCCGGACCGCGGTTTCTTTGCGCAGCGCTCTCGCGCATTTGTGTCGGAGCACCACCTGAAACAATTTTAGTTAAGCGAATCAAAGCGATTATTGTGGCTGGACCGCATTTACCATCAACTTTTATCCCGACAGATTTCTGGAACTCTTTAACTGCAGATTCGGTGCGATCACCAAAAATACCATCGACTCGACCCGCGTTAAATCCCATTTCAGTCAAACGGGCCTGCAGCGCAGCAACATCATCACCACGCATCATCGGAGAAGGTTGCAGATTGAGTGAGCGATCACCTAATTTCCAGCGCGCTTCTTCAAGTGCACGTCGAGTTGAATCGTTTAACTCACCGGTGATGTGGAGTCCGCGCTCTTGCTGAAAAGAACGAATCTCATCAGGAGATAGTTCTTTCATAATTAACCTAATTCAACGAGTGGATTAGATGAAAGCTTCTAGCTCTTTGAGAAGAGCTGGTTTTGGCTTGGCACCAATGATCGTCTTTACAACTTCACCATTTACATAAACGTTTAACATTGGAATTGATGTAACTCCATATTTAATGGCGATCGCTGATTCTTCATCAGTATTTAATTTCACGATTGTAAGTTTTTCACCGTGTTCTTTAGCGATCTCATCCAAGATTGGTCCAACTGCGCGGCAAGGACCACACCATTCAGCCCAAAAATCAACAAGAACTGGCTTACTGCTCTTGAGAACTACCTCGTCGAAGTTGGCCGCTGTGACTTTACCTGCACTCATCTTTACTCCCTTTATTGATCTTTATCGGTTAACTTTAAACAAATTAATATTTGAAGCCTACTAGTGCGAAAGGAACTTTTCAGCATCAAGGGCAGCCTGACATCCTGAACCTGCCGCAGTAATTGCTTGGCGGTAGGTGAAATCGACTAGATCTCCACAAGCGAAAACACCCTTCAAGTTTGTACGTGTTGAGCGTCCATCGACTGCGACGTAGCCTTCTTCATTCACAGTAATTTGTGATGTAACAAGTTCGCTCCGCGGGAGATGTCCGATGGCGACAAACAAGCCAGTGAAATCTCGCTTAGATTCTTCACCGGTTATGGTGTTGCGCAATTGCAAACCTTCGACTTTGTCGGCGCCAAGAACATCAGTAACTTCGGTGTTCCATAACATTTCGATCTTCGGATTATTTAGCGCGCGTTCAGCCATAATTTTTGAAGCGCGCAAAGAGTCGCGACGATGAATCAAAACAACTTTTGAGGCAAACTTAGTTAAGAAAGTTGCTTCCTCAACCGCTGAATCTCCACCACCGACTACTGCAATCACTTGATCGCGGAAGAAGAAACCATCACAAGTGGCACACCAAGAGACGCCGCGACCTGATAAACGTTTCTCATTAGTTAAACCAATCTCTTTATATGCAGATCCCATCGCCAAAATAACCGCCTTGGCTTGCACGGTGTTGCCAGAACCATCTTTAATTATTTTAATATCTCCAGATAAATCCATTTCAACGACATCATCTGTGATGAGTTCTGCACCAAAGCGCTTGGCTTGCTTGCGCATACTGTCCATTAGATCTGGGCCCATTACGCCATCAACGAATCCAGGAAAGTTTTCTACCTCAGTTGTGTTCATTAGCGCGCCACCAGCGGTAACAGAGCCCTCGTAGATAACTGGATCTAACTGGGCGCGCGCAGCGTAGATAGCGGCTGTATACCCAGCAGGACCAGAACCGACAATTACAAGATTTCTTACCATGTGCTCAGCGTATCCACTTCTACTTATCTTTTACGAGCTGACTTACGTTTGCGCAATAGTGAGATTGCGAACTCTTTAAGGGCGGCTATCTCAGTTATCTTGAAAGCGTGCCCTAGTAATAAGAAACCGGCTCCACCGCCAAATAGGACAAAAGCTAACCGTAAAACACCGATGAATGGTTGTGCATCATCGCTGACCCAACCAAAGTAGAGCGCGATAGCGAAGAAAGGAAGCATCGCTAAGAAAGATGCCAAGTATAAGCGCAGATGTTGTCCCAGAAAGTGCGAGTACTCAAACTTTCCTACATGCTTTTTCAAAAGTGAGATCGTTACAAATAAACCAATTACATAGCTAATAGAAAAAGCCAAACCGAGCCCAATTGTGACGAGATCATTGTCGACCGTGGCTAAAAATAGATATGAAAGTGCAGAAGAAACGATGTTAATAATCAAAATTGATATTACTTGAGTTTTAGTATCTTCAAATGCGTTAAAGCCACGGATTAAAATCAGATTAATTGAAAATGCTACAAGCCCCAAACTCAAGGCGGAGAGCACATAACCAATGTATCGAGAATCCTCTAATGAAATTCCAAAGTAAAGGACTTCAGTCATCAGCGAACCAAATAGTAAGAACGCAACTGAACTTGGTACGGTGACCACACCACACATGCGAATTGCACGAATCAACTGTTTCTTGACTTCATCAACATTTTTATCTATCGCCAACTTGGATAAATGAGGCAAAAGTGCAGTAACGATTGAGATAGTCACAATGGAATACGGCAACAACATTATGTAATAAGCACTGGTAAATGGCGTGAAGCCAACACCGGTTGTGATTCCTGCCTGTGCACTGCGAACCGCGGCGCTAGTGGCGACATTAACTGTTATCAAATAACCGATTTGCGAGATAAGGACATAAATCAAAGTCCAGCCCGCTAACGAAAATGATTTGCCTAAACCTGCAACACCAAAGATTGGTCGCAGACGAATACCGGATCGTTTAACAACCGGAATGAGAATTAGCGCTTGCACCACGATTCCTAGAGTTGTTCCCCAACCCAATAATTGAATCTGACCGTCCGAAATATTTTCAACTGACAAACTATTTTGCATAATCAAAACACCGGCGAAAACTGCGATTACGACCAGGTTGTTGGCAATTGGCGCCCACATAAGAGGGGCAAATGAGCCTCGGGCATTTGCAACCTGCCCGAGCATAGTAAAGAGGCCTAAAAAGAATATCTGTGGAAGGCAATAGCGAGTGAAAGCAACTGCGATCGAAAACTCTTTTTCAAAACCAGTCGTCGCAAATTCTGGAGCGTAAAGACGCACCAAAGCGGGTGCGAAAATCACTCCGATTAAAACCAGTAACAAGAGAATTCCAGAGATTGTTGTCACCAGGCGAGATGCGAAACCGTGTCCGCCATCTTCATCCGAAAAAGATCTAACAAGCTGTGGAACAAAGATCGCTGTTAGTGCGCCACCTACTAATAAGTTATATAAAATATTTGGCATGGTGTTTGCCACGTTGTAAGAGTCAGCCAAGAGGGCGGTACCAAGAACGGCAACGGCTAATATTGCGCGGAAGAATCCAGTAATTCGCGAAAGAATTGTGCCAATTGCCATAACACCAGAGGCGCGAAAGAGATCATTGGTTTTCATTGCGCCCCTTTCTGACCCTACGAATAGTTTGGGTCAAGGCGGCGACGAATAACAGAACCGCCGCGCCAATTGTGAAGCCAGTGACCCTCGAATCAAAGATGGTGATTTTTACAGCCAGATTAGAAGGTAGACCAACCACTCCTCCATCATTGTTGGTAATTTGTGCAGTAACTGTTGTGGAACCTGAAGCAATAACCGTAAATGGCATCGCTAATTGGGTTCGAGAATTTGCAGGAATCTGCAGCCCAATTATATTTGAAACTAGAAGGCGAGAATTTAACGTCATAAATTTAATGTTTACGAGTACCGGAACGCTAAAGTCATTTATTACAGTAACTGGCAATTTCCCAGCGTTTGATGCAATCTGATATTTACCGCTGGTGACTCGCAATCTATTTAAAGTCTTTGCGACAATCGCACCAGCGTTGTAAGAAAATAGTTGACGCTGATCTTTATTTAATGAAGGGGAAAGAAGTACAGCGAGTTTGGCGCGCATGGCTTGCACTTCAGGGTCTTTAACAATTGAAGAGAGAGCTGTTAGCGCTTGACGATTCTGAGTGTATTTTTTGCGAAGTGGAGCGCTTAGGCCAGAAGTACCAGAACTGGAAAGAGCGCTATTTTCTGCGGTGATCCTTCGATTTAAGTGGAAGGACACTCGTTCGTAAGCATATGCAGAATAAAGTCGAAGTTCGCTGGGTGCGAGTTTCTTTGCTAAAGCGATATCGGGATTTCCATATGGCAACACAATTATCCGATCACCCGATGTTGCAAGCAGTAAACGGGACATCCACTCTTTAGCGATTAATTCACCGGTTGGCGTTATATCCTTTTGTAAGACATAACCATTTACCATATCTGCAACTTCATCTAAAAGCGCAGCATCAATAACCCAAGTGCGCATTCCAAGAGGTTTCAGCTCTAGCGCTTTACCTAATGAACCAGAAGGTGATAAATCTGTTGCCAAATCATCATTTAAGAAAGTGCCATCAAATAACTGATGTGGCTTACTTACAAGACTTATAACGGAGTAATCAGCACTTGCTTGTGGCAAAAATCCGAATAGCAAGAAAAAGGATAAGGAGATAAATGTAAATTTTCTCATTGTTCTGCCAACTCTGCAGATGCCTCGGTGCGGGCAATCAATTTCTTCTCATCGGGATATGCCAAACGTTCTACTATTTCAGATAAAGGAAACCAACCGACCTCATCAACTTCACTCTCTTGCGCGGCTAATTTGCCACCAGTTTCGCGGAAGAGATAGTGGTGAACAGTTTTATGGATGCGCTTGCCCCCGGCCATAAACCAGAAATCAATTACTCCAAGGGATCTTTCAATCGTAGATTCAATTCCTGTCTCTTCAGCAACTTCGCGTAACGCGGCTTGTTCAGGTGTTTCACCTTCTTCTATATGGCCTTTGGGTAGCGACCATAAAATTCTCTGACCAGATGCATCTTTATGATCAATACGACCAATTAAGAGACCATTCTTGCCGCTGTGATCAACGACCAATCCACCGGCTGAGACTTCATCAACGCGCTTGGCGTAGTTTTTTGGGGCGGGTTTCGGGCGCTTTGGCGCAGCGCTAGCCGGCGCAACAACGCCAGGGGAAGTTAAATCTTTTGTAAGTGGGGCGCGATGTGCGGGGCGCTTGCGCCTCCGCTTTTTCTTCGTACCTTCGCTGCCCGCACCAGGTGCCGGGGTCATAGAGCAAGGGTACTGCTCTAACCTTACCTATTGTGACGAGTGCATTAGGAGCCGCAGGAGAAGTTGCGATCGCCTCGCTCATTGGACGAGCGCCGCTGGCGAGTTCACTTGCCCAAAGCTTTGCCGCGCAAGGATTTCGACTCGCACTTGTCGGTGGTCCGGTGCGAGATGCGTTACTTGGACGCCTCGGAAACGATTTAGATTTCACAACAAATGCAAAACCAGAAGATACAAAAAAGATTTTAAAAACCTGGGCAGAAAATATTTGGGAAACAGGAATTGAATACGGAACAGTTGCCGGAAAACGTGGCGATACAACTGTTGAGGTAACAACTTATCGCAGCGAAAGTTACGATCCGCAAAGTCGCAAACCTGAAGTTATATATGGTGAGAACATCGCAGGCGACTTATCGCGACGCGACTTTACTGTTAATGCGATGGCACTTGAACTAACCACTGCAGTTCCTGAATTTATTGATCCTTACAATGGTTTAGCAGATTTAGCCCAGAAAATATTGCGAACACCAACCACTGCCGAAAATTCATTTTCAGATGATCCGCTGCGCATGATGCGAGCGGCACGTTTTGCCAGCCAGTTGGGTTTTGAAATTGCACCAGATGTTTTGCAGGCGATGAAAGATATGGCGGGAAGAATTTCAATTATTTCTGCCGAACGCATCTGCGATGAATTTACCAAAATATTAATGTCAACTAGGCCCCGAATTGGAATAACGCTTTTGGTAGAAACCGGCCTCGCCGAAATTGTTCTGCCCGAAATTCCAAAGTTGCGCCTAGAAATTGATGAGCATCATCATCACAAAGATGTGTACGAGCATTCAATCACCGTACTTGAGCAAGCCATTGCTCTTGAAGATCGCTTAGGCGGGCCCAATTTGGTAAATCGCCTCGCTGCACTTTTGCACGATATCGGTAAGCCAAAGACACGCAGTCTTATTGAAGGTGGAGGAGTTTCTTTTCATCATCACGAAATTGTTGGTGCGCGCTTAGCAAAATCTCGACTAAAAGCGCTCCGTTTTGATGGTGAGACGATTGATCAAGTTGAAACGCTGGTTGCCCTGCATCTTCGTTTTCACGGATATGGCGACGGAGAATGGACTGATTCTGCTGTGCGCAGATACGTTCGCGATGCCGGAGATTTATTAATGCATTTACACGTTCTGACTCGCGCTGATTGCACCACACGCAATTTAAAGAAAGCAGAACGATTAGCCAAGGTTTACGACAGCCTTGAAGCGCGCATTGCAAAATTGATGGAACAGGAAGAACTGTCCAAGATCAGACCAGATTTGGATGGTGCGCAGGTAATGGAATTGTTAAAGATCAAACCATCTGCCGCTGTGGGTAAAGCGCTAGATTTTCTCTTAGAGTTGCGTTTAGAAAATGGTCCGCTTGGTCAAGAGCGTGCGACGAAAGAGCTACTTGACTGGTGGAGCAAAGAAAACTCGTCCACGAAGTAAACGCACACCTGCAGTTAAATACAGCACCGCCACGATCAGAGGTACCAAGAAGGTATCTCCCGAATTCGGAAGCAGCAAAGCTGCGATAACAGCTCCTGAAACAATTGCGCCATTAACAACTACATCGTAGACAGAAAATACTCGACCACGGTATATGTCATCAATTTTCGATTGCACTAAAGCATCGTTAGTAACTTTTAAACTCTGGCCAAATAGCGCGGTCACAAAACCAGCAAGAGATAAAGTGAGTGGAGTGCGGGTAAAGACGATGAAAAGTGGACCTAAAGTGCTAGCAACCATTGCAAATCTCATCCAGCGATGTCTTCCAACTTTACGCACACCGTAAGGTGCAATTACTGCACCGACTACAAATCCACAAGCAGCGATCGTAAGAACAAAACTTAGCCCCGCTAAACCTGCTTCATTATCTGATGGATCGTGAAAAGTATTTCGCTCCAATAACAAGGCAATTAAAGTTAAAGCAGTTATCCCACCGCGATGCACAGCCACTGCAGCGATACCGCGCGCTGTATCAAGATTTTGCCGCAAGAATTTAATTCCTTCGCGCATTTCAATTAAGCCTTGTGAAAAACTAGCGTTCTTTATCTCGTGATCAAGTGGACCAATTTCTCGCTTTTTTAAAGTTGCGGCGAAGAGCGCAGCAAGTAGATAACCGAGGGAACCAACCAAGATTATGTATCCATCGGCGTGATCTGCAGTGGTCACACCATCTAATAACTGGCGCAAACCCAACCCAATGCCGCCGCCCAAGACCACCCATACAGAACCACCGGTTACCGCCAAAGCATTTGCAGTGATTAACGATTTGCTTTCAATCATTAACGGTATGCCAGCAGAAAGCCCAGCCAGAATTAATCGGTTGATACCAAATGCCACCAAAACAAATACTGTTAATGCAACTCCGGTGTTGCCTTGAAAAATCAAAAGCGAAACCACGATAAGCGTTATTGCGCGGGTTAGGTTTGAATATGCAATTGCTCGCTGCCTAGAAACTCGATCTAAAATTGTCCCGGCAAAAGGTCCAATTATTGAATACGGAAGCAGTACAACCGCAAATGCAAGAGCGGCGCTTAAGGCATCGGCTTGGCGTTCCGGGGAGAAGATAACAAAAGATGCCAATGCGCTTTGAAATACCCCATCGGTCATTTGGCCGGTCCAGCGAACTCGTAACAACCGCGAAAATTTACGATCTGTTAGGAGTTGCCAGACGTTCATAGTTAAAGGGTAGTCGGGCGAAGTACTCAAAAGGGGTTTATCCTTCTCCTATTATGAAATCTAAGCGAGCGTTCATCGATTATTCACTCGATAAGCGCGCCACCTTATTAGCGTTATTTCGTGGAGTCGTAGATGCATGCGATGCTGATCCCTATTTAATTCGGGCAGCTAAATACCACGGTGAAAAAACATCACGAAAGTGCCCGGTCTGTAAAAAAGATTCGCTAGTTGAACTTCGATATACCTTCGGTGATCAATTAGGCCAATTCTCAGGCCGTATTAAGACTGAAATTGAAATACTCGAAATGGAGAAAGAGTTCGGAGAATTCGCCGTCTATATAGTCGAAGTCTGCCGCGATTGCTCTTGGAACCACTTGTGCGCTTCCTACCTATTAGGAGATGGATCTGAGAGAAAGCCACCCCGTCGAGTGCGCACCTTGGAAGATGATGATTGGGTTAAAGGGTAACCTTTAGAAATGATCCGTCGAAAGCTAATTCGCACCGCTATTTTCCTAGCCGGATTTGGCTTTATTGCAGGCTCAACACTTTTCGCATTTGCCTGGTTTACCGTTTCTATTCCGGATCCAAATGCTTATGTAAATAGTCAATCAACAATCATTCAATATTCAAATGGTGAGGAAATTGGCCGCATCGGTTCGCAGAACCGTCAGATTCTGCCACTTGCAAGAATTCCTATAAATTTACGGAACGCTGTAATGGCCGCCGAAGACCGCAACTTTTATTCCAATAAAGCCTTTAGCGTTACAGGTATCGCCCGAGCCCTGATCAACAATTTAAAGTCAGGTTCTCTCAACGGTGAAGGCGGATCTACGATCACGCAGCAATATGCGAAAACCGCTTTCTTATCGCCAAGTCGAACTATTCAACGTAAGATTAAAGAACTTGTAATTTCCTTAAAACTCGAAAATTCATTATCAAAAGATCAAATCCTAGAAAATTACCTTAATACTATTTATTTCGGACGCGGTTCTTATGGTGTGCAAACCGCATCACAGCAATATTTCAACCGTAATGCCGACCAATTATCACTTTCGCAAATCGCTGTCATCGCAAGTATTTTGCGCTCGCCCGGATATTACGATCCTTCTCTTTCCAAAGAAAATGAAGAACGTCTAAAAAACAGATTTGAGTATGTAATAAATGGAATGCTTGATAAGGAATGGATAACCCCTGAAGAAGCGGCCAAAGTTAAATTCCCAACCGTTATTCCGCGAACTAAATCTGGACAACTCAGCGGTCCCAAAGGACACATCGTCGCTGCAGTGCAAAAAGAGATGGGCAAACTTGGATTTACCGAAGAACAACTTTTAATTGGTGGGCTTGTAATTAAAACCACGCTGGATCAACGGGCGCAACAATCAGCAGTTGATGCAGTAACAAAGTTGTATCCAAAGAAAGCGCCCGATAATTTACATATCGGACTTGCAGCCATTCGCCCCGGAACCGGAGAGATAATTGCGATGTATGGCGGTGCTGACTATTTAGAGCGCCAATTAAATGATGCAACACAGTCAATCGCGCTAGCCGGCTCTACTTTTAAGCCCTTTGCGATAATCGCAGCACTTGAAGCGGGAATTTCGCTCACATCAATGTGGAACGGTGATTCACCACAAATATTTGATGATCTTGGTAAGCCGTATGAAGTTTCTAATTATGGTAATGAAGGTTGGGGCCAGATCGATTTATTGGAAGCAACTAAACACTCTGTAAATACCGTGTTTGTCCCACTCGGTCAGTTTGCAGGGCTAGAAAAAGTTGTAGATGTCGCACGCCGTGCAGGAATCCCAGAATCAATTGCCATGGTTCCTTCTCCATCTGTTGTGTTGGGCGTTGCCAGTCCACACGTAATGGATGTAGCCAGTGCTTACGCAACATTTGCCGCACAAGGTGTTTACTCAAAGCCTTATCTGATCGCATCGGTCACGGGGCCAAATAAGGGCGTTCTCTATGAAGGCGAATCACAAACGCAGGAAGTGTTCTCTAAAGATGTTATGGCAGATTTAACATATGCACTTAAAGCGACAATAAATGGTGGAACAGGTGCTGCTGCGCTAGCGCTCGGCCGCCCAGCTGCCGGCAAAACCGGCACAAGCCAATCAAATGCCTCTGCTTGGTTTAGCGCATACACCCCACAACTTGCCGCATCTGTTGCCCTCTTCCGTGACAGCGCATCTGAATCTTTAAATGGAATTGGTGGATTGACTTCGGTTACAGGCGGAACTTTCCCGGCGCGAATTTGGACTGCATTTATGAAGGGCGCACTTAAAGGCGAACCAATAATGAGTTTTCCAGCCCCTGCAAATGTTGGGGGTCTAGAACCAATCGTTATGACTAGCGGCGGCGTACAAGTAAGAAAATCTAAGTAAGTGTTGCAAGCAAAAACTAGGGCGATTATTGCTCTTGCACTTTTTGCTTCGCTAATCAGTTTTGCAAAATTTAACAGCTGTGAAAGTTCCGGCTGGGCAACACCTGATCAATATGTGCACGCGTGTTATTCAGATATTCCCGCTTTATTCGGTGAAAGAGGCCTATCTAAAGGCGATTGGGCTTATGCAAATGGAGCAGACTCCGTTGAGTATCCAGTCATAACCGGCTCGGTGATGTGGGCACTTGCCCAGATAACCCCGAGTGGTGATAGTTCAGCAAGAAACTATTTTTATACAAACATATTTTTTCTAGCGCTACTCTTTATTGTAATTTCACTCACCATCTTTAAATGGCGACCAGAGTTTGCCTACTTATACCCATTAGCGCCCGCAGGAATTGCCTCGCTTTATATCAACTGGGATCTTTGGGCGATCATTTCAATGGTTGGGGCGATTTATTGGTTTGATCGGAAAAAATTGGATTTAAGCGCACTGGCACTTGGAATATCGGTTTCGACAAAGTTTATGCCAATATTTTTACTATTCCCAATCATATTTGTTTTCATACGCCGCAATCAATTGCGTGGCTCAATCCGATATTTAGCCATCGCCTTCTTAACTTTTGCGACAATTAACTTGCCGGTTTACTTAACCACTCCTGAAGGATGGCTACGTTTTTATCAATTGAATTTATCGCGTGGTTCAGATTGGGGATCCCTTTGGTATGCCCTGACATCACTGGGCGTAAATTTACCGAGCTTGAATTACTTATCAATTTTATTGTTACTAACTGGATTCGCAGCGATCGCAATTTATATATTTGAACTTCGAAATACACCATCATTGGCATCACTAAGTTTTATAGTTCTAGCAACTGTGATGTGCGCCAGCAAGGTTTACTCACCACAATATGCTTTATGGCTAATCCCACTTGCCGTCATCGCACTTTCCGATAAACGCGACTTGCACGCTTTCTGGATCTGGCAGGGTGCAGAAGTTATTTATCACATCGCAATTTGGCAACATCTTGCCGGCGTTACTGGTGCAAAATTTGGTCTGCCGCTTTATGGGTATGCGCTGATTACCTTGCTTCGAATCGCCGCCACTACCTATCTGATCGCGATCTTCGTCCGCCGCGGGCTTGCTGGCGGTACCCAAACCAGTAGTCGTCAGGGCCCGCTTGCCCACAGATCCCTGCGTGAATTTCTCTTTGAAAGCGGCAACGCGTACCCTTAACCCTTCAGCGGGCGGCTCCCATCGGGGGCCAAACAAAGAAGCACTAACCCTCCTGTCACGGAAATACCGTGGCCGTCTTAGTCCAGAGGAGGTCGGGTTAACGCATGCGTCACTATGAATTAATGGTCATTCTTGATCCAGAACTTGAAGAACGCACAGTCACACCAAGCCTTGAGACATATCTCA
>CAXNEU010000018.1:0-18531 GCA_964201705.1 Candidatus Planktophila sp. | reverse complement strand
ACATCATCGGAGAACAGTTTCGCAAATGAGTTTGTCGAATACTTGTGTGCAAGAGATTCGGAACTGAGAAAACGATAGCCACACTACGCCCGTAGAAGCCCTGTTTTAATTCCGAAGGACCCGGGTTCGATTCCCGGCACCTCCACCAGCTTATTTATTTCTAAAGAACTCGCGCTTTAACACAAAAATGTTTAAAGAAAATCCGGCTGCTATGAAGAGTTTCGGCCCGAAAGGTATTTGGCTGAAAACGAGCATAAATGAAATAAAAGAACCGGCTAAGGCAATAACCACAACTAGAACTCTGCGAATTATCCAGAGGACCGTCTTCTCTTTTGTGTAATTCCAAACCGCTTTACTGGTCAATAAGATTCCGAGCGGACCTGAGAGAAATACAGTACTCATTAGGATTGTTACCAGCAGAGCAAGTGACTCCATAGCCTCAGCCTAACCTTGTCCAGCTCTGATTTAGCGCTGCAAAGATCACCATATCTATCTGGTTTCCACCTGATCGCGTAACTCTCTGTCGAAGTACTCCTTCACGCTCGTAGCCAGCGGAAACCAGAAGTTTCTGTGAAGCGGTGTTATCTAAATCAACGGCAGCTTCAATGCGCTTGAAACCTAGAGTGTCGAGGCCATATCCAGTCAGGATCTTTGTCGCCATTGTGGCGATGCCTTTCCCACGCATCTGCTCGCGCATCCAGTAGCCGATTTCAGCACGGTGATTATCGATACTTATTGTGTGAAGTGAGATAACGCCAGCGAACTCTTTCTCATCGCCCACGCCAAATTCAATTACAAAAGGTATTTCGCGCTGTAACTCAATCGATGCTGGTATTCGTTGAAAATAATCTAGAGCGTGAGACATTGTGTAGTTGACCGGAACAGTTGTAAATCTTGGAATCAACGGGTCTTGGCAAGCCTCATAAATGGCGGTTACATCTGAATCAAGAGTGGGCCGCAAGGTATATCTGCCGTATTGCAGAGTAGGTATTTCAGATGGCCACCAGATCACACACTCAGTATGCCTTAACTAGGTATTTAGGAGGCAACGTTTTAAGTTGCAGGTAGTTGAAAGTTCAACTAAAGTTGCGCTTACGAAAAAGGAGTAAAAATGCCTGCAGTTACCGTAAGTGATGTCACCGTACTTCCTCGCGTTAGCGATGCGCCGAATTCTCGTGCACGTCGCGTAAAGAGCATTACAACTGCTCCGCAAGGTTTCGAAGGTGAAGGCTTTCCGGTCCGTCGCGCATTCGCTGGTGTTGATTTAGCAGAACTCGATCCATTTATTCACCTAGATCAAATGGGCGAAGTTGAATACGCACCAGGTGAACCAAAGGGAACACCTTGGCACCCACATCGCGGATTTGAAACAGTTACTTACATTATTGATGGAATCTTTGATCATAAAGATAGCAACGGCGGCGGCGGAACAATTTCCAACGGAGATACACAATGGATGACCGCTGGTGGTGGAATTTTGCATATCGAAACTCCACCAGAGCATTTAGTAATGAGCGGTGGTTTATTCCACGGATTCCAACTTTGGGTAAATCTTCCAGCTGCAAAGAAATGGTCACCACCTGCTTATCAAGATGTGCGCGCAAACGATGTTGCACTTTTATCTAGCGCTGATGGTGGATCGCTAATCCGCATTATCGCTGGCGAATTAGATGGACACGTAGGACCCGGCACAACGCAAACACCAATTACTTTAATTCACGCAACTGTTGCACCGGGTGCAGAACTGCGACTTCCTTGGCGTAAGGATTACAACGCACTTGTTTATGCAATCTCTGGTCACGGATTTGCTGGAGAAGAAGCACGTCCAATTCAAATGGGTCAGCTAACTGTCTTCGGAGACGGCGACAGCATTGTTATTCGCGCAGCTAACCAACAAGAAA
This sequence comes from Candidatus Planktophila sp., assembly GCA_964201705.1. Classification (GTDB taxonomy): domain Bacteria; phylum Actinomycetota; class Actinomycetes; order Nanopelagicales; family Nanopelagicaceae; genus Planktophila. Next base: position 16,630 of record CAXNEU010000018.1, on the reverse strand, counting down.
CTCGTTCACCAAATCTTGAACTCTTCATTCTCGGTGGCCAACCAATTAAAGAACCAGTTGCTTGGATGGGCCCATTTGTAATGAATACCAAGGCCGAAGTCTTGCAAGCATTTGAAGATTTCCAGAAAGGTAAACTCGGTTCAATTCCAGCGATTTATAAGGAAGATGCCAAGCGCCCGCTGAACCGCACCGACAAATTGGGCGGCGATGTAAAGGCTGCGGATATTCTCGACGTTCATAACGCTCCGACTGACTTGCAAGAGAACTAGCGGAAAGCACCCTTCGGCGACTGAAAAGATAACTACACAGTCGCCTCTCGGGCGCTTCCCGCTAGTTTTAACCTGAAATGTAAGTGGATAGAATGCGCTTATGAATCCGCAGAAGGTGCTCTTGTATTACGGCTTTACGCCGATCAATGATCCTGTTTCGGTTCAACTTTGGCAGAAACATCTTTGTGAAACTTTAAATCTAAAGGGGCGAATTTTAATTTCCCCAACTGGTATCAACGGAACCGTCGGCGGCGATATCGATGATCTTCGCAAGTATGTAAAGAACACTAAGAAGTATCCAGGTTTTAAGAAGATCGCCTTTAAATGGTCACAAGGCACCGGTGATGAATTTCCAAGACTTTACGTTGCAGTTAAGAACGAGCTTGTGGCATTTGATAATCCAGATGAAATTAAAGTAAATGAAAATGGTGTCATTGGCGGCGGAACGCATCTGCGCCCAGAGCAAGTGCACGAGTTAGTTAAATCTCGCGGTGATGATGTCGTCTTCTTCGATGGCCGTAATCAAAGTGAAGCTAAGATCGGCAAGTTTAAAAATGCGATTGTGCCTGATGTAGATACCTCACGTGATTTTGTGCGCGAAATTGAAAGCGGTAAATACGATCACTTAAAGGAGAAGCCGGTCGTTACTTACTGCACCGGCGGAATTCGCTGTGAAATATTGTCAGTTGTGATGAAGAACCGTGGCTTTAAAGAGGTTTATCAAATCGATGGCGGTATCGCTAAATATGGCGAGAAGTTTGGCGATGACGGCTATTGGGAAGGCTCGCTCTACACCTTTGATTCACGTATGGCGATCGATTTCTCAACTAAGACCAAGGTCATCGGTGAATGCGAAATATGTCAGGCACCAAGCAAGATATTCCGCAACTGCCGCACCAAAACCTGTCACGAGCTAATTCTGCTCTGCGATTCTTGCAATGATTTGCCAGCGAACACAAAATGCACGCACGATAAAACTAAAGTGCGCGATACCGAGATGGTTGGTTAATTCTTAATAACCGGGTCGGGGTTAACCCAGTCCCACAACCTCCTTATGGCAAATATGAGTGCAGGACTATTCCCTAGCGGATATTGGATGCGTACTCTGGTTATATGAAAAGCGGATTAACTCTCAGGGCGACTTTAATGGCCGCCGCTATTTTCTTCGCGGTTATGCCAAGTGCGAGCCAGGCCGCTGACAAAGCAAAAGACGCTGCAAATTACATCCCCTCATTTAAAATGGATATTAAAGAGCAACATCCAATGCCTTCTACTTCGGGGTTATCTATTTTGAGCGGAAATATACCAGTAGCGGCAGGCAAGCAAGGGCAAGGCGATCATCCATTATGTGCATCTGCAACAGATCCACATTGCGCTAATAGCGTGGACATAAATGCTAATTTAATTATTCCTCCATGCTATTCCGCGACTGATCGAGTGTGTATTGAAGGATTAGAGATTGGCACAGAAGGTAAGCCACTTGAAAGCGCAGTGCTAGACCATGAGTTCATGGGTACTAAGACACCGGGGGATAATAAATTAGGTTTGCCTGCTGGAGGATCGGGCAGTATCTGGACTGCACCATCACTTGCGCATCAAGGTAATGAGCTTTCTTATGCCGTAGTTATCTCGGCCTACTACCGCTTAGATAAAAAAATAGCCGCATCTTCTCAACAATTTAATCCTGGTTATTTCAAGGCAGATGTCATTCCGGTCAATATGAAAAAAGGCAGCTACTGCGCTTATGAAATTTACGAGGTTGCAAAGGATGAATATTATGGTGAAGTCAATATTTCCTCTCGGCCGGTTGGGAAGTGTAATGGGGACACTTTGTACGAGTGCATCATGACTGAAACGGGATTTTGCGCGGCCCCGGCTGAATTTTTACCAAATACAAGAGTCGCTCTTACGTTGCGGATGGATAGTAAACTTACTGGTTGGCTTTTTGGAAGAATGAAAGATGTTGACATAGCAATTACTTCTCTAGATTCTAAAACCAATAAGTTACGGGTAGAAGCAACCTCAGTCAACTTACTTACTGGAACGGGATCGGTTGCTAAAAAAGATTTAGCTAATTACCCAGATTTATATACCTATAAGAAGAAGACTTGGTGGAGTGGTGATGGAAAGTTTGAAGATTCTTATGCTCTAGGGGGCTCTTCATTTGGCACTGTTTCCGGTTTTGAGGAATTTGCAGCATGGGAGAAATTGATCAAACCAGACCCAAGAGATAATTGGCGTTGGAATTTCGCATCAAGTAGTGGTGATAAAGGAACAAATTGTTTTGAGAAAGCAGGCAAAGATAAATTGATCGGATTAGTAACAACTAATGCGCCAATTTACTGGGGAGGAGCACCTATATTCCAAGATGGATCATTGAACTATAAGGTGGCTGGGTTACATTTAAAAGCAGATGGCACTTTGTTTAAGGGTTCATATGACTTGGCAATACGATCAGATGTTGCCAGATGCCTATATGGATTTTCAAATGCACCAATCATGGCAAATGTTTCTGTAACATCGAGCGATGGCGGGGCTCAAAATGTCGCTACCGAATTAGTCACCGAGAAAGGCGGTTGGATTACTCTTAGCTCAAAGAATTTCACCTTTTCATCTCCGACCATCAAAGTGAAATTGACGCAGGCTGGATCGACCCCACAATCAACTTCTAAGGCGGCAAAACCATCTTTAGCTGCACCAATTGCCAAGAAGACGATTGTCTGCGTGAAGGGCAAGACAATTAAGAAAGTTACGGGAGATAAACCAACATGCCCTAAGGGTTACACGAAGAAATAGCTACGCATCTAAATGGAGAACCTAGTTACTTCTTCCTGATAACTCTTAACTACAAAGCTTTAAGCGCGCTTACAACTTTAGTTAAAGATGCTTTGGCGTCACCAAAGAGCAACATCGTCTTTGGATCATAAAGAAGTTCATTTTCGATACCAGCAAATCCTGGGCGCATAGAACGCTTTAAGAAGATCACATTTGCAGCGTTAGCAACTTCCAAAATTGGCATTCCATAAATTGGACACCCTGGAGTTGTTTTTGCGGCTGGGTTTACGACGTCATTAGCACCGATAACGATTGCAACATCTGTCTGGCCAAAAGTTGGATTTACTTCATCCATTTCTGCTAATTGATCGTAAGGAACATTTGCTTCTGCAAGAAGAACGTTCATATGTCCTGGCAGGCGACCGGCAACTGGGTGAATTCCGTAAGCAACATCGATACCTTTTGAAAGCATCAAATCTGCAAGTTCGCGCACAGTGTGTTGTGCCTGCGCAACTGCAAGTCCGAAACCAGGAACGATCACTACGCGACGTGCGTAATTAAGAAGAATTGCAACGTCATCTGGTGAACCAGAACGTACTGGGCGTTCTTCGCCAGCGGCTGCAACATCTTGTGGCTTTGCGGTAAATGCACCAAATAAAGTTCCAAAGAGTGAACGCCCCATCGCATCTGCCATCAAACGCGTCAAGATAGTTCCTGATGCGCCAACGAGAGTTCCAGCGATAATTAAGAGCGTTGAGTTGAGCACATAACCACTTGCCGCAACAGTTAAACCAGTAAAGGCGTTAAGTAATGAGATAACGATCGGCACATCTGCGCCACCTACTGGTAGAACAAACAAGATACCGAATAACAATGAGAGCGCGGCAAGTACCAATAGCGGAGTAGTGCCGAGTGCGGTAACTACCCAACCGGATGCACCGAGTACTGCAGCGAGAGTTGCCGCAATTACAAAGCGACCACCTGGAAACACAACTGGGCGAGTTGTCATCAACTCTTGCAGCTTCATAAAGGTAATGATTGAACCGCTGAAAGATACGCAGCCAACAACAACGGTAAAGACGGTGAAGATTACTTCTGCTGTTGTTGCATCGCTTCCCAAGTTCAAATACTCAACGATTGCAACGAGTGCAGCAGCGCCACCACCAACGCCATTAAATAGCGCAACAAGTTGTGGCATCTGAGTCATCTGGACTTTTCGCGCTGCGGGTACGCCAATGATCAAACCAACTGCGATTGCACCAATAATCCAACCGAAATTATGAAGTGGTAGCGAATGTGCCTCTGAACCATCACGTGGGGGAGTTACGTAGACAAATACAACTAGCGTGGCAATTGTTGCGCCAAGTGCGCCAATTAAATTTCCACGGCGAGCAGTCTTTGGGTGAGATAAACCTTTAAGGGCGAGAATAAAGCAGACACCAGCAGCGAGTCCGATTAAGTCATACAAAGTGCTGCTCATTGATCTGCTCCTTTCTTTTTGCCTTTAAACATTTCGAGCATTCGATCGGTAACAACAAAGCCGCCAACCATATTTATTGTGGCGAGCACAATTGCAGCAAGGGAAAGACCAAGTTCTAGGTTTGTCTTGCTGTGATCGGCAACGATGATTGCGCCAACTAAAATAACGCCGTGGATTGCATTTGCACCAGACATAAGCGGTGTGTGCAGCGTTGAAGAGACTTTAGAAACAACTTCAAAGCCCACAAATACTGCGAGAACGAAGATGGAGACGATCGCCATTGCTTCCATTATTTGGCTCCTCCTGCACTTGGGTCGCGACGTTGGCCAGCATGTGTGACCGCGGAAGCATTAATAATTTCATCTGCGAAATCAAGGTTTAGTGAAACTGGCGCACCATCTTTAGCAGCAGTTGTCAGCAGAGTAAGAAGGTTTACAACGTTACGTGAATACAAACTTGATGCGTGGAATGGCAATTGGCTCGGAACATCTTTGCCTCCCCAAATACGAACACCGCCGGCGGTAACAACAACTTCACCTGGCTTGGAACCTTCTACGTTGCCACCGGTTTCAGCAGCAAGGTCAACAATCACAGTGCCTGGTTCCATCGCATCAATCATCGCTTGTGTCATCAAACGTGGCGCAGTGCGGCCCGGAACAGCTGCGGTTGTAATAACTACATGTGATTTGGCAATGTAAGGTGTTAAGAGTTCGCGTTGTTTTGCAGCGCGCTCTTCAGTCATCTCGCGGGCATAACCACCAGCGCCTTCCAGTGATTCAAGTTCTAGTTCAATAAATGTTGCTCCCATTGATTTAACTTCATCAGCAGAAGATGGACGAACATCGTATGCAGAAACCACAGCGCCTAAACGTCGCGCCGTTGCAATTGCTTGCAGACCTGCAACGCCTGCACCAAGTACTAAGACCTGTGCTGGAGTAACTGTTCCGGCCGCGGTCATCAATAGTGGGAAGAAACGTGGTGACATTTCCGCACCGACTAATACGGCGCGATATCCCGCGCAGAGAGCCTGTGAAGTTAAGGCATCCATTGATTGCGCACGTGAGATACGTGGAACAAGTTCAAGGGAGAAAGCAGTTGCTTGCGCCTTAACTGCGGCTTCAATTGAGTCAACGGCGGTGACAGTAGAAAGGAAAGAAATAGTTGCTGCGCCTTTTTTCAGCGTTGTCATCTGTACTGGCGTAAGCGGTTGTACTGAAAGTACGATATCTGCGCTGGCGATCACATCGCCTTTAACAATGCTGGCTCCGGCTGCTGCGTATGCAGCATCGGTTCCTTGTGAGTTATCACCTGCGCCAGATTCAATTACAACTTCATAACCGAGGCGGGTTAACTTATTGATGATGTCGGGAACAAGCGCAACGCGCTTTTCACCTTCTTTACGCTCTAATGGGACGGCTACACGCATAGACGAACCTTACATGCTGAATTAATTCCCTGCGAGTTCACCACGAGTGAGGTGATACAGAAGGGCTTGAATAGTTGTGCGGCGGTGATAAGCCTCGCGCCAGATTACAGATTTCGGTCCGTCGATCACGGAAGCGGCCACCTCTTCGCCGCGATGCGCTGGCAGGCAGTGCATAAATATGGAATCACTAGTAGTCAGCGACATTAAGGAGTCGGTGATTGCAAAAGGCGCCAGCACTTTAATTTTCTCGGCGCGCTCTGACTCGGGATCTCCCATAGACATCCAGACATCGGTGTAAAGCGCGCTCGCACCTTTCGCAGCAGCTTCTGGATCATTCGTCACTTCAATAGTCGCGCCAGTCTTTTTTGCAATTGCTTGTGCCTTTGCAACAACATCCGCCTTTGGTGCCCATTTACCAGATGGAGTTGCTGCAACCACGTGCGCACCCATGATTGCACCCATAGTTAACCAAGCATGTGACATATTGTTTCCATCACCTAAGTAAACAAATTTACGGCCCTTAACATCGCTTCCAAATGTTTCGCGAATTGTTAACCAGTCGGCCAACAATTGAGTTGGGTGATCATCATCTGTTAATGCGTTGATTACCGGAATAGATGCGTTTGCACCAAGTTCGTCAACATCGGATTGTGCAAATGTGCGAATAATTAAAGCATCGCAATAACCACTGATTATTTTTGCGGTGTCGGCAATTGTTTCGCCACGACCAAGTTGCAATTCATCGCCTCTAATAAAAATAGGAGTTCCGCCGAGATGCGCAACTGCTGTCTCAGATGAAAGTCTGGTGCGAGTTGAAGGCTTAGTCATATAAATCGCAACGCTCTTGTGCGCCAACGCATCTTTTGAGCGCAATGGATTCTTCGCAAAGTCGGCTGCGGTATCGAGAAGCAAATCGACATCAGCGCGCGATAAATCAGCAGTGCGTAGCAAGTCCTTCATCTTCAAATTCTACCTGCAACCACTATCCTTTCGGGCATGGGTATTTTCCGTAAGAACTCTCCTGGTTTAGAAGGAGATACTGACCTACTTACCCGCCCAGAATTACAGGATGACGACGGTGGGCATGATCGTTTCGCTCATTATGTGAAGAAAGATAAGGTCGTTGAATCAGCGGTAACTGGCAAATCTGTACGTGCTCTATGTGGCAAGAAGTGGATCCCATCGCGTGATCCTGAGAAATATCCAGTCTGCCCAGTGTGTAAAGAAATCTATGACGGACTCAAAAATAAAACGCCTAAAAAATAGAAAATTACTAACGGCATCTTTGGCTTTATTAGCCATTTTTTTAACTCTATTTACATCCAACCCCGCAAGTAGTGCAAACCAACCGCGTAAAATTCTGACTGGCTGGATCCCATACTGGTCAATAAAAACTTCGCTCCCATCTGTCGTAAACAACGCAGATCTCATCAAGGAAGTTATGCCATTTTGGTATACCTTAAAATTGAATTCAAAAACTAAAGTAGCTTTTGTTTCAGATTTATATGCACCCGCAAATCCGAGTGTCCCGGTTGCAAATCCACTCGCAACGCTTCGCGGAGCAGGTTTTCAAATAATTCCAACCATCACAGATGGCATGGATAAATTGGTCCTTGCTAACTTATTTGCTACTGCGGCTAATCGAACCAAGGTTGCGCAAACTATTTCAAATTTTGTCATCACCAATAACTATGACGGAATTGATCTAGATTTTGAAGGTTTTGCATTCGTTGATGGCAGTAAAACTTGGGCGAAAACTGCTCCGTTTTGGGCGGCCTTTGTTAAAGAACTTTCCACGCTCTTGCACGCCAAGAGTAAAATACTTTCGGTTTCAACGCCTTATAACTTCAATCCTACTGAAAGGCAGAAGGGTTACACCGTTTATGCCTGGCCACAAATTGCGCCATATATTGATCGTTTAAGAATTATGACTTACGACTATTCAGTTGCAAAGGTGGGGCCAATTGGCCCGATTGCGTGGACTGAAAAAACAGTTGCATATGCCACTTCCATAATGCCGGCATCAAAAGTTTATGTTGGCGTTGCAGGCTTTGGTCGAGATTGGGTAACAAAAGTACAAGGAGTATGTCCGGCACCATTTGCAAAAGCGATAAAGGTTGGAGCGAAAGCTGCGACATTTGTAATGCGCGATGCCGCCGCCCTTGCTGCTGGCTATCAAACAACGCCGGTCTTTGATGTAAAAAATGGCGAAGCAACTTTCACCTACACAAAGTCATACGAAGGAATAACTGCTTCCGGTCTCTCAACTATTTGCACAGCAACACGAACCGCTTGGTACCAAAATGCGCAGAGCTATAAATTGCGCTCTGACTTAGTTGCAAAATATAAACTTGGTGGAATAACCGCTTGGACTTTAGGTATGGAAGAGCCGTTGGCGATGGATTCGATCCGCCAAACTGCGATAAATATTGCACCTGCCAAGGTGTTGAGCACGTTAACGACGGATAAAACATCTTCACTTTATGCACGCGCGATTAACTTGAGCGGACAAGTAACGCTAGAAGACACTTCTCCGGTAGCAGCAATACCAGTGCGCATAGAAGGTAAGAGCGCTAGCGATGCCACCTGGCGCTTACTTGGAACAATAAACACAGGTCCTGATGGCAAATTTGTTGCTCCAATTTTATTGGGTAAGCCAACCAGTATTCGATTAGCAACAGATGGCACCTGGGAGCGTGCTGAATCAGTAAGTAATGAGATAGCAATTCAAATTGATCGAACAATGTCATTAAGCGCGCCAGCAACAATGAAGAGCGGTGCACCATTTGCAATCTCGGGTGTAGTTCGCCCAAGAAGTGCAGGCGCGACGGTCTCGCTTATGAAGTACGCCGCAGGAGCATGGAAGAGCGTTGCAACTGCAACTACCGACGAACAAGGTGGCTTTACCTTCTCTCTACAAGGTGAAAAACGTTCCATTGTGCGCTACCAAGTCCTGGTTCAAGGCGATGCAATTTGGCGGCAAGTAGCCGCTCCAGAGTTCTCTATCATTATCCGGTGATGGTTAAGACCGATACAAAAATTGAAGAGGAGATCCGCGCGATCTTCTCTGGCGATACACCTTGGGTAACCATTGTTTGGGATGACCCGGTAAATCTAATGACATATGTAACTTATGTATTAATGGAGCTATTCGGCTTTTCAAAGGCAAAAGCACAGGAATTAATGATGAAAGTTCATACCGAGGGCAAAGCGGTAGTTTCAACTGGCAGCCGCGAAGAAATGGAACACGATGTTGCGCGGTTGCACGAATATGGACTCTGGGCAACGCTGCAGCGCGGTGATCAAGCGCTATGACATCAGAGGGATTTAAGCGCCACGGAAGCAATTCATATATCGCAGAATTTGCGCAAAATGAAAGAGAGATTTTAATTAACCTTGCCGAGCAGATTATTGAACTACTGGCCGAACGCGTTGATCATGGCCACGAAGATCCGCTGGCAGCAATGGTTGGGATCACTTCACACGATTCTCCACCAGAAGATGAAGTACTGCATCGCTTACTTCCAAATGCATATCAAGATCAGGCTGACTCAGCAGAATTTCGTCGCTACACCGAATCAACTTTGCGGAGTAAGAAACAAGCACACGCGATGGCGATGCGCATGTATTTAAAGAGCGCTGAAGACGGAATCATTGATTTAGATCACGATGGAGCAAATGCCTGGCTTGGTGCGGTAAACGATATTCGGTTGGCTTTAGGGGTTCGGCTAAATGTGCAAGAGCGCACTCAAGATGAGTTGGAACTATTGGCACCGGATGATCCGCTGCGCGGTGTTTACATAGTTTATGGCTGGCTGGGCTGGCTACAAGAAGGTTTGATTGAAGCGCTAATGGATGAGAGCTAGGTGGATGCGAGTTAGGATAGAACTCTTATGTCACTAAATATTTCTCGCGCATTTGTTGATGCGATCGTCGAGCAATCACGTGCTGAATATCCCGACGAGTGTTGTGGAGTAATTCTTGGTCCGGTGGGCTCAGGAAAAGCTAATCGATTAAAAGCAATGGTGAATGCTGCGCACTCTCCAACATTTTATGAATTCGATCCCAAAGATTTACTTGCGCTATATCGCGAAGTTGATGATAAAGATGAAGAGATTGTTGTTATCTATCACTCGCACACTGAAACAGAGGCCTACCCATCACGCACGGATATTGCATATGCCGGTGAGCCTGGGGCGCATTATGTACTCGTCTCTAGCCGCGAAGAGATTGCACCTGCAATTGAATTCCGCTCGTATCGCATAATTGATGGGGTAGTAACCGAGGAAGAAGTTTCAATTACCGATTAAGGTATTTCTTCGCCATAATGAAGCCATGAGTATCGAAGTTCGGATCCCAACAATCCTTCGTCCTTTTACCAAGGATCAAAAAGCGGTCGCTGCTAGCGGTGCTTCACTTACCGCTTTGATAACCGATCTTGATTCACAATTTCCCGGAATTGGCGATCGCTTACTTGAAAAAGGTGCGCTTCGCCGATTTATTAATATTTATGTTAATGATGAAGACGTGCGCTTCTTGGGTGGGCTCGATGCACAAATCAAAGATGGAGATTCAGTAACAATTCTCCCTGCAGTCGCTGGCGGTTAATTTTGGCACGTTATGACTCGCTTGAATCATCGGTGGGCAACACACCTTTAATTGGGCTTCCCAGACTTTCTCCCGCACCGAATGTTCGTCTTTGGGCGAAGATGGAAGATCGAAATCCAACAGGTTCAATTAAAGACCGTACTGCTATTGCGATGATTAACGCCGCTGAAGAAAGCGGGCAATTAAAACCTGGTGCAACAATTTTGGAACCAACTAGCGGCAACACAGGTATTTCACTTGCAATGGCCGCAAAGGTGCGCGGATATAAATTAATTTGCGTAATGCCAGAGAACACTTCACCCGAGCGTCGCCAACTCCTTGAAATGTGGGGTGCGCAAATTATTTCTTCACCTGCTGCAGGTGGTTCTAATGAAGCGGTTCGTGTGGCTAAAGAGCTAGCTGCAAAAAATCCAGAATGGGTTTTTCTCTATCAATATGGAAATCCCGCAAATACCCAAGCGCATTACACCGGCACTGGCCCTGAGATCTTTAAAGATCTTCCGACCGTTACCCACTTTGTGGCAGGGCTTGGAACAACTGGGACTTTGATGGGGGCAGGAAGATATTTACGTGAGCAGAATCCAGATATACAAATAATTGCGGCAGAACCGCGTTATGGTGAAGTTGTTTACGGGCTGCGCAATATTGATGAGGGTTTTGTTCCCGAGCTTTACGACGCATCAGTTTTAACGCGCCGCTTCTCAGTTGGTGCTGAAGATTCCGTAAAGCGAGTACGCCAACTGCTTGAAGTAGAAGGTATTTTCGCTGGAATTTCAACAGGTGCAATTTTGCATGCTGCGATTGCAATGGGGGCCGAAGCGGTTCGCGATAAGAAAGACGCTGACATCGCATTTATTGTCTGCGATGCAGGCTGGAAATATCTATCAACTGGGATCTACGGAAGTGAAATTGCCGCTGCCACCGAGGGGCTAGACGGCACGCTCTGGGCTTAAATCACAAGGTACTCTTGCCTATGTGAGTGATGCACCGATTGGAATATTTGATTCAGGAGTTGGCGGATTAACCGTTGCTCGTGCAATCCTTGATCAACTTCCTAACGAGTCAACTCTATATATCGGTGATACCGCGCGTGGACCTTATGGTCCACGTTCACTAGCGGAAGTCAGAACATTCTCACTTGAAACGTTGGATTATTTAGTCGACCAAGGTGTAAAGGCATTGGTAATTGCCTGCAATACCGCAAGTGCTGCGATGTTACGTGATGCGCGCGAACGCTATTCCATTCCTGTAGTCGAAGTTATTCAGCCTGCCGTTCGTCGCGCAGTCGCCGCTACGCGCACCGGACGCATCGGTGTAATCGGCACAAAGGCAACGATCGATTCGAAGGCTTACTTAGACGCATTCGCTGCTGCTACCCAATTACAAATCACTTCAATTGCCTGCCCGCTCTTCGTAGAATTTGTAGAACGAGGAGAAACATCAGGGGAAGCAATCACAAAGGTAGCGCGTGATTATTTAGCGCCGATGATGGAATCTGATGTAGACACATTGGTGCTGGGTTGCACTCACTATCCGCTTTTAACTGGTGTTATTTCCTATGTAATGGGAAATGACGTTTCGTTGGTTTCTAGCGCTGAAGAAACGGCGAAAGATCTCTATCGAACCCTGGTTGAGAATTCGCTACTGCGCACTCCAGGCAAAGGTTCTGCAACACATTCATTTTTAGCAACTGGTGATTCAGCCGCCTTTGAAGTTCTAGCGCGACGATTCTTGGGGCCCGAAGTGGGTTCCGTTAAACACATATCGCAACTCAATTAACCGGAATGGAAGTAAATGGCACGCATCGACGGAAGAAATGAAAACCAACTTCGTGAAATTAAAGTAACTCGCAATTGGTTAGATCACGCTGAAGGTTCCGTGCTTGTTGAATATGGGAAGACTCGCGTACTTTGCGTCGCCTCATTTACTCCCGGAGTTCCACGTTGGTTAAAAGATTCGGGTAAAGGTTGGGTTACTTCTGAATATGCGATGTTGCCACGTGCAACTCACACTCGTTCTGATCGCGAGAGCGTTAAGGGAAAATTGGGTGGCCGCACACAAGAAATCTCTCGTTTGGTGGGCAGATCACTTCGCGCAATCGTTGATATGAAAGAGCTCGGCGAAAACACGATCGTCATTGACTGCGATGTTTTACAAGCCGATGGCGGAACTCGTACTGCAGCAATTACTGGTGCATACATTGCACTTGCCGATGCGATCACTTGGGCGAAAGCTCAAGGACATATCAAGGCAGATTCCAAACCGTTGAGCGATTCTGTTGCTGCAGTTTCAGTTGGAATCATCGACGGTGTTCCAATGTTAGATCTTTGCTATGAAGAAGATGTTCGTGCAGATACGGATATGAATGTTGTATGCAGCGGTGATGGAAGATTTATCGAAGTGCAAGGAACCGCTGAAGGTGTGCCATTTGATCGTTCTTTACTAAATTCACTTCTCGATTTGGCAGTTGCCGGATGCGTAGAACTTGGAGAAATTCAGAAAGCGGCACTTGCTAAGTGAGTCGGCACAAATTACTTCTTGCTACTCGTAATAAAGGCAAGATTGAAGAGTTCCGCCGCATTCTGGAAGATATTGCTGCAGGAGAAATTGAGCTAGTCGGTCTTGAGCAATTTCCTGATCTTCATGATGTAAATGAAACAGGCTCTACCTTTGAAGAAAATGCGCTCTTAAAGGCGCGTGAAATGTGTTTAGCATCTGGCATTCCAGCAATTGCCGATGACAGTGGGCTGTGTGTTGATTTTTTAAATGGTGATCCAGGAATATTTTCTGCGCGCTGGGCCGGAACTCACGGAGATGACAGAGCAAATACTGCAAAAGTTTTGGAATCTTTACTTGAAGTTCCTGATCAAAAGCGCGGTGCACATTTCACATGCGCAGCCGCGCTGGCTCTGCCAGATGGCCGAACACATGTTGAGCAAGCTCACTTTGATGGTTGGATTCTCCACACCCCAGTCGGAGATCAGGGATTTGGCTATGACCCAATCTTTCGTCCAGAAGGCTTCCAGATATCCAGCGCACAAATGAGCGCGGAAGCCAAAGATGCAATAAGCCATCGCGGGAAATCACTCCGCGCTATCGCACCTCATGTCATCACTTTGCTTAACACCCTAGGCTAAACTTTGCCTATACGAGATCGCTCAATCCTGAAGGAGTTTAACCGTGGCCGTAAAGAAAAAAGCCCCAGTAAAAAAGAAAACTGCTGCTAAGAAAAAAGTAGCTAAGAAAGCTCCAGCGAAGAAGAAGACCGCTGCCAAAAAGGTTACTAAGAAAGCTCCAGCGAGAAAGAAGACCGCTGCCAAGAAAAAAGTAGCTAAGAAAGCTCCAGCGAAGAAGAAGACCGCTGCCAAGAAGGTTGCCAAAAAGAAATCCGCGGTTAAGAAATCTACTTCCGCAAGCAGAATTGTAATTCCACCAGTACCACTGGGTGGCGCAAAGAGCACATCTCGTGTAAATGTCTCAACTACACCAACACCAGTAAAATCGGCTCAAGCAAAGCCAAGTGCTGCACCAAAGCAAGGCACTTCACCACGTGTGTTAATTGCAGCGGTTATCGGTATCGCACTCCTTGCCATCGTAGTTATTTCTCGTCCAGCATCTGATTCTGATACAGCAGCACCTGTTGCAACTGAATCAGCAGCACCTGAAATGACTGAAGAGGCAACACCAGAAGCAACTGAGCCAGCAACAACTGAACCAGTTGCTGCAGTTGAAGCTCCAGGTCGCTTCATTGGAAATTGGAAAGATGCTGAGAAATCAGTAATGGTAATTACCTGGAAGGCACCAGCCGCAACAGCTGGGTTAACCGGATATAAGTTTGAAGTTCGTTCCGGAATGGGTGAATGGAAAGAGGCAGGAACTTTCCCTGCAACTCAACTTTCAGTTGAATTGACCAAGGGATCAGCAGATGGATCAACTTCATTCCGTGTTTCATCTGTTTACTCAGATGGACAGATTGCAACTGCAAAGGCATTTGGATTCGCCGGACAGTTTGCATAAATAGTTCTAAATTAGAAATAGCCCCAGCCATTTGGTTGGGGCTATTTCTATTCTTTGCTAATACTTATTATAGATTGCTGGTAATCGCTGCAACATATGCGCGTGCGCCAGCTGGCACTAAGTGAACGCCATCGGGTGCAAAGTATTCGGGATGACCCTCCGAAATCTGATCCCATCTAACGACAACGGTATTTGGATAAGTAGCTGCAATTTCGTTTATTAAATCATTATTAGCATCACGCCACGGCCTTGGAACAGCGGTGTTCACAACAATTCTTTGCGGTGCCGCTTTTACTGCTTCAAATATTGCAATTACCTGCGCTCTTGTGAGTGCGTTGTTATTGCCGATATTAAATACAACAGGTGATTTAAGAACCAAAGGTCCATCGCGGAGCATCACCTCCAATAGTTCAGGTGCTTGTCTTCCAACCCGCGCATTAATAAGAGCGATCGGATGGTTCATTTCTAATACGTGGCGAATACCAAGAATTACCGAATCACCAGTGACCCAAAGACCCGGAATTGCAGGGTTCTCGACCGGAGTGACGATCGGCTTGTCAGCGTCTTTGAGGAGTTCTATAAGTTCTTGATTTTCTCTATCCACTCGCACAATTGCACTTACGCTCACGGTCGCTGAAGTAATGATTAGAACAGATATAGAAAGGGCCACCATTAACTTCTGTTTTCTACGAACGGCCTTTGTTCTATATTTCATCCCGCCGAACCAATAAGCAACCGCGCCGCTGCGAATTGGAAGCTCAACTAAACGCAGAGAAATATCAGCCATCGCAAGAACCAGCAATATTCTTAATGAGAAGAGCGCCCAATTTTCTCCATCAAGGTCAACTTGTGGGCGTGAGATTTGAAAAATAACCCAGTGCCATAAGTAAATTGCATAGGACCGTTCGCCGATCCAGAGCAATACTTTATTTCGCAGCAGTGGCGCGAATCGGGAAGCTGGATGAACTATCGAAATCAAAATAGCAGTGCCGAATATTCCAGCGAGCGGGAAAGCGATTCTGTATAGAGTTGGTTCGCTCTCATCAATTAGTGCAAATGTTGCCAAGATCCCGATAAATCCAAATACGCCGATACCGTCGATGAAATCTTGGGCACGTCGCGTTACTTGTAAATTAAAGTTTTGGGGAATCCAGCTAACCGCAAGGGCTGCTCCTAAGAAGAGCCCGATGCTATGGGTATCTGTTCCAAAGTAGATATGGCTTACTTTGGAAGAATTTGTAGCATCTAATTGAAATGAAACTAGCATCAAGGCAACGCCAGATATCGCGGCAATCATTAGCGCAGCTGCGGGAATTACTTTCTTTCCAAAATACTTTAAAACCAGCAGCAAAATTAGTGGCCAAATAAGATAAAACTGAGCCTCCACCGCGAGTGACCAAGTGTGCTGCAGAAGCGGCGGTCTTCCACTACTTTCGAAGTAATCCTGTTGATTGAACACCAACCACCAATTCATTCCCCCAAAGAGTGAAAATGGTGCATCGGTGAGGAATTTCTTAGTTGTATCTGGTGCCCATATTCCAACTACGATCGAAGTTACAACGATCATAAAAACTAACGGCGGTAGTAAACGCCGGATACGCGCCCAATAGAAATCACGGAGATCTAATCCGCCACGTTCTTGGATCGAATCTAAAAGCAATCTTGTAATTACATATCCGGAGATAACAAAGAAGAGGTCAACACCAAGAAAACCGCCGGGAATCCAAGAAATTCCTAAGTGATAAAGGATTACTGCGATAACTGCGACTGCTCGCAGTCCATCTATGGCAGGGATATATTGGATACCGCGCTTGGTAGCCACTTTAATTACCGACGCTTAGCAGGTTTTTTCTTTGCAACAGCTTTCTTTGCAACAGCCTTCTTCGCTGGAGCGGCAAGTGCTGGTTTGGTGCGTTGACTTACAACCTTCTTTGGTCCGGTATCAATCACAGAATTATCAGCATTTAAATTATCGGTTACGTTTTTATGCAGTTCGGCTAAGCGAGAATATGCGCTTTCTAAACGAGATCGACTCTGCGATATTGCATTCTCTGC
>CAXNEU010000017.1:0-19751 GCA_964201705.1 Candidatus Planktophila sp. | reverse complement strand
CGATCGCATCTTGGGTATCTTGAATCTTTACCTCCATTGATGCACGACCTGATGGAAAGGCGGTCGAGACGGCAGCAACCGGAACATGTTTTCCGCCAATTGCATCTAGGTGAGTGCGCGCAATTGAGACCATATCGTTGTAAACGCAGATCGCTCCAACACTTGGTACTGTTGAATCAGTTGGATCAGGGCGCACCGCTTTGGAACATAGCGCACGAACTTTTCCTGCAGTATCAGCACCTTCCAAAGTCGTTAGATCAACCATTGAAATTGCGGTTTCTATTGCCCAACGTTTACTTGTTGTTTTAATGCTTCGAGTTGCCAACATGGCTGCGCGAGCATCTGCACCGACTTGATCTACGCCAGGTAATTGCGCGAGAAAGTGCTTTAAAGAACTTTCCGTTCCATCGACGATTCCGTAGAAAGTCATGAGAGCAAGTCCTTTATCGGCTGGCGAAGTTGATTCAGTAATTCCTCTGATGCAGTTGCATCTTTAGTTATAACTTCGATGTAGCACTTCATCTTCGCCTCCGTTCCGCTCGGACGCACAATCATACGGATTCCACCATCTATCCACAGCCGCAACCCATCCGTTGGCGGCAGACCATCCTGGGGGTTGGCTAAATCATCAAATGAAAGAACCGCCCGCCCCGCAATTTGTGTCGGAGGGTTCTTACGAAGCTTGGTAAGAACATGAGTTATTTGCGATAAATCAGCGACTCGAATAGATATTTGCTCTGTACCGTGGAATCCGTGACGAGACCAGACTTCATTTAGTAGGTCTAACAAAGTTAAGCCTTGAGACTTTAATTCCGAGGCAATCTGTGCAAGAAGTAATGCGGCAGAAATGCCATCTTTATCATTTACAGTCTCTGAATCAACTGCATATCCAATCGCTTCTTCATATCCGTAAGATAGATCTTCGATCTTTGCCAACCATTTAAACCCAGTTAAAACCTCTTTAAAATCAATTGAATAATGGGCGGCAATCTTGCGTAGTGCCGACGATGAAACAATTGAATTTCCAAAACTTCCGTGGCTGTGTGTTCGGGCTATCCACTCACCAAAAATCACACCGAGTTCATCACCACGCAACATTCTCCAACCAATCTTAGGATCATTCACCGCAGCAGCGCAGCGATCTGCATCTGGATCATTTGCAATTACTAAATCGGCACCGAAGTCGCGAGCTTTCTTTAGCGCTAAATCGATAGCACCAGGCTCTTCTGGATTAGGAAATGTCACAGTTGGGAAGTCGGGATCTGGTGTGCATTGTTCATCAACCAGAATCAGCGTGGCAAAACCCGCGTGATTGAAAACTCGTTGTGCTGTTTCAGTTCCAACGCCATGCATAGCAGTGTAAACAATCTTTAGATCACCCGGTTTTGGAGCGATCAGAGCAGTACGGCGCACATATTCTGATATCAAATCTTCGTCAACAATGGTCCAAGACTTTCCACGTGGTGCGCGAGATAGAGAATTAATTGCAGCAATCTCTTGGGCAATTAATTTATCGGTCGGGCTAATTATCTGAGAGGCTGCGTAGCTAATTCCATCTGCACTAGGACCGATGTAAACCTTGTATCCGTTATCTTGTGGGGGATTGTGGCTGGCGGTAACCATTACGCCAACATCACATTTAAGTTGATGAGTGGCAAAAGCCAGAACAGGTGTTGGGAGTGGGCGGGGCAAGACAAATACTTCAAAGCCTGCACCAGCGAAAATTTCAGCGCTCTCTTTAGTGAAATCTTCAGATCCATGCCGGGCATCTCGTCCAATAACAACGCGCTTCATTCCGCGCTCTTTCATATAAACAGATATGCCGGCAGCGGTTCGCCCAACGACCGCGCGGTTCATGCACGCAGGACCTGGTCCGATAGGTCCGCGCAAGCCAGCGGTTCCAAATTGAAGAAATCCAGAGAAGTATTTTTCTAGAGTTTGCTCATCATTTGATTCGAGCAGCGCAGTTAATTCGGCAGCGGTTTTCGGGTCCGGATCATCTGTAATCCAGGCTTGTACCTCAGCCTTTAATTCTGCGTTCACCAGTACAGCCTAATGAGATTAAATCAGATTGGGAATTACAGTTTTCATAAGCGTGCCCATGCGAGATGCCGCTGCTTTTCCTGCCGCGATCACTTCCTCATGATTTAGTTTTTCCCCAGTAACGCCGGCAGCAGCGTTAGTTACGAGGGAAATCGCAAGTACTTCTGCACCAAGTGCGTGTGCTGCAATAGCTTCAGGAACTGTAGACATTCCAACTAAATCTGCGCCCATTCCGCGCATCATTAAAATTTCCGCTGGTGTTTCATAAGTAGGACCACGCCAGTGCACGTAAACACCTTCTTCTAGAGAAGCATCTGCTTCTTTCACAATTGCGCGCAAGCGCTTGCTATACAGGTCAGTTAAATCCACAAAAGTTGCACCGACTAGTGGAGTAGCCGCAGTGAGTGAAATATGATCACGAATCAAAACCGGCTGTCCCACTTTGTAACTAGTGTTTATGCCACCACAAGCATTTGTTAAGAGAATTACTTTGCAACCAGCTTTAACAGCAGTACGGACACCATGAACTACCGGCTCCATTCCCTTTCCTTCATATAAATGCGTGCGACCCAAAAAGACTAATGCGCGAACGGTTTTGCCACCATCTTTGATTTCGTAACTGCGAACTTTGCCGGAATGTCCTTCTACTGCAGGCGGCAGGAATCCAGTTAACTCTTCGGCGTTGCATTCATAAACAGGATCTCCAAGAGCATCAACTGCGGTAACCCAACCAGATCCCATAACTAAGGCGATATCGTGAGAAGCAACTCCTGTCCGCTGCGCAATTTCTGCAGCGGCTTGTGTCGCGGCTGCAAGCGGGTCAGAGTAGAGAAGTTCAGAAGATGTCATGCATCAATAATGTCACAGAGCACAGCGCCGCTCGCCACCGTTTCACCGATCGCTGCTGTGAGATTTGCAATCATTCCAGACCGATGTGCGATTAACGGTTGTTCCATTTTCATCGCTTCTAGAACGATTATCAAATCGCCAGCCACAACAGCTTGCCCAACTTCTACCGCAACCTTCACAACTGTTCCTTGCATTGGGCTAGTTAGCCCAGTACCTCCAGCGCCACCGACTTTCGATTCTTTGGCGCGATGGCGTTTTACAACAGGCTCTGGCGTATGAATTTTTACTTCAAAGCGTTTGCCATTTACTTCGGCAACAAGGTTTTCCGCCGCGACTCGAGTAGTTATTGGAGCAATCGTAAGTGCAAAGGCCGGTATCTCATTCTTAAATTCATTTTCAATATAACTCGTGTAGACCTTAAATTCTTCAGTGAAAGATGGGTCTTGCAAAATTGCACGATGGAAAGGAATTGCTGTTGCTAATCCATCTACTTCAAATTCAGCTAAAGCACGCCGAGCGCGCTCAATCGCTTCTTTTCGGGTTGCACCAGTAACTATTAATTTAGCAAGCAGCGAATCAAAGTTTCCACCAATGGTGTCACCGCTCTTAAATCCGGCATCTACACGCACACCGGGTCCGGTTGGTAAATTCCATTTTGTAATACGTCCCGGGGCAGGCAGGAATGAGCGCCCAGGATCTTCTCCATTAATTCGGAATTCGAGTGAATGGCCACGAATTACCGGATCCTCAAAACCGAGACTCTCACCCATGGCAATTCGGAATTGTTCACGAACTAAATCTAACCCCGTAACTTCTTCACTAACCGGATGTTCTACTTGCAAACGAGTATTTACTTCGAGAAAAGAGATGGTCCCATCATTGCCAACGAGGAATTCACAGGTACCGGCGCCGACATAACCCGCCTCTTTCATAATTGCTTTGCTTGAGCGGTACAGCTCTTCATTTTGCGCATCAGTTAAAAATGGTGCGGGTGCCTCTTCAACCAACTTCTGATGACGACGTTGCAGAGAACAGTCGCGTGTACTCACGACAACAGCATGACCGTGTTGATCAACTAGAACTTGGGTTTCAACGTGGCGTGGTTTATCCAGGTAGCGCTCGACAAAACATTCACCTCGGCCAAATCCAGCGATTGCTTCACGAACTGCCGATGCAAAAAGTTCTGGGATCTCCTCCATTGTGTGGGCAACTTTTAAGCCGCGACCACCGCCACCAAAGGCAGCTTTGATTGCAACAGGCAGCCCATATTCTTTTGCAAAAGCAGTAACCTCCTCGTGGCCAGCAACCGGATCTTTAGTTCCAGCAACCAGCGGTGCACCTGCCTTAGCGGCGATACGACGAGCAGAGACTTTGTCTCCAAGTGCGCTAATCGCAGCGGGAGGCGGTCCAATCCAAATTAATCCAGCATCGATCACAGCTTGCGCAAAATCGGCGCGCTCAGAGAGGAATCCATAACCTGGATGTATCGCATCTGCGCCAGAGATTTTTGCCGCCGCAATTATCTTGGAAATATCTAAATAAGTTTGCGTTGCGGTTGTGCCATTTAGCGAAAATGCAAAATCTGCGCTCTTGGTGTGAATCGCATCGCGATCTTCTTCAGAGTAAACAGCGACGCTTTCAATTCCGTGATCGCGACAGGCGCGAATAACGCGGACCGCGATCTCACCTCGATTAGCAATTAAAACACGTTTCATCGCATCTCCTTAACCTGTGGCCAAGAATAGCCAAGTTGGGACATGGCAGATCTAAAAAATGGCATCGAGATTCCGACAACGTTGGTGTAATCGCCTTCAATAACTGGAATGAAGGGCGAACCAAATCCATCTAGAGTAAAACCACCGGCGACGCGAAGTGGCTCTTCGGATGCAATGTAATCATCGATTTCATCGCTACTCATTTTTGAAAATGTAACTTTGGTTGTTACGCGATCGACTATCTCACGACCTTGCTCTGTGTCTATAACGCAGTGACCTGTGTGCAATAACCCACTTCGACCACTGATCGCTAGCGCACGCTCTCTTGCTATTTCTGGTGAACCTGGCTTGCCAAATGAAACGCCATCGACATCAAATGTTGAGTCACAACCAATAATTATCGCAGGAAAATCTATCTGTTCGCGCACCGTGTGAGCTTTCGTCACCGCCAAAGCAATAACCATATCGGCAGGAGTCATTGCGTTGAAAAAATCTGTCTCTTCATCCACGTGGCTGATTCTTACCAATGGAGAAATACCTGCGCCCTCGAGTAAACGAAGACGTGAAGTTGATTGTGAAGCGAGAACTATTTGCGGCATTATTTATTTTTTCTCCGTGCGCCAAATGTAATTTGATGGGGTAGTGGTTGACGCAGTTGTGGCAATCCAAAGACGCTCCGCTTAATCACCGGGGTAAGGTCCTGCATCTCGTGGCTGCTTATGGCAGCCTTTATTGCCAAGAGTTCTTCTTCACTTGGCTTTCCTGATGTAATCGTAAATTTCATTACAGCGGAATATTTCCGTGCTTACGCGCAGGCAAAGTGTCGCGCTTGGTCTTTAAGGTACGGAATGCCTTCGTGATGTAGGCACGTGATTGATGTGGCTCAATAACGCTATCAATCGTTCCACGCTCTGCCGCTGCGTACGGGTTAGATAAAGTCTCGGTGTACTCGGAAACCAACTCCGCGCGTACTTTCTCGGGGTTCTTAGCCTCTGCGATTTCTTTGCGGTAGAGAATGTTTACCGCACCCTGGGCTCCCATCACTGCAATTTCAGCACTTGGCCACGCAAAGTTAATATCGCTTCCCAAATATTTTGATCCCATAACAATAAAAGCGCCACCATAAGCTTTACGTGTAATTAGCGTAACAAGTGGCACGGATGCTTCGGCGTATGCATAAAGTAATTTAGCGCCACGGCGAATGATTCCGTTCCATTCTTGTTCTGTTCCAGGCAGGAATCCAGGCACATCCACCAAGGTTAGAATTGGAATGCTAAATGCATCGCAGAAACGCAGAAAACGAGCCGCTTTCTCGCTGGAGTTGATATCTAAAGTACCGGCTAATTGGGAGGGCTGATTTGCGATGATTCCAATTGATTCGCCTTCAATTCGAGCAAAACCAACGATAATGTTTGGCGCATACAAGGCGTGTACTTCGAGGAATTCACCTTCATCAACCAGAGTAGTGATCAACGTCTTCATGTCGTACGGCTGATTAGGGCTATCTGGAATCAAGTTATTGAGCGCGGCATCGGCTGCACTTTCATCTAAGTTTTGAGTTGGCGGAAGATGAGGCGAGCCATCCATATTATTTGAGGGTAGATAAGAAAGCAGCGCCTTTACGTAATCAATCGCATCTGCTTCGCTATCTGCTAAATAGTGCGCATTTCCAGAGCGAGTATTGTGCGTAAGCGCTCCACCTAGTTCTTCCATTTCAACATCTTCACCAGTTACTGTCTTAATGACATCTGGTCCAGTAATAAACATGTGTGATGTTTCATTAACCATAACCGTAAAATCGGTTAGCGCAGGTGAATATGCCGAGCCACCCGCGCACGGGCCCAAGATCAGAGATATCTGCGGAATTACACCTGATGAGCGAGTATTTAGTCGGAAGATTTTGCCGTAACCGTTAAGTGATGCAACGCCTTCTTGAATACGAGCTCCACCTGAATCATTTATTCCGATTAGTGGAATTCCACTCTTGAGCGCAAATTCAGCGATCTTTACAATTTTTTCGGCATGAACTTCTCCGAGACTTCCACCCATAACTGTGAAATCTTGTGAGTAGAGCGCAATCGGTCGTCCATCGACGGTAGCCGTACCGATTACTACACCGTCTCCGTACGGACGGCTCTTCTCCATGCCAAATTGCGTGGAACGGTGGCGCGCAAATTCATCGATTTCAGTAAATGAGTCGGCGTCGACCAACAAATCAATACGCTCGCGAGCGGTTAACTTACCTTTGGCATGTTGCTTCTCAACCGCGCGGGCGGAACCACCGTGAATTGCTTCTTCAACACGAAGACGGAGATCTTCAATTTTTCCCGAAGTTGTATGCAGATCTGGGTTCATGGCTCTACGGTACTAGGCGTGGGTACATCAGCGCCAAGAGCGCCACTAGATACAGCGGTAATCGCATCGCTGACTTCGCGATACTGGCGAGTAAGCGTGGCTGATCTCACTACATCTACTCAAACTGATCTTGCAGAATTGGTGAATTCGAATTCAGCAAAAACCGGCGATGTTCTTGCTACGGAATTCCAAACGGCGGGACGCGGCAGATTAGATCGAACTTTTGAAGCAGCTCCAGGTAGCGCGCTCTTATTTTCTTTTTTTATAAAACCAAATCGAGTGCGCAGTGAGTGGGGATTCATTTCACACCTCGCTGCATTGAGCATGCAGGAAGTCATTTCGCATGATCATCCAACGCAAGTGTGGCTTAAGTGGCCAAATGATATTTTAATTGGAGATAAGAAAGTTGCTGGTTTATTGGCGCAAGCCACCGATGATGGAGTAATCATCGGAATCGGAGTTAATGTCGCAATGACCACTGATGAATTACCAGTAGAAACTGCAACTTCACTAGCAATTACAGGTTCAAATAAATTAGATCGCAATTTAATGCTTGGCGAGTTTCTAAATCGCTTTGAGGTTAACTTTGAAAAGTGGGATAACGGTGCAGATTTCATTGATAGCTACAGCGCAGTCTGTGCAACCCTGGGGCGCCAGATGCAGGTTGAGGTGGTTGGTCGGGCAAATCGCATCGGAAAGGCGATATCTGTAAATAAAATTGGTGCTCTAATGCTCGATGATGGCTTTGAAGTTAACGTGGGAGATGTTGTTCATCTACGATAGCGATGTGAATAAGCGCTTTCCTACTGTTGGAATAATCGGCGCTGGGCAATTAGCGCGAATGAGCGTGGCTCCAGCTACAGCGCTGGGCGTCAACCTGTTGCTTTTTGCACAAGATGAGCAAGATAGCGCGGCACAGATAGCACCACATGTAGTTGGTGATTACCGCGATCTTGCCCAGTTGTTGGAATTCGCCAAGAAGTGCGATCTCCTAACATTTGAACATGAACTAGTGCCGCTTTCTGTCATTAAAGGTTTAGAAGCTGCAGGAGTCAAGGTTTTTCCTACTTCACAATCCTTTCAATACTCTCAAGATAAAGCTGCAATGCGCGAGAAGTTATCGGGATACCAAGCTCCTAAATGGCGCGTTATTTCGGATGAGGGCGACGCTTTTGAATTTCCCTTTATCGCTAAGCGAATATCTGGTGGCTATGACGGACGGGGCGTCTGGAAGGTAAAGAACCTAGATGACCTGGAAGAATTACTAGCTGAGCATCCACAACTTTTAATCGAAGAGTTAATTGATTTCGATAGTGAAATTGCGGTGATGGTAGCCCGCTCTGAACACGGGCAGGCAACTTCGTGGGCGCCGACGCAGACGGTGCAGGCAGATGGAATTTGCACCTTAACTATCACTCCGGCACCGGTAATTTCATCTGCTGTCGCCGAGCAGGCGCAGCACTTAGCGCTTTCAATCGCGGAGGACATTTCATTAATTGGAGTTATGGCAGTTGAAATGTTTGTTAAGGGAGATCTACTTTATATAAATGAGTTAGCGATGCGCCCTCATAATTCTGGGCATTGGACAATTGAAGGTGCGCGTACTAGCCAATTCGAGCAGCATTTGCGTGCGATTTTAGATTTACCTCTTGGTGATCCAACTATGACCGCTGCCTTTGCTGTGATGGGTAATATTTTAGGTGGAGAGAAGACAGATATGTATCGCCCATATCTGCATCTGATGGCGCGTAATCCAGAGTTAAAGTTTCACCAATATAAGAAAGAAGTGCGTAAAGGGCGTAAAATTGGCCATGTCACCGTGATTGGAAAAAACCTTCTAGAATTGACCGAGATAGCCGAACATGCACGCGACTATATGAGCGGAGAGATTGATGAGTGATGTTGCAATCATCATGGGGTCAGATTCTGATTGGCCAGTAATGGAAGAAGCCGCGAAAGTCCTTGACTCATTTGGAATTACATACACAGCTGAGGTTTTATCAGCTCACCGGATGCCACTGGAGATGGTTGCATTTTCACAAGAAGTAAAGGCAAAAGGGATTAAGGTAATTATTGCGGGAGCTGGCGGCGCAGCACATCTACCTGGAATGGTTGCTTCACTGACAACCTTGCCAGTAATTGGGGTTCCGGTTGCACTAAAGAACCTTGATGGGATGGATTCACTACTCTCGATTGTTCAAATGCCAGCTGGAATTCCTGTTGCAACAGTCGGAGTCGGTAACGCTAAGAATGCTGGGATCTTGGCCGCCCGAATTCTTGGAGTATCAGATAGCACAATTTCGGCGAAAGTCGGCGATGCGTTAATTGCAATAAATGCTGAAGCAAAGGAAAAGGGCGCTAATTTAAACACCCGTCGTAATCAAAAAACCGGATTCTAATTCGCTAATCAGTACGGCCAAGTGCGTGCACGCGCCAACCAGCTGCACGCCACTTTTCACGATCGAGCGCATTGCGACCATCAATTAAGAATTTTGATTTAACTAACTGACCAATTACTGACGGATCAAGTTCGCGATATTCCTTCCATTCAGTTAGGTGGAGAATTGCATCGGCTCCCTTTACACAATCAGTAACTCTTTCGGCGTAATCCAAGTGAGGGAATCGTTTACGCGCCGGTTCGATTCCCTTTGGATCGTGGACAACAACTGTGGCGCCAGCAGCCTGAAGCTGGGCTGCGATATCCAGCGCGGGGGAGTCACGCACATCATCGCTATCTGGCTTAAAGGTTGCACCGAGTATTGCAATTTTATATTGCGTTAAATCTTCGGAAAGATCGGCGCGAACCACATCGATTACCCGCTGGCGTGCGCGTAAATTAATCGCATCAATCTCTCGTAAAAATTCGAGGGCTTGATCTGCACCGAGTTCTTCGGCACGCGCCATAAATGCGCGGATATCTTTTGGCAGACATCCACCACCAAAACCAATGCCTGCCTGTAAGAATCGACTACCAATTCTTGGATCGTAACCAATTGCTTTCGCTAAAACTGTTACATCACCACCAGCGGCTTCACAAACTTCAGCCATCGCATTGATAAAGGAAATTTTGGTGGCGAGAAATGAATTTGCTGCGACTTTAACCAGTTCTGCAGTGGGCAGATCTGCGCGAATCCAAGGTGTGCCAAGATCAATAATCGGTTTGTAAACTTCTTTCAGGATATTTTCTGCGCGATCATTGACGACTCCGACTACTAAACGATTAGGGGTCAAAGTATCTTCGACCGCGAATCCTTCTCGTAGGAACTCCGGATTCCAAGCTAAATCCGCTTGCGGTGCGGAAGTGGCGAGAATTTCACGCAGCGCTTGCGCAGTACCCACAGGAACCGTTGATTTTCCAACAACCAAAGCTCCATCTTTTAAATGTGGTGCGATCGCTGCAATTGCTGACTTTACGAAGGTTAAATCTGCGGCTAAACCATCTTTACTTTGTGGAGTGCCAACGCATATGAAGTGAATATCTGCATCTGCGGCGGCTGAAAAATCAGTAGTAAATGTCAGGCGGCCAGTTTTTATTTCCGTGGCCAATAAAGTGTCAAGTCCTGGTTCATAAAAGGGAAGCTCTCCCTTAGACAGGAGTTCAACTTTGCTCTGATCAGTATCTACTCCGACAACTTGAAACCCTAAAGAAGACATGCACGCTGCATGGGTTGCACCTAAGTAGCCACAACCAATTATTGAGAGCTTCATAGAGTTAGAGTCTAAGGCAATTTCTATTTGATTTCGCCGCACGGATTTTCTGAAGCAGTGCGAGTCTTGAATTTATCAATGATTTCAGGCTTAGCAGAGGCGCTGCTGCTCGCAGAAGGTGAAGGCGTTACTTCATCAACTAATGCGGCATCATTGCGAATGCGAGTCCACAAATCTGCACTCAGCGCTTCATCCCAAATAACAACCGAGCCGACTCCAGCGGCACGTCCATTTGCGGCGGAAAGAGGCACAGTTAGAGTTCGAACATTGCCAGATGAAAGTCCGCGCATTTGTTTAGCTAAGTTCAATAAATCTTCTTTACTTAAATTTTCATCCATTTTAACGGTAGATATTGCAGCATTCATAAAGTTAACAATCTTTATGGGATTGAGCAGCACTCCGGTGCTAGTTGCCTTATTCAAGACCGAACTCATAAATTGTTGCTGTCTCTGCATACGACCAATATCGCCACGACCATCAAAATCTCGAGTGCGCACATATTTCAACGCCTCAATTCCATCTAGTGTATGTGTTCCTGCGCTAAGAACCAGATGGCTTTTTGGGTCATCGATATCAACTTTTGTACAGACTTCGATGCCACCTAAAGCATTTACGATTCCAGCAAAACCGGCAAAACTTATTTCTATGTAATGATCAATTTTTAAATTGGTTTCGCTCTCGATTGTTTCAATAAGTAAAGGTGCGCCACCGAAGGAAAATGCGGCATTTAATTTATTTTCTCGCGCGGGTATCTGCGTCTTGCCATTGGTACTTAGATGAGCAGGGATGGTAACGAGTGAGTCACGTGGAAAAGAAACTAAATAGGCTTTATCTCTATCTTTACTGATATGAACAAGCAGCATGGTGTCTGAACGACCACCTGCCGCAGTGGCTGTGCTTCCAACGCGCAACGCTTTCAGCTCAGCTTTGGTTAGCCCTTCACGCGTATCCGATCCAACCAAGAGATAGTTAAGTGCTTTTGAGGTTTTCTCAGGTCGATCTTCCAATCCAGAAAAGACACTTATTCGAGCGATATTTCCGCTGACAACTCCAAGTCCGAGCCAAGACACCGATGCAAGAACGACAACGCCGACAGAGAGTGATGTAATAATTCTTATCGCGCGCGTCGATTTCACATGCGAACTCTACTTGGGCGATAGCGTGGAGGGGTTATGACGACATCAATGGGCGAGTTATCTGTCTCACCGGCAATTAGCGTCATCCTTCCAGTCTTAAATGAAGAGCCACATTTAGCTGAATCTGTGAGCGCAATCCTTTCTCAGGATTACAAAGGTTCATTTGAAATAATTCTTGCACTCGGTCCATCACGTGATCAGACCAACGTCATTGCAGAAGAATTAGCCGCGCGTGATAATCGGATTAAATTAGTAATGAGCCCATCTGGGAAAACTGCCACCGGCCTAAATTTGGCAATCGCAGCATCTGAGAGCCCGGTGATTGTGCGGGTGGATGGCCACGCAAAAATCCCAAATAAC
Source organism: Candidatus Planktophila sp. (assembly GCA_964201705.1). GTDB lineage: Bacteria > Actinomycetota > Actinomycetes > Nanopelagicales > Nanopelagicaceae > Planktophila. The sequence continues at coordinate 7,585 of CAXNEU010000017.1, read as the reverse complement.
TATCTCTCACTTGCGGTATCGATTTTGCGTGAATCAGGAGCAGTTAACGTTGGTGGAGTAATGGCTGCGGAAGGAGTCACAAAATTTGAAATTGCAGTCTCTCGTGCAATGCGTAGCCAACTTGGCGTAGGAGCTTCACGTTTTCACACAGGAGGTCAAGCGGGGGAAGTAGATACCGTTTATTTAGGAGCATTTCGGCGCGAAGCGATAATCGCTGTTGGTGGATTCGATGAGAGATATACCCGCGCTCAAGATTGGGAGTTAAATCACCGAATGCGCAAAAACGGGGGGAAAATTTACTTTGATCCACGGTTACAGGTTACTTATAGACCGCGACCTAATTTAAGAAAACTGGCAAAACAATATTTTCAGTATGGTCGCTGGCGCAGAGTGGTTTCCAGAAGTCATCCTGGAACAGTTAATTTACGTTATCTTGCTCCACCATTCACACTGCTTGGAACGTTTACCTCACTAATACTCGGTGCACTTATTCATTCAATCTTTTATCTACCTGCCGCAATATATGGAATCTTTTTAATCATTTCATCGATTTTAATTGCTAAATCTGCCCGAGAAGTAATTTCGCTAATCGCAATTATTCCAACTATGCACTTTGCTTGGGGTGCAGGCTTCATCTCCTCAACTAAAACGTTGCGATAATAAATGGCTATTTTTAAGCGAATTTCTGTGGCTATGACTGCTGTGCTCTGCCTAACTTTCTTGCCACTAACAACAAGTGCAGCAGCGGTGCCAGCAAACTTTGCATTTACAGGTAGTGGATATGGGCATGGCGTTGGAATGAGCCAGATTGGAGCGCGCGCCATGGCTCTTGCCGGCGAATCAGCAACCGCCATTTTGAATTATTATTACAGTGGAACCAAAGTTGAAACTGCAACAGATTCACAAATTTTGCGCATAAATATTGGCCACTTACTAAAATCTACGAAGGTGAAAAGTGATTCCAGTGGAGCGAAATTGCAACTATTCACCGGAGCGCTAGCTGAGACCCAAACTGCGGAAGCACTTTTAACCCTACCCAGTAAAACCACACTTAATGTAGAGCTATCAGGCACTCAGTTAAATATCTCCACCACACGTGCTTCTAAAATCACTCCAATCACCAACGGAAAAATCTTCACGCTTCGTTGGAGTGGTACACGTTATATGGATGGAACACCAACGGTTATTTCTGTAACCACAAATTCAGTCGTTAATAAGTATCGCTATGGTCAGATTCAATTTAGAGTAATAAAAGATAAATTATTAGGCAATCGCCTAGAAGTCATTAATTCTGTCAGGCTCCAAGATGAATATTTATGGGGGATTGGCGAAGTTCCATCATCTTGGCCGTTTGCTTCTCTGCAAGCACAAGCGATCGCTTCTAGAACCTATGCTGTAGCGAAATCTTTAAAAATTCGTACCGCTTGCAGCTGTCACTTATATGGATCAATCAGCGATCAATCTTTTGTGGGATATTCCAAAGAGAGCGAAGCGCTTTACGGCCAATTCTGGAAGAGCGCGGTAGATAGCACTGTAGGCCAGATAATTACTTATGACGGCTTACCGATCACGGCATATTTTACGTCGTCCACCGGCGGTGCCACCGAAACTTCAGAACATGCGTGGGGAACAGCAACTCCATACACATTGAGCGTGCCAGACACATTGAGCGCTGACATTAAATTAAATCCAAGATTTGCAACTTGGTCGAGACAGATTACGCAATCAATTATTTCAGCTGCATTTCTTCTGCCCGATGTTGTATCACTTGAGGTGCTTTCACTAAATCCAGTTGGTACTGTCGATCAAATTCAGGCAACTTCTTCAACAGGTGCTACTGCGGTACTAACTGGGGAAACTTTTAGAAGCAGAAGCAAATTACCGTCTGCATGGTTTTCTATAGTCGTTTCGTAGTTGCTAGTTGGCGTGAAGTATTGAGTTAAGACCACCCCAAGTACCTGTACGCACTACAACTTCTAAGCAGCCATCTAGAGAGTTACGTCTAAAGAGAAGATCATTAGCGCCCGAGAGTGCACCAGCTTTAACAATTTCACCATCTGGCAGGCGGACTTTTGCAGCCGCGGTTATATATGTTCCAGCTTCAATCACACAGTTGTTGCCGAGTGAAATACCAAGTCCAGAGTTTGCGCCGAGTAAGCATTTTTCTCCGACCGAGATAACTTCTTTTCCACCACCGCTTAAGGTGCCCATTATTGAAGCGCCACCACCAACATCGCTACCGTCGCCAACAACGACACCTGCAGAAATGCGACCTTCAACCATTGAAGTACCAAGTGTTCCAGCGTTGAAATTAACAAATCCTTCGTGCATAACTGTTGTACCGTGAGCTAAGTGCGCTCCGAGTCTTACTCGGTCAGCATCTGCAATACGAACTCCGCTAGGAATAATGTAATCAACCATGCGTGGGAATTTATCTACGCCAAAAACTGTGACGTGGCCAAATTTCAGGCGCAGACCGGCGCGGACTTCCTCAAAACCTGCAACGGCGCAAGGACCAGCAGATGTCCAAATCACATTAGTTAGTAGTCCGAATATTCCATCCATAACAGCGCCATGTGGCTTTATCAACCGGTGTGAAAGTAAGTGAAGGCGAAGATAAGCATCAGCAGCGTTTTGTGGGGCGCTGGCAAGATCAATTTCAATTGCGACTAACTCGCGCTTAACTTTTCTAACTTCATCGACTCCGACAAGAGAAGAAAGTGATTTCTCTGGTGGACCAGCTAGTGCTCCAAGTGTTGGGTTAGGAAACCAAACATCGAGAACGGCAGTGCCAGATACAGTGGCAATTCCATGCCCAGATGCCAGTCCGGAAGCCGTTTGCTTTGATGAAGACATGCGATAAGCCTAACCCCTATCCTTTGGCTCATGCGTATCGCCGTTTATTGCTCTTCCTCACAGACCATAGATCCAAAATATATTGAGTTAGCGCGCGATCTCGGCTCTGGTATCGCAATGCGATCCTGGGAATTGGTCTCTGGCGGCGGGCATATCTCTGCGATGGGAGCAGTCTCGCGTGGAGCGCGTGAATCTGGAGGGCGGACAATTGGAGTTATCCCACAACGATTAGTCGATATCGAATTTGCCGATAAAGAATGCGATGAATTGCACGTCGTTGATTCAATGCGAAACCGCAAGGCGATGATTGAAGATCTATCGGATGCCTTTATCGCACTTCCTGGAGGAATCGGCACTTTGGAAGAGCTATTCGAAATTTGGGTAGGTCGCTTCTTGAAGTTTCATACCAAGCCGGTAATTGTCTTAGACCCGTTTGATTTATATGCACCACTTGCAACGCTAATTGATCATTTAGAAGAGCATGGATTTGTAAAGCCTGGACAACGAGAGTTATTGCACTGGGCAAGAAGCATTGACGAAGCTCTCGATATCGCAGCTGGCTCAAGATAGAAAATTACTAATTTAGCGATGAGCCACAATATTCATATCTCGGTAAACCTGCCATGTAATCGTGAACGCGCCTGGCAAGTGATCGCTGATTGGGAAGGCCAAGGGCGCTGGATGTTACAGAGCAAAGTTTGGGTAACTTCTGAAATTCGTGAAGGCGTCGGAACTGCGATTGCAGCATTTACCGGACCCTTTTATAAACGCTATCCACGCTTTTCCAAACTTGGTTTGCTCGACACAATGGTTGTTACCAATTGGCAACCACCAACTCGTTGCGATGTGATGCATACCGGCAAAGTTTTACGTGGTGTTGGGACCTTCGAGTTAGTTGAGATTTCCAAAAATGTGACGAGATTTAATTGGTCTGAAGATATTGAGTGCTCTCGGCTGCAATTCTTAGCGATATTTCCACTTTTATGGATTGGTGTACGCATATCACTGGCTCGCCTCTCCACATCGCTACGCCCACCCGAGTAACCTAGAACCTATGACCGCGCCCTTATCCCTCTCGGATGCTTTGGCGCAGTTACCGGAAGAAGAGCGAATTATTTTGTCGCTGCATTACCTGCGATCACTTCCAAGCCAAGAGATCGCACAAATGCTCGGAGTACCTGAAAAATCGGTGTTGGCGGTAATGGCATCTGGAAAAGCGCGAATTACCGCTCTACTTGGGCTGACTTAGGCCTTTCTTGCCTCCCCGATTTCATACCTAGCCAGAAATGCGAGATACTTATCCCCTGCAATACCCCTGCAATACAGGTGATGCCCATCAAGGCTCATTCATCTTCGGTAGTAAATAGGTAATAAAAGGAGACTTCCCAATGGCAGCCATGAAACCTCGTACTGGTGATGGACCGATGGAAGTAACCAAGGAAGCGCGCTCGCTTGTTATGCGAATTCCACTTGAAGGCGGGGGACGCCTAGTTGTCGAAATGAATCCGCAAGAAGCAAATAACCTCAGCGCTGCCCTCGAAGCGGCAGTAGCTTTAATCAAAAAGTAATTCAATTTAACCCAATTTTTCACCTGCCAACTGCACTTTCTGGGCTGGCACTCGCTAGCCTTTGGCAATCATGACCACAAAGACTGCGGCTAAATCTCACTCAAAGTTTTCTGCCTCGCTACTCACTCCGATCGAGGTTTCCGTAGACGCGCTCGCAGATTCGCAGGCAATTGCGATTGGCTTTACCGCCGATTCCAACACACCCGCAACTTTTGATTTTCCAGCAAATGGCGCATTGATAAAGAAATTAGAAAAGTTATTCGATTTAAATTTACGAGATGAACTCGAATTTTTCTCTGCCACCGGGAAAGCAGGTGAGCTATTTGAGATTCCAGTATCGGCAGATCAAATGCAAGCCGACCGAATTCTTTTACTTGGGCTCGGGGATGCAACCACCCCATCGCTTCGCCAAGCAGGTGCGGCGCTGGGACGCAGAGGCCGCGGCAAAGCCACAGTTATCTCCTCAATCTGCGTTGCAGGCCATGATCAACTAAAAGCATTTGCGATCTCGGTACAGCTGGGTGCTTATATATGGACGCAGAAAACAGGAGCCACACAGGAATTACCACAATTCTTATTCGCTACTGAAAAACCTGATGTAATTATTGGCGCTGGTGTAATTGCCAGTGCAATTTCACGCACTCGCGATTTAATTCACACCCCTTCAAATATCAAGACGCCACTTTGGATGGCAACCGAGGCAGAGAAAATAGCCGAAGAAAATGGGCTAGATATTCGAATTCTGGCTGGAAAAGAGTTAGCCGAATTTGGGGGGTTGCGTGCTGTTGGTAATTCATCACCTAATCCCGGGCCTCGTTTTGTAGAAATTTCATATCATCCACGTGGAATGAAAAAGAATTTTGGCGCACTTGAACACGTAGTTATTGTCGGCAAGGGAATTACTTTTGATACTGGTGGAATTTCTCTAAAGCGCCCCTACGACGCCATGATGGCGATGAAATCGGATATGGCTGGATCCGCCGCCGCACTCGGTGCAATCAGTGCGCTTTCGCACTTTCAACCACAGGTACACGTAACCGTTTTAATGATGCTTGCAGAAAATGCGCTCTCCGGCACAGCGCAGCGTCCGAGTGATGTTATTACCCAATATGGCGGAAAGACCGTTGAAATCTTAGATACCGATGCTGAAGGCAGATTAGTTTTAGCCGACGGTATCGCTTACGCCGTTAAAAACTTAAAGCCAGATTACATACTCGATATTGCAACTCTGACTGGCGCAGCAACCTTAGGTTTAGGAAGACAACATGCCGCGATGTATACGCGCGATGAAAAACTAGCCAAGAACTTTTTTGAAGCAGGGCAACGTTCAGGTGATCGCGTCTGGCATATGCCACTCGTAGATGATTATCAACAAGCGCTGGAAAGTCCGATTGCAGATCTAAGTCATATTACGGCTAAGAAAAAATTTAGCGCAGGTTCAATTACTGCAGCGCTCTTTCTGGAACAATTTGCTGGAGAACACACCTGGGTTCACTTTGATATTGCTGGCGTTGCGCGCAGCGAGGCCGATGCTGGCGAAAATCCTAAAGGCGGAACTGGCTTTGGGGTCCGACTTCTTATCGAATGGCTGACCACACTCAAATGATGATTGATCCACACACTTACGCAGAAAGTTTCCTGCCCGAAGATGAAGTCAAGAGAAATGCGCGCGCGGTGGGTGAAGAAATGGGCGCAACCGATGCCACCGCAGGTACGGGTGCATACCTAAAACATTTAGCTCATATTTTGTCGGCGCAGTCTGTTGTTGAAATAGGTACCGGTTCTGGCGTCGGTGCGCTCTGGGTTTTAGAAGGCATGATGGCAAGCGGAACACTTACTTCTATAGATAACGAGATGGAACATAGCAACGCTGCCAAGAACGCGTTTTTAGATGCAGATATCGCGGCAGCTCGCTTTCGCCTAATCACCAATCCGGCAATGGAGGTTGTTACAAAATTGGCGGATCGTGCCTACGACATGGTTATCTTCCGTCACAACCCAGAAGATTTACCTTTTGCGATAAATGAGGCCCATCGAATTTTGCGCAGTGGTGGCGTTTTTGTGATCGATAATTTCTTTGGCGGAGAAAAAGTTTCGGATCCAGCACAGCGCGACCCAAAAACAGTTGCGCTGCGCGAGGCTGGGAAATCACTGAAAAACCAGGTAGACCTTTGGGTGACTTCACTGATCCCGATCGGCGATGGTTTGTTACTTGCTACAAAACTGTAGGAAGATAGGCATATGAGCAACTCCCAGCCATCTGGTGCGCCTGGTTCAAATGGACCTTGGTGGATTCCTGCAACTAAAAATGGCAAATCCAACTTCATAACTCGGTCGAACGCGATTCTCTTAGCCTTTGTTGCTGGGTTGGTGGGTTCAATTTTTGGGGCTTCATCATCTGGATCACTTTTTGGACACTCTATAAAAATTTCCCAGACATCAAATTCGATTGAACGTGCGCCTGGCTCAGTTGCAGATATTGCAAAACGAGTAATTCCATCAGTTGTATCAATCGAAGCAAGCGCCAAAAATGGTGGCGCAACAGGCACTGGTTTTGTTATTGAAAGCAATGGTTACATTCTTACAAATAATCACGTAATCGCTGAAGCAGTAACAGGTAAAGGCACTATTAGCGTAACTTTAAATAGCGGACAGGAATACACCGCCAAAGTTATCGGCCGAGATTCTTCATACGATCTAGCAGTTCTTAAAATTGCAGTAACTGGGTTACCGGCTTTGCAATTTGGAGATAGCGACAAAGTGGCGGTCGGAGATTCGGTAATAGCAATTGGTTCACCGCTTGGACTTTCCGGAACGGTTACATTGGGAATTATTAGTGCCAAGAATCGTGCTGTAACTGCAGGAGAAACTGGTAGCGATAACTCATTTATAAACGCACTTCAAACAGATGCCGCAATAAATCCAGGTAATTCAGGTGGGCCGCTGGTGGATTCAACTGGCTCGGTTATCGGTGTTAATTCTGCAATTGCAACTTTAGGTACATCTTGAGGTTCACAAAGCGGATCGATTGGCCTAGGTTTTGCGATTCCAATTAATCAGGCGCGCAAGACCGCTGATCAGTTAATCAAAAATGGAAAAGCGACCTACCCGGTTTTAGGCATATCCATAGATATGAAATTTGAAGGCGATGGCGCTCTTAT
>CAXNEU010000016.1:0-19967 GCA_964201705.1 Candidatus Planktophila sp. | reverse complement strand
TGGATGGTCTTCTGGATGAAGCGCACCGCTCGCACTTTGCGCGATGATCTTCAAGGAAAAGTTGATAGCGCAGTAATGACTGGCCCAATTAGCCTTGCTTTAGTGGCTTTTTTCGCTGTTTTGCGCGAAGGTTTAGAAACCGCGCTATTTATTTACACCAACTTCAAGACTGTTGGCGCTGCATCATCTGCCACAGTCGGATTAGTTCTTGGCTTGGCGCTAGCCATCGCACTTGGATATTTGATTTATAACCGAGCTGTGAAATTAAATCTTGCAAAATTTTTCACTGTAACCGGAGTTGCGCTAATTATTGTTGCGGCCGGAGTTCTTTCATATGGCGTACACGAGTTCCAAGAACTGGGTTACTTGCCTGGCGTTGACACATACCTATGGGATGTAACTCCTTGGATTGCAAAGGAGTCTTTCCTTGCTGCACTCCTAGGTGGAACTATTGGCTTTGATACCACGACTTCAATCGTCCAGTTCTTAGCCTCGGGCATATATCTCTTGGCTGTCTTGGCTCCCTACCTTTCCAAGAAGAACGCATCTGCACCACGCGTGAGAGCCAGCGCCTAACCCTGCTTGTTCCGCTTTTCGCTACTGACGAGTAACCTATCCCTAGGAGTTACCTACTCTTTATTCGTTAGAAAGTAGCGCAAATGTCTCGCACCGTAGTTCTAGTCGATGCTGTTCGTACCCCATTTGGAAAGGCCGGAAGCATGTACTCCGGCACTCGCGCCGATGATTTGATGGTGCGCGCGATGCGAGGTCTGCTGGAGCGCAATCCGAAAGTAAACCCTGGTGATATTGAAGATGTTGCGATCGCTGCTGCAACACAAACTGGCGATCAAGGAATGAACTTAGGAAGAAGTGCGTCACTGCTTGCGGGCTTGCCAAATACAGTGCCTGGATATTCTGTTGATCGCTGGTGCGCTGGTGCGCTCACCGCCACTACTTCTCTAGCCGGTGCAATCGCAATCGGTTCAATTGATATTGCAATTGCTGGCGGCGTTGAACATATGGGAAATCATCCAATCGGTGATGGTATCGATCCAAACCCAAGATTTTTAGCTGAGCGAATTGTGGAACAGGATGCGCTTGCCATGGGTGCAACCGCCGAACGTTTACACGATCGTTTTCCACAATTAACTAAAGAGCGTGCAGATCGTTACGCCTACAACTCTCAGATGAAAACTGCCGCCGCTTATGCTGCTGGAAAAATTCAACGCGATTTAATTCCGACTGCTGCGCGCATTCCAGAAATAGGTTGGGGAATTGCAACGGTTGATGAACCACCACGCCCAACAACGACAATGGAAGGCTTATCAACACTCAAGACTCCATTTCGCGCCGCAGGTCGCGTAACACCTGGCAATTCTTCTGGCTTAAATGATGGCGCAACCGCCGCTCTTCTTGCGAGCGAAGATAAAGCGAAAGAGCTAGGACTAACTATTAAGGCCAAGTTAGTTTCCTACGCATTTGCTGGCGTCGAACCAGAAGTTATGGGTTATGGGCCTGTTCCTTCAACGATCAAGGCGCTCTCAAAAGCAGGCTTAAAGATTTCTGATATTGGTGCTTTTGAAGTAAATGAGGCTTTTGCAGTACAAGTAATTGCATTCTTAGATCACTTTGGAATTGCAGATGATGATCCCCGCGTTAATCCTTTCGGTGGAGCAATTGCAGTCGGTCACCCGTTGGCATCTTCGGGAATTCGTTTAATGTTAAATCTGGCGCGCTCTTTTGAAGAGCACACCGATGTTCGGTATGGCCTCACCACAATGTGTATTGGCCTTGGTATGGGCGGCACCGTTATTTGGGAGAACCCTCACTTCACCGGAGGTTCAAAGTAATGACAACTGAAATTAAATTACCTGAAGGCGCTCCCGAAGAAGTTGTTACAAATGCTCTTGTACGCGATGTTGACTTAACCCCATTTGGTCATAAAGGAACGCTGGCTCTAATCACGCTAGATAACGGCCTAGACCACACGCGTCCCAATACCTTTGGTCCGCAATCACTTACTGCGCTAGATGCGGCAATCACCGATGCCATTGGTCGTGCACCAGCTGCAATCGCAATCACTGGTAAGCCATTTATTTTCGCTGCCGGTGCAGACTTGTCAGCGCTCTCTTTTCTTTCACAACGCGAACAATCACTGGCGATCGGCAAACTCGGCCACGATGTATTCCGCAGATTTGATGAATGCGCAATTCCAACTTTCGCATTTATTAATGGCTTAGCCCTCGGTGGCGGACTTGAAGTTGGCCTACATTGCAACTATCGCACCTTGGCATCGACTGCTTTTACAGGGTTGCCAGAAGTCTTTCTTGGTTTAGTGCCAGGTTGGGGCGGTGCCACAATTTTGCCTAAGTTAATTGGTCCAGAACGCGCGATACAAGTCATCATGCTCAACGCGCTAAATAACAACACCATGATGAAAGCTAAAGATGCTCTCGCACTTGGCGTTGTTGATGCAGTTTATGAACCAGCAGATTTCCTAGAACGTTCAGTTTCCTTTGCTGCAAGTGTTTTATCTGGCAAAGATAAAATTGAACGAAAAGATTATTCAACAGATCCTGCCTGGGATTCCGCCCTGGCTACTGGAAAAGCTGCTTCACTTAAAAAGTATGGTGGCGCTGAAATTGCATCACCAATGCGTGCGCTGGAATTAATCGCTGCCGCTCGCACAAACACCCGTGGCGCAGGTTTTGACGCCGAAGATCAAGCACTCGCTGATTTAACAATGTCAGATCCGCTACGCGCTTCGCTATACGCCTTCAATTTGATTCAGAAGAAGCGTAAAAAAGTTGAAGGCGCTCCTAAACCAGCAGTTGCTCGCAAAGTTTCCAAGGTCGGCGTTGTTGGTGCAGGTCTGATGGCTTCACAACTTGCACTGCTTCTTCTTCGCAATTTGAAATGCCCAATTGTAATGACCGATATTGATCAAGAGCGCGCAGATAAAGGTGTTGCCTGGGTCAAAAACGAGTTGGCCAAGTTGGTTGAGAAGAAGCGTATGAGCGAAGAATCTGCTCGTCGCCTTTCGCTGCTGGTTAGTGGATCAGCAGATCAAAACTCATTTGCTGGCTGTGATTTCATTATCGAAGCTATCTTCGAAGAGCTATCGCTTAAGCAAGAACTATTCAAGAAGTTAGAGAAGATCATCTCCCCCGAATGTGTTCTTGCCACAAATACTTCATCGCTTTCAGTGGAGAAAATGACCGAAGGCTTGGCCAATCCAGAACGGGTTATTGGCTTCCACTTCTTTAATCCAGTTGCAGTTATGCCACTTCTCGAAATTGCACGTACTTCCACGACAGATGATGCAACGACGGCAACTGCAGTAGCAGTAGGTAAAGAGTTAAAGAAGACCATGATCATCTGTAAAGATGCACCTGGCTTTGTCGTTAACCGTTTACTTACCCGCTTTATGGGTGAAGTTACCGATGCCGTAGATGAAGGCACCTCACCAGCGGTTGCAGATAGCGCGATGCGCAGCATCGGTTTTCCAATGTCTCCCTTTGAACTCCTTGACTTGGTAGGTCCAGGTGTTGCACTGCATGTTTCAGAGACTTTGCATGCAAATCTAGGTGAGCGCTATCGCATCTCCCCCACAATGCAGGCGATGGTTGCGGCAAAGGTCCGTAACTTCTACATCAAGGGCAGCGACGGCAAGTTAACGCCGAACCCAGAAGCACTAGCCTTACTAAAACAAGGGACAACGGCATCGACTGCTGAACAAGTTCGCGAACGCGCACTCAAAGCGTTAGCAGTTGAAGCGCGCATGATGCTAGATGAAGGAGTTGTTTCAACTCCCGCTGAAATTGATCTTTGTATGTTGATGGGCTCTGGATGGCCGATGCACTTGGGCGGAATATTGCCTTACTTAGATCGTGAAGGAATCAGCGAAGCGGTTTGCGGTCAGCGTTTTCACGCGCCGGGGATTGCATCTCTTCCATAATCGAAATTGAGTTATCTGATCCGTTTAGGCTATTCCACTCAACAATGCTGCGCGCAATGCTTTGCGCCGTAATTCCTAAGTCACTTAAAATTTCGCTCCGTTTGGAATGTTCAATAAACTCAAGTGGAACACCGATTGAGTGAATTGGAATATTGAGTCCTGCTTCGCGGAATATTTCAGAGATAGAGCTAGCGATTCCGCCGTGTTTAATTCCATCTTCTAGCACCACCACGCTCTTATAACGACGCGCCATCGTGGCTAGAGAAATCGGCAATGGTTTGACCCATCGTGGGTCAATAACCGTCACGCCAACTCCTTCACGATATGCCATAGCAGCAGCCTCAACTGCGATCGCAGCCATTGCACCGATACTCACTAACAAGACATCCGCGCTTTCGCCGCGATACAGGACATCAATTCCATCACGACGTTCAAAGGCCGGAATATCACTTTGAACCGCGCCCTTTGGGTATCGCAACATTGAAGGCGCATTCGAAATTGCGACCGCTTCGCGCAGAGTCTCTCGCAGACGCGTCGCATCGCGTGGCGCAGCGACATGCATTGTTGGAACGATTCCGGTTAGCGCTAAATCCCAAATTCCGTGATGTGACGGGCCATCATCTCCAGTTACACCAGAGCGATCTAAAACAAAGGTAACTCCAGCCTTATGCAATGCAACGTCAAGAAGTAATTGATCAAAGGCGCGATTTAAGAATGTTGAATAGAGCGCAACTACTGGATGCAGACCAGCAAAGGCCATACCCGCTGCGCTCGTGACAGCGTGTTGTTCTGCAATACCAACGTCAATTATTCGCTCCGGAAATTCTTTTGCGAAGGCGTCAAGTCCTGTTGGGCCCATCATCGCAGCGGTAATCGCAACGATATCTTCGCGCTCTCGTGCAATTTCAATTAATTCGTTAGAGAAGATCTTGGTCCAGCTTGTAGCGCTCTTGGCAAGGGGTGCTCCAGTTTCAGGATCAACGATGCCAACAGCGTGGAATTTTTCAGCCTCATCATCCATAGCGGGTTTATGGCCGCGCCCTTTTTCAGTTATCACGTGAACTAAAACAGGTGCACCAAACTCTTTTGCTTTGCTCAAAGCTTTTTCCAGAGCGGCTATGTCGTGACCGTCGATCGGACCCATGTATTTCAAGCCGAGATCTTCAAACATTCCCTGGGGCGCAACGATATCTTTTATACCTTTTTTCATACCGTGCAAAGTTTCATAAATTGGCGCGCCCACAACTGGAGTCTTGTGAAGCACTTCCTTACCCCAATCTAAGAAACGCTCATATCCTTTTGTCACACGTAGCGTTGAAAGATAAGTTGCCAATCCCCCGATGGTTGGAGAGTAAGAACGCTCATTATCGTTTACAACTATTACCAATTTTCGCTCCTCAGCGGCAGCGATATTGTTTAACGCCTCCCAGGCCATTCCTCCAGTTAATGCGCCATCTCCAACGACCACAATCACGTGTCGATCTGCTTGACCAGTGCGTGCAAAACCGAATGAGATTCCATCTCCCCAAGAAAGCGCGGTCGAAGCGTGTGAATTTTCAATAACATCGTGTTCGCTCTCGCTGCGATTTGGATAACCTGCAATGCCGCCACGTTGGCGAAGTCCATCAAAACTATCAGCTCGCCCTGTAACGATTTTATGAACGTAGGATTGATGTCCAGTATCAAATAGAACTACATCGCGCGGTGAATCGAATGAGCGGTGAATCGCCAGAGTTAACTCAACAACTCCCAAATTTGGACCAAGATGTCCGCCGGTCTTTGAAACTTTGGTGATCAAAAATTGGCGAATTTCTTCGCAGAGTGAATTTAGCTGAGCAAGATCTAGCGCCTTGATATCTGCGGGCGATTTAATCTGCTCAATCATGGCTTCATTCTAGTTTGGAGCTAGAAAATCCGCGATCTTTACGCCAGTAAAGACCTCAACACGTACTGCATGATTCCCCCATGGCGATAGTAATCACCCTCACCTGGCGTATCGATACGTACCTTGGCGGCGAAAGTTTTATCGCCTGCTGTGACCTGTACCTCTTTCGGAATTCCACCGCTATTTAATTCAGTGATTCCTGAAATCGCGAAACTTTCAGTGCCGGTTAACCCAAGTGATTGCGCTGTTTGGCCGTCTTTGAATTGCAGCGGAAGAACTCCCATTCCAATTAAATTTGAACGGTGAATACGTTCGAAACTTTCCGCAATTACCGCACGTACACCCAGCAACGCTGTGCCTTTCGCAGCCCAGTCGCGCGATGATCCAGATCCATACTCTTTACCTGCCAGGATTACTAAAGGAACGCCGGCGCTTTGATAAGCAATTGAAGCATCATAAATTGTTGCTTGTTCACCTTCGCTTAAGAAGTTGCGAGTGAAGCCGCCTTCAACTCCATCTAGCAACATATTCTTCAAGCGAATATTGGCAAAGGTTCCGCGGATCATAACTTCGTGATTTCCACGACGTGATCCATATGAGTTGAAGTCAGCGCGTGCGACTCCGTGAGCCTCGAGATACTTACCGGCAGGTGAGTCGGCTTTGATATTTCCTGCAGGCGAAATGTGATCCGTTGTAACGGAGTCGCCCAAGATTGCCAAAACTCGTGCGCCTGCAATATCGGTCACTGGCTTTGGATTCGCTGGCATGCCATCGAAGTAAGGAGGTTTGCGAACATAAGTTGACTGCGCATCCCATTCAAATGTTTTGCCAGTTGGAGTATCGAGTGATTTCCAGCGATGATCACCATCGAAAACCGTTGCATAATCCTTCTTAAACATCTCTGAAGAAATTGATGAGTCGATTACATCCTGGATTTCTTTTGCACTTGGCCAGATATCGGCTAAGAGAACATCTTTACCATCTTTATCCTTGCCAAGAGAATCCTTCTCAAAATCGTGATTCATAGTTCCAGCGAGAGCGTAAGCAACTACTAGCGGAGGTGAAGCTAGATAGTTCATCTTCACATCTGGGCTAATTCGACCCTCAAAGTTACGGTTTCCTGAAAGTACTGCCGTAACAGCTAAATCGTGTTCGTTAACTGACTTACTGATCTCAATTGGTAACGGGCCAGAGTTACCAATACAAGTTACGCAGCCATAGCCAACCAGATTGAAGCCGAGGGCTTCCATATATTTTGTTAGATCTGCACGATCGTAATAATCAGTAACAACCTTTGATCCCGGTGCCAGAGTTGTCTTTACCCAAGGCTTGGAAGTTAATCCGCGCTCAACAGCTTTCTTGGCAAGGAGAGCGGCACCAATCATTACTGAAGGATTTGAAGTGTTGGTGCAAGATGTAATTGATGCGATAACCACATCACCATTCTTAATTGTTGTGGGCTTAGCGCCAACGCTTACTGGATAAGCCTCTTTACCAGTTTTATCAGTAATGTAAGTCGGAAGGATTTTCTCAAATGCCTCTTTAGAGCCACTAAGTGAGATGCGATCTTGTGGACGCTTTGGACCTGAAATAGATGGAACAACTGTCGAAAGGTCTAATTCGATATGTTCAGAAAAGCGCGGACTAATTGCTGGGTCGTGCCACATGCCTTGTGCTTTCGCATACTGCTCGACGAGTTCGACTTGTTCATCGCTGCGCCCAGTTAAGCGTAGGTAACGAAGAGTTTCATCATCAATTGGGAATATCGCGCAAGTCGAACCATATTCAGGGCTCATATTGCCGATTGTTGTGCGGTTAGCCATTGGTACAGAGACAACACCTGGACCATAAAATTCCACAAACTTTCCGACAACTCCATGCTTTCGAAGCATCTCGGTAATTGTTAGCGCCATATCAGTTGCGGTTGTGCCGACTGGAAGCGCACCACTCAATTTAAATCCAACTACACGCGGAATTAACATTGACACTGGCTGGCCCAATAACGCAGCTTCGGCTTCAATTCCGCCGACGCCCCATCCGAGTACGCCTAAACCATTAACCATTGTTGTATGTGAATCGGTACCAACAACGGTATCTGGATAGGCTCGAAGCACTCCATTTACAGAACGAGTCATCACTACGCGAGCAAGATATTCAATATTTACTTGGTGCACAATTCCAGTTCCTGGTGGCACAACTTTAAACTCATCAAAGGCGCATTGTCCCCAACGCAAAAAACGATAACGCTCACGATTGCGCTCATATTCAACGTCAGTATTTTTCTCGAAAGAATCTTTGGCGCCGAAAAAATCAGCAATAACCGAGTGATCAATAACAAGTTCGGCTGGCGCAAGCGGGTTCACCTTGGCTGGATCTCCCCCGAGCTCAACAATTGCCTCACGCATTGTTGCAAGGTCAACGATGCAAGGCACGCCAGTGAAGTCCTGCATTACCACACGTGCTGGAGTGAATTGAATCTCAGTGTCAGGTTCAACAGAAGGATCCCACTGTGCGAGTGATTTAATGTGATCAGCGGTGATGTTCGCACCATCTTCAGTGCGCAAAAGGTTTTCTAGAAGTATTTTGAGCGAGAACGGTAGGTTAGCTGCGCCTTCAAGATTTGAAATATCAAAGATTTCAAAATCTTTATCTGCAACTTTTAAATTCTTCTTGGCGCCTAACGAATTCTTGCTCATATATATCCTTAACTAAATTATCTTGACGTCAAGATACCTTAACTCGACCAAATAACGCAACAGTTTCGATGTGGTGTGTCATGGGAAAAAGGTCGAAGGCGCGGATTTTGGTGATTTCGTATCCGACTTCACTTAAATATGTCGTGTCGCGAGCAAGTGCTGCTGGATCACATGCGATGTAGACAATCGAACGCGGCTTAAGTACCGCCATCGCCTGGACCACTTCCTTTCCTGCGCCCTCACGTGGAGGATCTAAAACAATTACATCGCTTTGAGTAAATCGAGGTAGTAATTTTGCAACATCACCAGTGTGCACCTTCACATTCTTCATCTCCGCAAAATTACGCATTGCATCGGCTGTTGCGCTCTTACTACCTTCAACTAAATCAATCTGCCCCGCTTCGCCAACTGTTTCTAAAAATTGTGAAGTAAAGAGCCCTACACCTCCATAAAGATCTAAGACGCGATCTCCTGATTTAAGTTGGGCAAATTCACTGACAACTTTGGTTAAAACAGCAGGGGCTGATTTATGGCTCTGCCAAAAAGAGCGTTGCGAAACTTCTAGATTAGATCCATTGATTGTGTAGTGGCCTATATCTGGTCCCTCACTGGTGCGAACCGGAGTTTCATCGCGGGTGTAGCCAGTTGCGATAGTTCGCTCGCCTGCTGAAGATAGGGTGACTTCAACGCGTAAATCGCCCTTCCATTTACGTGAGCTTAATTCTTGGTATTTAATTTCTGGTTGCAGGATCCGACAATCACTTACCGGAATAACTTTATTGCTTCGCGCCTGTTTAAAACCGAGATCTCCATTGCGAGTAGTAACAGCGTTGAAACGCGTTCGGTATCCAAGCGGAGCTCCTACTTCTTCTACGGCGAATTGCATCTCGCGCTTTGCGATACGTGCAAATTGCTCTGCAATAACCTCACTCTTTAACTGGCGTTGTCGCTCCATTGAAATATGCTGGAAGTCGCATCCACCACAACCCGTACGATGCGCGAATTGGCAAGGCGCACTTACTCGATCAGCAGATGGTGTTATAACTTTTACAACATCGGCGCGATTAAATGAGCTTCCGGTGCCAGTTATTTCGATTTCAACTTCCTCACCAGGAATTGCATGCCTAACAAAAATGACTGCACCAAGGTGGCGTGCGATGAAGTGACCGCCGTGAGCGACTTTCTCAATGGTCACGATAAAGCGATCTCCCACCGCCAACGCAACGCGTTCCGTGGAATCTCGCTGGTTGGCCCCATTTGATGTCATAAAGATAAGAATAAGGGTGTAAGTTAAACCTTGTGCACGTCGTGATTATGGGATGCGGTCGAGTTGGTTCTTCTTTAGCCACCGAACTCGAAGCTGCTGGACATTCTGTGGCAATTATTGATCAATCCCGAGAAGCGTTCCGCCGTTTAGGTCCAGACTTCAAAGGACGCACCGTTTCTGGCGTTGGATTTGATCGAGATACCTTGCTTGAAGCCGGAATAGAAACCGCAGATGCATTCGCTGCAGTCAGCAATGGCGATAACTCAAACATTTTGGCAGCGCGCGTAGCGCGCGAGACGTACGGAGTGGCCAACGTTGTCGCTCGTATTTATGATCCAGGGCGTGCGGAAATTTATCAACGTTTAGGAATTCCCACGGTTGCAACAGTTATTTGGGCTACTGATCAGATTTTGCGTCGCTTGGTTCCAGAAGGATCACGCTCTGAATGGCGCGATGCCAGCGGCGCAGTACAACTCTGCGAAATGCATCCGCATAAAGATTGGTTCGGAATGGCAATTACTGAAATCGAAGCGGCAACTGGCGCTCGAGTGGCATTTATTACCCGTTTAGGTGAAGGTCTTATCCCAGATGGACATTCGGTTCTGCAAGAAGGCGACCTGCTGCACGTTACGGTGCGCGATTCAGAGTTAAGCAAAGTGGAGCAAATTCTCGCTCTTTCTCCAGGTGATCATTCATGAGAATTGCCATCGCCGGAGCTGGAAATGTCGGTCGCGCAATCGCGCGCGAACTTCTAGATAACGGCCATCAGGTTCTTTTAATTGATCGCGATCCCAAAGCGTTAAAGATGGAATCAGTGCCTGATGCTGAATGGTTGATGGCCGATGCCTGCGAAATCACCGCACTTGATAAAGCAGTACTAAATAACTGCCAAGTCCTGGTTGCCGCAACCGGTGATGACAAAGTCAACTTAGTCACTTCCCTACTGGCCAAAACTGAGTACGGCGTTCCACGCGTAGTTGCTCGTATCAATCATCCAAAAAATGAATGGCTCTTTGATGCATCGTGGGGTGTCGATGTTGCAGTATCAACTCCAAGAATTATCTCCGCCTTAGTGGAAGAAGCGGTAAGCGTTGGTGATGTTGTTCGCTTATTCTCTTTCCGAAAAGGCCAAGCAAATCTCGTCGAGTTAACCTTGCCAGATTCTTCAAGTTGCATCGGTAAAACAGTAGAAGAGATCGAACTCCCAGATGATGCATCACTGGCAGCAATCGTTCGCGACGGGCGCGTGATAACACCAACTCCAACTGATGTATTTAGCGCAGGAGATGAATTACTTTTCGTGGCATCTGCTACCGCTGAAGGCTTAATTAAGTCTTGCTTTATTGCTAATTAGTTTTCTTTAATCTTCGTTGTTGGCACGCTCTTTAAAATCATCCATGAACCATATGCAGTAGCCAGAAAAAGCGGATATCCCATCGCCAGATTTACAGTTCCGAGCAAATTGACGTTTCCGCTGCGATAAATTGGATACTGAACTGCAATACGCGTGAAGAACATTGCCACCCAGAGCCAACTTGCTCGTTTATATGCTCGAGCCCGCGCCGGATCTTTTCGCCAGGATAAATTTTCGCCGAGGATTGGCCCAAGTAAGAGACCGAGTATCGGCCAGCCCGCTAAGTTGGCGATTAAGTAAACGCTGCCATAACCCAGATTTGTGAGCAACTTTGGAATATAGAGATCACTCGCATTACCTGTGCGGTTTGCAAACCAAGCGCAGATCAGCGAACCGATCAAACCTGAAATTGCATGCTGAATCGTGTCGCGCTTTGCTAAACGAATAATAGTTAAAAAGGCGGAAACTATGAGCGAAGCAATTAGCGCTTTGCGTAGATCATCTGCCAAGTTAAAGACGAGTAAGAAGATGATCGATGGAATACCTGAATCAATTAGCCCTTTTTTCCCACCAAATGCTGCAAGCACCTTCTCTTTATCAGATCCGTTTGAATCAATTGGTAAATTGCTCATTATCGTCCCGTAGATCCAAATCCGCCGGTACCGCGGCCTGATCCAGGCAAAGATTCGACTTCAATAAATTGCGCCCGTTCAACTTGTTGAATGACTAATTGTGCGATGCGATCACCGCGCTTAAAGGAAACACTCTCTTTGGGGTCATGATTGATTAAAATTATTTGCAATTCGCCGCGATAACCAGCATCAACTGTTCCTGGAGCATTGACCATTGTGACGCCATGCTTTATCGCTAAACCAGATCTTGGGTGCACAAGTGCAACATACCCATCTGGAAGCGCGATAGAAATTCCTGTTGGCACCAATTTACGTTCACCGGGTTGCAAGGTCACATCTACACGTGAGACCAAATCAGCACCGGCATCTCCCCCTTTGGCATAGTTAGGAAGAGGCAGATCTTTATCTAAACGTGTAACTAAAACCTTTACGCCCATTATGGATTTATCTCAAATTCTGGATCGACAAAAGCCAATATCTCAGGAGTCTTGGCGATATGTTCTAAATATTCTTTTGGAGCATTCTCTAAGAAATGTGACATTGGAACAATTACGAAGAGCGCTGCTGCTTTAACTGCAATTTCTCCATCTGGACCACCAAGGCGACCTTCTGCGGCGGTATAAACCTTTCGATTTACTTGTCCGGTTATACGCGCAGTTATATGCAATGTAGATCCCATAGGAACGGGTTTTAGAAAATCTGTTTCTAAGCGCGCAGTTACAGCAGGTGAGCGAATCAGCCACATTAATTTTCCGAGCGCTTCATCGAATGCCAGAGACAGAAGCCCGCCATGTGCCAAACCTGGTGCGCCTTGATGATTTTCTGTAACAGTAAACTCCGCAGTTAAATCTGCACCGGCGCCAGCTTTAGCAACTAGATGAAGTCCTGTTGGATGTAACTCTCCGCACCCAAAGCAGTGTCCAAAGTGCGATGGAATCTTGGTGCCAATTTCAGGCGCTTTGGAATGGCGCTCAGGAATAATTGCGCCTTCTGGAGGGGTCGTACTCGCCACGCGACTCATATGCGCACTTTACTTCATCTAGACTCCAATCGTGATATTCAAAGAAGTCCTCCGCCCGCCTATCTGGGTGCTCGCCTTCATTTATTTTCTACTTTTATCACTTGTAATAGCAATTTGGGCGGCATTTGATAACACCGTCACGCTGATTGCTTTTGTGGCTTCAACCATCGCAATTATCTACATCGCTTTTGTTATGCGTTCAATAATTACATTTGATGGAAAAGAGCTACGTATTGATCGTGCTCATATCGATATGAAATATCTTGGCAATGCGAAAATTTTAGATTCAACCGCGATGCGCCTATTGCGCACTCGCGATGCTGACCCTGCCGCATATCTGGCAATCAAATTCTGGATTCCTACTGGGTTAAAAATCGCTGTTGTAGATCCCAGAGATCCCACTCCATATTGGCTTATAACGAGCAAACGCGGCGAAGAGATCGCCGCGTTGCTAAATAAATCTTAAAACTTCTAACTGCACTCTTTACATACTGCTTTAGCGCCCTCGCCTTTGGCGAGTTGGGTAATGTGATGAACCAAGAAGCAACGAGAACAAGTGAATTCGTCGACTTGCTTAGGAACCACACGTACTGCGAGTTCCTCCCCTGATAAATCTGCACCAGGTAGTTCAAGATTTTCTGCCGCTTCAGCTTCATCGACATCAATTTGACCGGATTGAGCATCGACTCGCTTAGCTTTGAGTTCTTCTAGCGACTCCTCATGGAGTTCCTCATCCGTTTTTCGGGGGGTGTCGTAATCTGTTGCCACTGCTCTCACCTGCCTTCCATAAAATCAATAAACAATCTCAAATGAGAATGTTCGTATACGGGCGCATACTCGCGCATTTACTCAGTATTACCCCTTACAACCAGCGGCGTGTCGCATATATTCCCTCTTTTCAGGGCATATAGGGGCTACCTCAGATTAAAGGAGCCCATCCTCAATAGCTTTTGCCAAACCGCCATCTACCAATGCGCGCATCTGTGTACCGGTCTCTACGTACTCTTCGCTGAGAATTTCACCACGTTCATGTATCGCGCTGACTAAATCGCCGCGATCGTAGGGAATTAGAGCGCTAATCTCGACATTTGGATGCGGCAGAGACTTCTCGATTGCACGAACTAGCCCATCTATTCCAAAGCCAGTTCGCGCAGAAAATGCAAAACTATTCTTCTCTTTACGCAATATTTCCATGACCACATCTGGGTCTGCTGCATCAACCTTATTGATCGCAATTATTTCCGGAATCTCACCACCACCAATTTCGGTGATTACTTCGCGTACGGCACGAATCTGCTCAAAGGGATCAGGGTGCGATCCATCTACGACGTGCACGATGAGATCGGCGCCAGATACTTCTTCCAGCGTTGATTTAAAAGCATCGATTAATTGGTGTGGCAGGTGGCGAACAAAACCAACAGTATCTGAAAGCGTATAAACGCGACCCTCAGAAGTCTGTGATTTGCGCACCGTTGGGTCAAGTGTTGCAAAGAGTGCATTTTCCACCAAGACACCAGCATCGGTTAACTTATTTAAAAGCGATGACTTGCCTGCATTTGTATATCCCGCGATAGCAACGGATGGAATGTTAAATCGCTTTCGCTCTTGCCGTTTAGTGTCACGAGATACCTTCATCTCAGCAATCTCACGTCGCAGTTTCGCCATCTTGTCGCGAATTCGGCGGCGATCAGTTTCAATCTTGGTCTCACCTGGACCACGTCCACCGATACCTGCACCCCCTGCAGCGCGTCCACCAACTTGGCGCGAAAGTGAGTCACCCCAACCGCGCAGCCTTGGGAGTAAGTATGCGATCTGCGCCAATTCAACTTGGGCTTTTCCTTCTTTGCTCTTGGCGTGCTGGGCAAAGATATCGAGGATCAAAGCGGTGCGATCTACTACCTTTACTTTCAATTTATCTTCTAATTGCCGAAGCTGTGAAGGTGAAAGTTCTCCATCGCAAATTACGGTATCGGCTCCAGTTGCAACCACTATCTGACGTAACTCAATAACTTTTCCGGAACCAATGTATGTTGCTGGATCAGGTTTATCACGACGTTGAATAAGTCCATCTAAAACTTCAGATCCTGCTGTCTCAGCTAAAGCTTTTAATTCAGCGAGTGAGTTCTCAGCCATCTCTGCGCTGCCTTCAGTCCAAACTCCGACTAGTACAACTCGCTCGAGTTGTAACTGGCGATACTCCGCATCGGAAATATCTTGTAGTTCGGTGGAAAAACCTTTAACGCGACGAAGCGCATGGCGATCTGCAAGTTCAGGCTGCGATGAAACTTCAAAGTCACTCTCATCAGCATCAAAATCAGCAGCAACTCTTGCACTTTCACGAAGTAGCTCCTCAAAGAATTCGTTATCGCGTGGGACTTCTTCTTTCATGCATCCTGCAAAAAAGGTGTCAAATCATGCTCTGAAATCAATAAAGCCGGTCCCGTCAAAGTTGCGTTGGAATGTGGATCTATATCTACAACCAAGCGGCCACCTGGTGGATAGATAACCCAACGCGCTGGCAAATTCTCTTTCAGTTGCATGGTTGCGGCCAATGCAACCGCACAGGTGCCAGTGCCACAAGATTTAGTTTCACCACTGCCGCGCTCATGTACGCGCATCTTGGCTTCGTGATTGGGCATAATTTCAACGAACTCTACATTTACACCCTCGGGATAAGTATCTTTCGGTCGCACCACCGGTGCATCCTCAAGTGATCCAACATCTTCAATCTTTTCGACAAATACAACTGCATGCGGATTTCCTACATTTATGTTGTAGCCATTCCAGATTTTGCCTTCAACGGATGCGGTGATCTCTTCGTTCTCATCACTGACCTTGCCCATATTTACCGAGATGTCATCAACTTTGGGTACTCGTAAATGCTTGATTCCATCTCGGGTATTAATGGCGAAAATACCTTCTGGCTGATGTCCGCGTTCTACCAAATAACGAGCCATCACCCGAATTCCATTGCCGCACATTTCAGCCAGAGATCCATCGGCATTGCGGTAATCCATAAACCATTTTTCATCGCGCTTTGTGATGCGGATCAGCCCATCAGAACCAATTCCTGTCTCGCGATTGCAAATTGCCGCTGTCTGAGCGGTGGTTATAGAAATTTCATCGGCCGGATCAAAGACAAGAACAAAATCATTTTCGGTGCCATGTCCGTATGTGCCGATAACAGTATTAATCATGATGGTGATGAGTTTATCTTCTCCAGCACCGTTTCGAGTCGCGGTTGCGTTGGGGATATCCATTTAATTCGCGCATCTCGTGAGAACCAGGTCTCTTGTCGTCTGACATATTGGCGTGTAGCTCGCTTCGTATCTTCAATTGCTAAATCCTCGGAGATATCTCCATTACGCATTGTGATGATTTGCGCATAACCTAAAGCGCGTCGCGCCGTTGTGGCCTTGGTAATACCTTCATCAATCAATCTATCTACCTCGGCTACAAAGCCAGCCTCCCACATGCGATCTACTCGCGCCTCAACCCGTGTTGCAAGTTCTGCTCTGTCCATAACCAGTCCGAATTGTAATGCGTTTGGGTAAAGTGAACTATCTTCGCGTGGCAGATTTGCGGTAAATGGTTTACCGGTAATTTCAATGACTTCCAAGGCGCGAATTACTCGTCGTTCATTTTGCTGATCTATCGATGCTGCTGCTGCAGGATCCAATTGTTCTAGTCGTTGAAATAGTTGAACAATTCCAAACTCTTTCGCCTCCTCTGTCAATTTCTGGCGAACAGCAGTATCTGTATCAGGAAAATTTAGATCATCCAAAATTGATTTGATGTAAAGACCGGTTCCTCCAACAATAATTGCGTGTTTTCCGCGGCTATGAATTGCAGTAACCGACTGCCGAGCTAACTCTTGATACCAAGCAACGGTGGAATCCTGGGTAACTGCCAAAATATCTAACATGTGATGCTCGATCCCGCCTCTATCAGCAAGTGCAAGTTTGGCGGTACCGATATCCATACCTTTATAGATCTGCATTGAATCAGCGTTGATGATTTCTGCGCCAATTTCCTGGGCTAAAGAAACTGCTAAATCACTCTTGCCTGTCGCGGTAGCGCCACAGATAACTATCGTTTTCATTTCACCGTGGGGATTCCGAGCATTGTTGGTTGTGGACCAACCTTTGCCTCTCGTGCGGCGAATGCATCTCCACCTCGTGTTGCCAAATGGGCATCTTCTCGCCCAATTAAGTAATGTGCCGAAGCATCGGTGATCGTTAGATCGACAAAATCTCCTGGTCTAGCCTTACTAACTGCATCGAAATGAACAAGGCGGAAATCTTCTGTCTTACCTGTAAGCCGTGATTCCACCGCATCTCGTCGACCCTCTACTTCAGAGACAAGTGCGCGATGTTTCGCGCCAATTGAACGCTGATTTACTCCGAGTGATATTGCCTGTTGATGCTCATGTAGTCGCGTATAGCGTTCGCCGACTACTTCTGCCGAAACTTGATTGGGCATGGCACCCGCAGGAGTTCCAGGTCGAATTGAATACTTATATGTATAGGCCGCGGCAAATTGTGCCTGCGTTGCTAAATCTATTGTCGCTTGGAAATCATCTTCGGTTTCTCCGGGAAATCCTACGATGATGTCGGTGGTAATCATGGCCTCCGGCATAGCTTTCCGCACTCGCTCTAAAATTCCTAAATAACGGCTGGAGCGGTAAGAGCGACGCATCTCTTGCAGGATGCGATCGGATCCCGATTGCAGCGGCATATGTAAATGCGGCATCACATTCTTGGTAGTAGCCATAACTTCAATTACATCGTCTGTGAAATCTCGCGGATGTGGTGACATAAAGCGAACTCGTTCTAGGCCATCAATTTTTCCGCAATCGCGCAGTAAATTCGCAAAAGCACTGCGATCTCCAAAATCAACTCCATAGGCATTCACATTCTGGCCAAGCAGGGTAATTTCAATTACCCCTTGATCAACTAGGGCGCGAATCTCTTTCAAAATATCAACAGCAGGACGATCCTTCTCGATCCCACGTAAAGTCGGCACGATGCAGAAGGTGCAGGTGTTATTGCAACCGACAGAGATTGATACCCAAGAGGTAAATGCAGAAAACCTGCGGGCGGGCAATGTAGATGGGAAGTGTTCTAGCGCTTCCAGAATCTCAATTTGAGACTCTTCTTCGATACGGGCACGCTCTAAAAGAATCGGTAATGAGCCGACGTTATGTGTACCGAAGACCACATCTACATAGGGTGCTTTCTTTAAAATTATTGATTGATCTTTCTGCGCCAAGCAACCACCCACCGCGATTTGCATGTTGGGATTAGCCTTCTTAATGGGCGCTAAGAAACTTAAATTCCCATAAAGCTTATTGTCGGCATTTTCGCGAACTGCGCAAGTATTAAAAACTACGATATCTGCTTGCACTCCTGGTGCAACAGGAAGGTACCCCGCTTCATCCAACAGCCCGGCGATGCGTTCAGAATCATGAACATTCATCTGGCAGCCGTAAGTCTCGACTGTGTAAGTGCGGGTCATAAAGGTAAGCCTAACGCGGTGCTTAGAGGGGTAAAACCTCAAAAGTTAAATCACGTCGGTTAATGATAAGAATTGAATGATTTTGCAGGCGGTTCCAATGGTCTTTGCCCCATCCAGTCGATGCCACTTTAACCACACCTTCCTCAACGCTGTAGCGGAGTTCATAGTGGCTATCTACTGTCCATTCAGTCGCATCAGACTCGTTAAATTCGCATACGGCAATCATGTGATCCGGTGAGAGGAGCATGCAATTGATACTTGTGAATTTACAATTAGCGACAATGGTTCGAACCGCTTTACGGACACCTTCAATAAGCCCTAGTTCATCAATCGCGGTCAGGACTGTATAGAAATAACGCTCACTATCTGTAGTCGAGGTAAATTGCGAAAGGTATCTTGGGTCTACAAATCTCTCGATTTCGCTAATTGATTTGATAGTTCCATTGTGCATAAATGAGAATTCGCCATGCACAAATGGATGGTTATTTGATAAATCTACAGCTAGCCCCTTTGAGGCAAGACGTAAGTGCAAAAGCGCGCCATCTGATTTGAGACCATTAGTGGATTCGGCAAATTTTTTACTCTCTGCCGCCAAAGTTAAATCTCTTACTAAAGTGGTGCTGCGATTTTCTGCGGAGCTCGCTGAAATTCCCCAACCGTGCCTATGTTCTTTGGAGAGTTCGATAAAGTTTTCAAAACCTTCTCCTACTACATCGGCGAAGGTGCGCTCTTGCGCTGACACATACCCCAGTAATCTGCACATGGGGCAAATCTATCGTTGAAAATTACTTTTGAATACGAATTGGAGATTGACCACGGGCAACAAGTCTTTCAAAGTGAACTTCACGCTTATCGTTAAAGACCGCTGCTTCTTTGCCGGCTTTCGCCATAAAAGCAGTTATCTCATCTCGGGCGACTAAGCCATCACCAGTTAGATCATTTCTCTCGAAGACGTTCCAAGCGCGCAAAACAGGTGAAACCACATCATCTAAATGTTGTTGTAAATCGTAGATTCCAGCCAAGGCGATCTGCACGGCCTTGCGACCAAAGCCCGGCATATTTGCCCCCGGCATATCAAAATTAGTAACAACATCTGCAATTGCGCGCATTGAAGCGTTTGGTTCCATATCTAACGCTGCAGAAAGTGTATTGCGATAGAAGAGCATATGTAGATTTTCATCGAGCGCAACTCGTTGCATCATATTTTCAGCGATTGGATCATCAGAAAGTTTTCCAGTGTTTCGGTGAGAAATTCTTGTTGCTAACTCCTGAAATGAAACATAGGCGATTGTGTGCAACATATCGTTTTCATAAGGTGTCTGGTATCCCAGTGACATATGTGCCATGCGTAAGTCTTCTAGTTCGTATGGATCAACCCCGCGCGTGGCCATTAAGTAGTCACGAATTACGATTGCATGTCGGGCTTCTTCAGCAGTCCATCGTTCAATCCAGTTTCCCCAGGCACCATCTCGACCCATCGAAATTGCAATCTCGGTGTGATAGCTCGGCAAATTGTCTTCGGTGAGCAGATTTAAAATTAAAGAGTCTTGAGCAACCGGAGTTAAGCGAGAATCTTTCGCTTCCCAAGCATCTCCATTTAGCGGACCTGCGTAATCTCGACCTTCTGACCAAGGGAC
>CAXNEU010000015.1:0-20615 GCA_964201705.1 Candidatus Planktophila sp. | reverse complement strand
ATCATCAGCGTTGTCAGTCGCTGACTTCATAGCGCGACGACGTGCAGCATGCTCGGAAGCAGCTGATTGCAACATCGCGTTGAAGATTCGGGCTTCGATATAACGAGGCAGAAGTGCGTTAAGTACTTCACCTGCATTTGGTTCGAACTCATACATTGGAAGCAAACCAGATGCAACTGGAGCATCACTTTCTACAACTTCGAGCGGCAACATGCGCTTGGCCATTGCATTCTGGGTCAGCATAGATTTGAACTCGGTAAAGACAATGTGAATCTCATCAACGCCAGTTACATCTTGGGATGAATCGACCAAAAATGCCGTAATTAATGAGTCAGCAACTTCCTTCGCGTTCTCATAGGTTGGGTTATCTGAGAATCCAGTCCAAGAACCAGCGATATCGCGATTTCGGAACTTGTAATAGTTAACTGCCTTACGACCGACAAGGTAACTCGTAGTTTGCAAACCACGTTCCCGGATCATCGCAGCAAGTTGTTCGCCTTCTTTAATCGCGTTATTTGAGTACGCACCAGCCATACCGCGGTCGGCTGAGATAATTAATATCGCTGCGCGCTTTGGATCTTCATGTGGTGAGGTCAAAGGGTGGTTAGTCGAAGAATATGTTGCAACAGCGGTTACGGCACGGGTCAACTCATTTGCATATGGAGTCGAAGCCGCAACACGTTGTTGCGCTTTGACGATACGAGAGGCAGAGATTAACTCCATTGCCTTCGTAATTTTTTTAGTCGCCTTAACGGATCTCATCCGCCTGCGATATATGCGTAGTTGGGCGCCCATGATTTACTTCTTCACCGCCGGTGGAACGTGCTTGGTGATCACTTCTGAGCCTTCTGATCCAAGAGCTTCAGCAGGTGCATCGTTGACGGCAGCTGCAGCAGATGAAGTAAAGCGCTGCTTAAATGCTGCAACCGCTTCTTCCATCTTAGAAACTGTGTCATCTTCGAGTAGCTTGGTCTCTGAAATCACAGTGAAGATCTCTTTACGTTCGCGGCCAATGAAATCTAGTAGTTCAGATTCAAAGCGACGAATATCGGCAACTGCAACATCATCTAGCGCACCAGATGTACCGGCCCAGATCGAAACGATCTGACGTTCTAGTGAATAAGGTGAGTACTGACCTTGCTTTAGCAGTTCAACCATACGTGCACCACGCTCGAGTTGAGCCTTTGATGCCGCATCAAGGTCGGAACCAAAAGCAGCGAAGGCTTCAAGTTCGCGGAACTGTGCCAGGTCAAGACGTAAACGTCCGGCAATCTTCTTCATCGCCTTTGTCTGCGCTGAACCACCCACACGAGATACCGAAACACCTACGTTGATCGCTGGGCGAACACCGGCGTTAAAGAGATCTGTTTCCAAGAAGCACTGACCATCGGTAATTGAAATTACGTTGGTAGGAATAAATGCAGAAACGTCATTTCCCTTGGTTTCAATAATTGGCAAGCCAGTCATTGATCCGCCACCGAGTTCATCTGAAAGCTTTGCGCAACGTTCTAGCAAACGTGAGTGCAAGTAGAAAACATCGCCTGGGTAAGCTTCGCGACCTGGTGGGCGACGAAGAAGGAGTGAGACTGAACGATAAGCCTCAGCTTGCTTGGAAAGATCATCAAAGACGATTAGTACATGCTCGCCGTTGTACATCCAGTGCTGACCAATTGCAGAACCGGTATATGGAGCCAAGTACTTAAAGCCGGCAGGATCTGATGCAGGAGATGCCACGATTGTTGTGTACTCCATCGCGCCAGCTTCTTCGAGCGCACCTTTTACAGATGCGATCGTTGAACCTTTCTGGCCAATAGCGACATAAATACATTTAACTTGCTTCTTCTTATCTCCAGTCAACCAGTTTTCGCGCTGGTTAATGATGGTATCTACCGCAACAGCAGTCTTACCCGTCTGGCGGTCACCAATGATCAACTGACGCTGTCCTCGACCGATCGCGGTCATCGCATCAATTGCTTTGATACCAGTTGCAAGTGGTTCCTTAACTGGCTGGCGCTGAACTACAGAGGGAGCCTGCAGTTCTAGGGCGCGACGCGCATCTGCTTTGATCTCGCCTTTGCCATCAATTGGACGACCAAGTGGATCAACGACGCGACCTAAGAAGCCGTTGCCGACTGGAACCGAAAGAATTTCACCAGTACCGCGTACTGATGTTCCTTCTTCAATTCCAGCGTAACTACCGAGAATAACCACACCGATTTCGCGCACATCAAGGTTGAGTGCCAGACCGAGCGTTCCGTTCTCGAACTGTAAAAGTTCGTTGGCCATTGTTGATGGGAGTCCTTCAACGCGAGCAATTCCATCGCCTGCTTGGCTTACGGTACCTACCTCATCACGTGAAGCAGTTCCTGGATCGTATGACTTAACAAATTTCGCTAAGGCATCTCTGATCTCTTCGGGCCGGATTGTAAGTTCCGCCATTTTTTTCTCCCTTATCCTTTTATCTCTTGTAAATCTTCTATTTCGGTAAAACTAAGCGTTCTTTCCAGCAAGCAGACGGTCTGCTTGGGATATACGTGTAAGTAAAGTTACATCAATTAACTCATCTGCGACACGAATAGACATTCCACCTACAACTTCTTGCTTAACGCTGGCATTAACTTTGATTTCACGACCAAAGATTTTGGTAAGTGACTTAGCAAGTCTGCTGATTTGTTCTCCATTAAGAGCGGTTGCAGAAACTACGTGGGCAATCTGACGATCTTTAATTTCAGCGATTGCAGAAGCAAATTCGCTAAGGCCCGCTTCTACATTTCGGCCACGTGGATGATCTACAAGATAAGAGGTCAGATCAAGCGTTGCTCGAGTCACCTTCCCTGACAGGAGAGAGGTAAGCAGCTCGCTCTTAGGCGCAGATACAACGTTACGTACCGCTAAAAATGCTCTTAACTCTGGGCTCTTTGCAATAACTTCAGAGATCGCAAATATTTCAGATTCAAGGTTGGCTAAAGAGCCATCCTTTTCTGCACTTGCTACCAAGGCTTGGACACCTAAGAATTCCAGCACATTTCCAAAATCTCTTGGTGATGACCAGCGCAAACCAGCCATCTTGGAAAATATCTCCAGAGCTTGTGCAGAACCAAAGCCCTTAAAAATATCTTTACCTAGAGTCGACTTGGCCGACTCATCACGAGCGTAATCAGTCAACGCACGTCTTACTGCGCTGGAAGCATCTAGGACCTTCACCATTGCGAAAAGGTCAGCCGAAATCTGTGCCGCAGTAGCAGCGTCTACTGCAGAGATTAATTTCTCCAAAGCAGAACGAGTTACAGCAAGAGATTGACGACTTGCGCCTTTTAACAATAGAGCCATGGTTACTTAGCCTTCTCCATATCCTCAAGGAATCTTTCGACTACTCGAGATTGACGGGCTTGATCATCTAAGGCTTCTCCAACAATCTTGGATGCAAGATCTGTAGCAATTGCACCAACCTGAGTGATTAGAGCGTTATATGCCTGTTGGCGTTCGGCATCGATAGATGCGCGGGCCGCCGTAGTAATACGTGAGGCTTCCTCTTGAGCGCTGGCACGCATCTGCTCAAGAATTGCTGCGCCTTCAACACGTGCTTCGTCGCGCAACTTTGCTGCTTCTCCACGAGCATCAGCAAGTTGTGCTTGATACATTGTTAAAGCTTGGGAGGCTTCGCGCTGTGCAATTTCTGCACGCTCTAAGCCACCTTGAATTGCCTCAGTGCGATCTTTATACGCCTTCTCAAATTTTGGTACCGCGCGTGTGCGAAGTAAGAAGAAAAGAATTCCGAATGCGATAAAGCCAACAATGATTTCCGCAGGCTTTGGGACAACCGGGCTTGCGCCTTCTCCCGAAGCGAGAAATCCAAATCGACTAATCATCTTTAACTCCTAATTTCTTAAACTGTTCTTACTTCAAGACGAATGCGAGAACGAGACCAAAGAGAGCCAAAGCTTCAGCGAGTGCGAATCCAAGGAATGCGATTGGCTGCAGAATGCTACGAGCCTCTGGTTGGCGTGCTACGCCATTGATATAAGCAGCGAAAATTAATCCGGTTGCAGTACCTGGACCGATAGTCGATAGACCAAAGCCCACTATTGCGAGAGTACCTGTCATTTCTCTTTCCTTTCAAATCTTGACCAAACGGGCGTTTGGCCAAATCTATTTAGTGCTCGTCTGCGAGCGCTCCTGCGATGTATAAAGCGGTCAAAAGTGTGAATATGTAGGCCTGTAGGAATTGGATACCCAGCTCGAAGAAGCTCAGGCCAATTGCAAGACCAAAGGAGAAGATACTTAAGAATTTGAGGACGATGCCGCTCATTAGCAAGTACTCGCCACCTAAAATGAAGACTAGAAGAAGTAAGTGGCCAGCGAACATATTTGCGAATAAACGCATCGAAAGCGTTAGTGGACGTGTAACTAAGTAAGTCAAAAGTTCTACAGGGGTAAGAATTAAGTAGACCGGTTTCGGGATGCCTGGCATAAAACAAATATCTTTCAGATACTTACCAAGACCGTGCTTTTTAATCGCAACATAGTGATAGCAAATGTAAGAAAAAATAGTTACACCGATTGGGAATCCAATATGAGACATCGTTGGAAATTGCAGAAGTGGAATAACGCCAAAGACGTTATTGACCAAGATAAAGACGAAGAGCGAGAAGAGAAAAGGCACAAATCTCATGAATTCGGGGCCAATTACATCTCGGCCAAGCTCGTTGCGGATGAAGGTATATACAGATTCGCCGGCATATTGGAGCTTGGAAGGAACGATCGCTGCCTTGCGTGAAGAGGCGATAAAGAATGTTGCGCCGATAATTACTGAGAGGAAAACCATCAAAACTGGCTTGGTAAATAAAATGCTATTGCCGAAAATTGGGGAGAAATCAAAATCTGCACTGCTTGGGGGGACAAAGCCATCACTGGCCTCCCGCAACAGAGTGTGCATCAATTACTCCTTTTAGAATAAGGGGTCTGAGTCCCCGGGGAGTGGGACACCTGGCATAACCTATAGCCTCAGCCGCGGAATACGCAAAACGGGGTAAATCTCTGCATCTATTGCTTAATAAAGCGCAGCCAAATTAGCCAGAAGCTAGAACCTATTCCCATGACCATCCCCACAATTAATAGGTATCCGGTTCCAAGAAAATGATCCGCGATAGCGCCGGCGCCACCCCAGAAAACTAAACCTGAGATTAGATAGGCAAGTATCGACCAGAATGCTGCTTCATCGTTTACTGCCATTTCAATTCCTTCTTCTTCATATTATTCTTCATATTATTAAGAACCCGCTCCAGGCAATGGTAGGTGCAGTCTTAGTTTAAGGAAAGCCCGTATCTCCCCTGCAAGCCAGGCAAATGTGATCAGAATCGCAACTATTCCAAAGGTTGTTCTATCTAACTTATCTGCTGGCACCGCATTTACGACAACCAGCAAAAATACGCCCAATATAACCAGCTTGGCAAAATAGGAGACCAAAACCAATGCCATGGTCGTGAGTGGATCTAATTTTCGCGAATACTTTGAGATTGCCAAATGTATGCAGAAGAAAATCAATACTACAAATTCAGCAAGTATCCCTCCCAAAAGAGCTGATGTACCGCGCCAAATTACAAAGCCTGCGGTTGCTAAAACACCAATAATTGAAGCAGGCGCAATCGCACCTTTCCATAATTCAAATTCTGGGGATGAGCTCATGCTTTTACTTTACCCTTACTACTAACTAAATATGAAGTCGTGGCAAGGGCTAGCGCAACTACGCCTGCAATCCAGAGCGGAGCAAAAGCCGATACCGTCACTGGAAATGCGATAGTGGCAGTCCATAGATACATAATTGCTGCGGTGCGCATCTGTGAATTTCCAGCACGCATAATTCGATGATGCATATGTTCTTTATCCGATGAAAATGGTGATTTACCAGCGCGGATGCGGCGGAAGATAGCCAAAGTTAAATCGGCTAATGGAATTGCAAGCACTGCAAAGGGCAACAGCAAAGGCAGAAGTGCAGGACCTAACTTCTCCTCAGTGATTGCATTTGGATCTACCTGCCCAGTGAGGGTTATAGCCGATGCTGCCAACATCAAGCCTAAGAACATGGAACCGGAATCGCCCATAAATATTCGGGCAGGGTGTGAATTATGAGGCAAGAAACCTAAGCAGACCCCGATTGTTACCGCAGTAATTAGCGACGGTGCACCGGCGCGATTGAAGCCGTAAACAACTGCTAGCAAGTAAGCGAAGGCGAAGAAGGCCGCCCCTGATATCGCCACAATGCCTGCGGCCAAACCATCTAACCCATCAATAAAGTTAACAGCATTTATGGTTACAAGAACGATCAAGACGGTAAATAATTGACCAACGCTCGGTGGCAACATTGTTACCCCATTAATCGGCAACCAAAGAATTTGAATTCCGTAGAGCAACAAGATGCCAGCGGCTAAAGCCTGCCCCGCTAACTTGGTAATGGCATCTAACTCAAATTTATCATCAAGCATCCCAAGCAGTACCAAGAACGTGCCAGCAAGGAAAATTCCTTGTGCATCGTGTCCAAAAGATTTTCCAACAAGTGACAAGTTTCCAACGATCAGAAATGTTGCCGACATTGATAGCCACATAGCTAATCCACCCCAGCGTGGCGTTGGAATAACATGGATATCACGCTTGCGAATTTGGGCAACTGCACCAAAGTGCAAAGCCCATTTACGCACAATTGGAGTCACGATGTAACAAAGCGCCGCCGCCAGAAGCAGGGTTACTAGGTACTCGCGCATCCTGCTTGCCTATGCTGTGTAAATTGGGAAGCGTGCAGTAAGTGCGTGAACTTCAGATTTGATAGCCGCCAAGGTATTGGCATCGTCGGTCTTGATTGCGCGTGCAATTAAGGAAGCGATCGTCTTCATCTCTGTTACACCCATACCTTGCGTGGTTGTGGCTGGAGTACCGACGCGAATACCGCTTGTGATTCCTGGCTTCTCTGGATCATAAGGAATCGAATTCTTATTCATTACTATTCCGGCTAAGCCACAGCGCTCATCAGCAACTTTTCCAGTCACACCTGTGCTGCGAATATCCATCAATGCGAGGTGCGTCTGAGTACCGCCAGAAACGGCGCGCATTCCTTCGCCTTCAAGGGCTGCTGCCAGCGCCTTCGCGTTAACAATTACATCTTTGGCATACTTTTGATAAGCAGGAGTCGCACATTCAGCGAGTGCAATTGCTTTGCCGGCAACTGCCGACATGATTGGTCCACCTTGCATACCCGGAAAGACTGATTTATCAATTGCTGCCGCGTGTTCTGCCTTGGTCAAGATCATGCCACCGCGCGGACCACGTAGAACTTTATGTGTTGTAAATGAAACAACATCTGCATACGGAACAGGTGATGGAATCGCTTTACCGGCAACCAAGCCAATGAAGTGCGCGGCATCCACCCACATAATCGCACCGACTTCATCGCAGATAGCGCGAACCTTTTCAAAGTCAATTAACGATGGATAGGCGGTTGCACCAGAACAGATCATCTTTGGCTTAGTGCGAATTGCGATATCGCGGAGTTCGTCGTAATCAATTAGCTCGTTATCTTGGCGAACGCCATATGACTCGACGTTAAACCATTTTCCAGAGAAGTTGACTGGAGAGCCGTGAGTTAAGTGGCCACCATGTGGCAGAGACATCGCAAGAACTGTGTCACCAGGTTTGGTAAATGCTTGATAAACGGCGACATTCGCGCTGGCTCCAGAGTGTGGCTGGACATTTGCATGTTCTGCGCCAAATAGAGATTTGGCACGATCGATCGCAATTACTTCTGCCTTATCTACTTCTTCACAACCACCGTAATAACGTTTTCCGGGATAACCCTCAGCATATTTATTGGACAAGGTAGAACCGAGAGCAGCAAGAACTGCGCGTGATGTGAAATTCTCTGATGCGATTAATTGCAGATTGGTCTGCTGGCGCTTTAACTCTGAAAGTAAGACCGCTGCAATATCAGGGTCTTGCTGGCTAAGTAGCGCGAAATCGGGGCCATAAAATGTCTCTGAACTCATGCGGGCAAGCCTAAGCCTTACTCGTGAGAAATGTCGGATACGAGCGCTGTGATTTCGGTTCGTGAGACTGCGCCTTCTCGCACGATCCGCGTTCTGATACCTGTGAGATCGATAACTGTACTAGCGCCACCTTTGGGCAGAGCCCCAGCATCGAAAATTGCTGCAACCTCGGAATCTAAAAATAAAATATCTACGGAATCGTTAATCGCAGTGTTGCCAACGAGAGCAGCGCTAGCTATCGCTACTGGCCCAGATTTTTTAAGAACTTCTAAAATAAATTGCGAATCTGGAATTCTTACACTGATCTGATCAAGAGTATTTCCATCACCTAAATCCCAACTTAGCCCCGCTTGGGGTTTGAGGTTTAGTGAAAGTAACCCGGGCCAAAAGTTCTGCATCAAGAGACGAGCATCAGCAGAAATATCGCGGGCGATTCCATCGATTGACTCACAATTAGCGATTGCAACTTGTGCGGCAACCCCCAGTGCATCGCCGCGCAATACATGCATGGCACGCACAGCATCGTGCATAAAAGCATCGGTAATTAAGGCATAGCCATGTTCCAGCGGTGCCACAATTACATAGCCATCTTTGAGCGCAGCCACCGCAGTGGCGACGTGTTCAGAAAAGTCGCCTTGTGAAAGATCGTGGCGCGCCATTTAGATCCTCACCGCAGAAGTCCAACGTGGACGACCAGTTAAATCTTGATGTAGAGCAATGTCAATAAATTCGCGTGATAGCAGCGCATCTATAGCCGCACCTTGTTCTTCAGTATGTTCGATCGCTAAGACTCCCCCACGCTTTAACAATCGGGCTGCGGCAGCGATGAAGGCCTTTGGCGCTTCTAAGCCAGTTGCTCCACCGAAGAGCGCGATATGCGGTTCGTGTTCTGCGACATCGCGCGGCAAAGTTTGGTTATTTGGAATATATGGCGGGTTTGCAATAACTATGTCGCATTTAATCCCGGGAAGTACATCTGCGACATCTCCTTCGACCACGCGCACATTTTCAGAAATCTTTGCCACATTCTTCTTTAGCCATTCGATCGCTTCTGCGCTCTTTTCAACTGCGATAACGCGGGCACGTGGCGCCTCGGTTGCAATTGCCAGCGCCAGCGCACCAGATCCTGAACCTAAATCAATTACCGAAATCTCGCCTTCTACTTTCTGCTCTAAATTCGTGATGTGTGTGAGTACTGCATCAACTAGTAATTCACTTTCGGGACGCGGTACTAAAACGCCCGGGCCAACTTCGATTTCTAAATGTCGGAAATACGCCGTGCCAGTTAGGTACTGCAAAGGTTCGTGCGCTGCGCGCCGCGAGATTAATTTTGCGAAGGTATCTTCAATTACCCCAAAGTCACCGAGCGCCTTTAGCGTGGCTTCCACCCTTACTGTGTTGTGAAGATCCATTCGAGATATGCCCAAAACGTATGCCAATAAATGTTCAGCATCTACTTCTTGGATATCCGATGCGGCGAGCCGCTCCTTTGCAGAACGGAGCAGAGGTTTGATATCGCTCATCTTATTTGTGCTTAATTCGTAGAAGAGAGTTTCGCTGCTTTATCAGCATCAAGAAGTGCCTGAACAACATCATCTAACTCACCATTTAAAACCGCATCCAAGTTATTTGATTTGTAATTTACGCGGTGATCACTCAGGCGATTTTCTGGATAGTTGTAGGTGCGAATACGTTCTGATCGATCAACTGTGCGCACCTGGCTCTTACGTTCGGCCATTGCTGCAGCTTCTGCTTTCTCTTGTGCATCTGCCAGCAAACGCGCACGCAAAATACGCAGCGCCGACTCTTTATTTTGCAGCTGTGACTTTTCATTCTGACAAGAGACGACGATTCCGGTTGGAACGTGGGTTAAACGCACCGCAGAGTCGGTGGTGTTAACTGACTGTCCACCTGGACCTGATGAACGGTAAACGTCTACGCGTACATCGTTCATATTTAACTCAACATCTACTTCTTCTGCTTCAGGAAGCACAAGTACTCCCGCTGCAGATGTGTGAATTCTTCCTTGGCTTTCGGTTTCTGGAACGCGTTGCACACGATGCA
Organism: Candidatus Planktophila sp.; assembly: GCA_964201705.1. GTDB lineage: Bacteria > Actinomycetota > Actinomycetes > Nanopelagicales > Nanopelagicaceae > Planktophila. Next base: position 10,518 of record CAXNEU010000015.1, on the reverse strand, counting down.
CGCCACCTTCAAATTTCAATCGTGCATAAGGAGTTGTTCCGGGTTCAGGAGTTCCCTTTGATTTAATTGCCATTGAAATATCTTTATAGCCACCGAGATCAGATTCGGTCATATCAATGATCTCAACTCTCCAATTTCGCTTTTCGGCATAGCGTTGATACATACGGACTAAATCGCCAGCAAAGAGTGCGGATTCATCACCGCCAGCACCGGCTTTAACTTCAATAATCACATCGCGATCATCATTGGGATCACGTGGCAATAACAGTTCTTCCAATTTATCTGCAGCGGTTTCAACGCTTGCCTCCATTGCAGGTATTTCAGATGCAAAAGAAGGATCTTCCGTGGCCATCTCTTTTGCAGCTTCTAAATCATCTGCCGCAGATTTCCAAGCGTTAAAGCCAGCGACTACTGGGCCGAGTTGGGCATAGCGACGACCGAGTTGGCGGGCTTTGCCTTGATCTTCATGAATTGAAGGATCAGCCATCTGTTTTTCAAGTTCTTGATATTCGCGCACCATTTCGTGGGCGGATGCGAAGCGATCGTTGCTCATTTGGCTTCTCCTTTCTACTGATCAAGAAATAAAGTTCAAGGTAAAAATAAAGAGACCGCGCCGCAACCTTTATGGCTGCGATGCGGTCTCTTTAGAAAGCTACTTAGCTGCTGCTTTTCCGAAGCGCTCTTCGAACTTAGCGACGCGTCCACCAGTATCGAGGATGCGCTGCTTACCTGTGTAGAACGGGTGGCAGACTGAACAAACTTCAACGTAGATAGATCCGCTAGCAACTGTTGAGCGGGTTACAAACTTTTCACCGCAACCACAAGTTACTTGGGTCTCTTTATATTCTGGGTGGATCTCTGGCTTCATTTGTTTTCCTTTTCTATGTCTGGGTCCGCATTAAGCGGTGAACCAGGGCAACACCATGGGATATGGCTAGGGGCTTATCCTCTCGCGAAAAGAGAAAACCGCAAAATCCGTGCGGGACTAGCGCGGATCTTGCGGTTAACTCACCCTATATCTAGAAAGTTTTAAGCCTTTGGTGCTTTCGCTGCCTTAACTGGCTTAGTTGGTTTTACCAACGCAACTTTTGCTGCCTTTGCAGTTGCCGCTGCTGCTGTGACTGCTGCCTTACGCGCATCTTTTGCAGCCTTTAATTCTGCATCTGTAGTCACAGTTGCAAGAGCGGCTTGAAAATCCGCCAACGCTTTGGCGTTAGCAGCGCGATGTGTATCAACAATTGCGCGATGTGCGGTGAGATAAGTACTGATCTGAGATTGGAAAGCTGCTTGTGCTTGGGCACGAGTGATTGCTGCATCTTTAGAATCTGCAGCAGATGCAGATGAGGTTCCACCAAATAGTGAGCCTGCGATAATTGCTGTTGCTAGAAACTTCTTAGTTGCTGACATTTTCATCTCCTTCTTAGCTCACCGGATGGCTTGCTTCTAAGGAGATAATGCGCCTAAACCTTGTGAGTACTTTGTGAAAGCCTTGCGGTCAGACGGTGGGATTAGCGAACTTTGAGCTTAGCTCTCGTTTGGACCAGAAGTTGTCTTCTGGATCTGCATCAAGAACTCGACGTTGGACTTAGTGCCCTTCATCTTCTCGAGCAAGAGTTCTAGCGCTGCCTGAGGTTCTAGCGCGTGAAGCACGCGACGTAACTTCCAGACGATGTTTAGTTCTTCAGTTCCCATAAGGATTTCTTCCTTACGTGTTCCTGATGCAACTACGTTTACCGCTGGGAATATTCGCTTATCGGCCATGCGACGATCGAGAATGAGCTCCATATTTCCGGTGCCCTTAAACTCTTCGAAGATAACTTCATCCATACGAGATCCGGTATCAACGAGCGCGGTTGCCAGAATTGTTAGCGAGCCACCATCTTCAATATTACGTGCGGCACCAAAGAACTTCTTTGGTGGATACAACGCTGCTGAGTCAACGCCACCAGAAAGGATGCGGCCAGATGCTGGTGCTGCAATGTTATATGCGCGGCCCAAACGAGTAATTGAATCGAGCAATACGACAACGTCGTGACCGAGTTCAACTAAGCGCTTAGCGCGTTCAATCGCAAGTTCTGCAATCGTGGTGTGATCATCTGCCGGGCGATCAAATGTTGAAGCGATAACTTCACCCTTTACAGAGCGTTGCATATCAGTAACTTCTTCAGGGCGCTCATCGACTAGTACAACCATCAAGTGACACTCAGGGTTGTTGGTTGTGATCGCATTGGCAATTGCTTGCAAGACCATTGTCTTACCAGCCTTTGGTGGCGAAACGATAAGTCCGCGCTGCCCCTTTCCGATTGGCGCAATTAAATCGATTACGCGTGTTGTCAAAATATTTGGCTCTGTTTCAAGGCGCAAACGCTCTTGTGGATATAACGGAACTAACTTGCCGAATTCCACACGACCACGCGCTTCATCAGGAGTAACTCCATTAATGGTTTCTAAAGTAATTAGCGGGTTGTACTTCTGGCGCTGTTCGCCTTCGCGGGCCTGGCGTACCTGGCCGGTGACAACATCGCCTTTGCGAAGTCCGTACTTCCGAACTTGTTGCTGCGAAACGTAGACATCGTTTGGTCCTGGCAAATAACCGCCAGTGCGGATAAATGAATAGTTATCCATAATGTCAACGAGACCGCCAACTGGAACCAAAACATCATCTTCACCAATTACAGGCTCGCGCTCTTCGCGTGGTCCACGGTCGCGGTTGCGATCTCGGCCACGGTTGCGATCTCGGCCACGGCCACGGTCGCGACCAGCGAGGTTGCGGTCGTTATCGCGTGGACCATTGTCATTACCTTCGTTTGGACCTTCATCATCGCCATCATCATCACTTGAATTGTTCTGTGAGTTATCACGGCTGGAATTCTTCTTTGCATTACGTGCTTCGCGGCGAGCTTCGCGTTCAGCCTTTGCAGCTTCGCGGTTTGAGGCCTGCAAATCTGCGATCGCAGTTACAAGCGCATCCTTCTTCAATTTTGTTGCGCCATCGATGCCTAGTTGCGCGGCAACTTCCTTTAACTTAGGAAGGCTCATTGCGGCTAATTCAGGACTATTTGAACGAATTGGTTCTACGTCCTTGACTTGATCTTGATCTGTCATTTCTGTCTTTTCATTTGGGGCTTCGTCTACGACCTTGAGAACCGTAAAAGCGCTAAGCCTGGTTATTTGGAATTGATTACCTGCCGACTTTCACCGTAACTTCCGGCTGAGCAAGTGGGGTAACCATAGCACCCCAACGGCAATTACAGAAGTTCGGCTCCAGTGCGAGAAATCTCCAGGGATTTAGCTTCAAATTTGCTGCCTGCGGCGCGAATCAATTCGGCCACATCAGATTCACTGCCAGTATGTAAGGCTAGAACTGTTGGACCAGCACCTGAGATAAATGCAGCAACGCCTGCTCCACGCAACTTACTTAGAAGTGCAAATGATGCTGGCATCGCTTCGCTGCGATAAGACTGATGCAAGAAATCTTCGGTCGCCCTAAAGAGTAAATCAGGGCGCAAGGTAAGGGCGTGAACCAAGAGCGCAGAGTTAGCAGAATTTTGCGCGGCATCGCGATGGGGAATTGTCTCGGGCAACATCTTGCGCGCCTTTGCAGTTGATACTGCAGTGGAAGGAATAAATGCGACCGCACGGATGCGCACATCAACGCTCAATGAGATTGCCTGCGCAACGCTCTTGCCATGCTGATCTTCTTGCCACGCGACAACTGCGTTGCCATAAAGCGCGGCGGCCACATTATCGGGATGGCCTTCCATCTCAGTTGCCAGTTGCAATAATTTTTCGTCATTCATTTTGTCAGCGCCAGTTAGAACTAAGGCGCGCGCTAGAGATAAGCCACCGACGATTGCACTTGCCGAAGATCCAAGTCCGCGTCCGTGTGGAATTACATTTAAGGCGCGAACCGCTATTCCTTTCGGCTTGCCACCAAGGAAATCAAAACCTTTATACATCGCTTTAACAAGTAAGTTTTTATCAGTACGTGGGACTTCATCTGCGCCTTCACCGGTTACATCAATATCTAAACCGGGGTCATCTAAAATCTGCGCGACATAACGATCGTGCATACCGAGTGCTAAACCAAATGAATCAAAGCCCGGACCTAAATTGGCGCTAGATGCCGGGACCTGAACTTGGATTGGATTGGCTTTAAATGTTGGTTTAGCCATAGCGCTTACTTTAGACCCAACGCCTTTGCGGCTGCGGCTGCATTAACTTTTACAATCTTTGGCTTAGCAAATTTCTCAAGGGCCCAAGAAATATCTTTCAACCCGTGGCCAGTAACGGTGATGACGATCTTCTTGCCTTTAGGCAACTTGCCCGCCTTCTTGTATTTGATTAGCCCTGCAATTCCAGCAGCAGATGAAGGCTCAACGAATACGCCTTCTTTACCAGCAACGAGCGCATAGGCCGCCAATATTTCTTTATCAGTAACAGAATCAATTACTCCGCCTGATTTATCGCGAGCTTCGATCGCTTGGTCCCAAGATGCTGGATTGCCAATGCGAATCGCTGTCGCAATTGTCTCTGGTTTCAAAACTGGTTTGCCTTTAACAATTGGTGCGGCACCTGCAGCTTGGAAGCCATACATCTGTGGAAGGGAATTGGAAATACCATCTTTACGGTATTCGTTGTATCCCTTCCAGTATGCAGTGATATTTCCTGCATTACCGACTGGAAGTGCATGAATATCTGGGGCAAATCCCAACATATCAATTACTTCAAAGGCTGCAGTCTTTTGGCCTTCAATTCGATATGGGTTTACCGAGTTAACAAGTGCAACTGGATAATTTTCAGATAGTTCGCGCGCCAAGGTGAGGCAATCATCAAAGTTTCCAGCCACCTGCAAAATTTGTGCGCCGTGAATGACTGCTTGCGCAAGTTTTCCGGTTGCGATTTTTCCTGCAGGAATCAACACCGCAGAAATCATTCCTGCTTTAGTTGCATACGCCGCAGCGCTGGCTGAAGTATTTCCGGTGGATGCACAGATAACTGCCTTAGCGCCATCTTCAGCGGCTTTAGAAATCGCCATTGTCATACCGCGATCTTTAAATGAACCTGTTGGATTGGTTCCTTCGTACTTTAGCCAGACATCGTTTCCGAGTAATTCAGAGAGATAGCAAGCATAAATGAGTGGAGTGCCACCTTCGCGTAAAGAGACAACTGGAGTCTTAGCGCTAACTGGCAAGCGATCGCGATATTCCTCGATTACTCCACGCCATTGATGCGCGCCAGATTTTTTCGCTTTAAATAAACTCATGCGGGCATCGCTCCTTCAACGCGGATCACACTTGAAATCTTGTTGACCATATCCATCGCTTTAAGCGATGCCACAGTTGCTTTGAGTTCGCCTTCAGTTGCGCGGTGGGTAACGATTGTTACTTCGGCATCGTTATTTCGCCCAGCTTGGTTAACTGTCTGAATTGATACGCCATGATTGGCAAATACAGTAGCGATTGCCGCCAAAACACCTGCTTTATCGGCGACTTCAAGTCTAATTAAGAACTTAGTTTTTGTACTTTCAATCGGTGCAATATCACGATCGGCATAATCAGTTTCTCGTTGGCCAACTGAGTTGAGTGCGATGTGGCGAGCGACTGCGACGACATCTCCCAAAATTGCAGATGCTGTCGGAGCACCACCAGCTCCGCGGCCATAGAACATCAGCGATCCAGCAGATTCGGCTTCAACAAATACCGCGTTATAAGCATCGCGAACCGATGCAAGCGGGTGGCTCTTATGCAACATAACAGGATGCACGCGCACCGAAATTTCATCGGCGGGAGTTAGCTCTGCAATAGCCAAGAGTTTGATCACGTGATCCATTGATTTCGCAATGGTGACATCTTCCAGAGTGATATTTGAAATACCTTCACGATAAACATCATCGACGGTCACGCGAGTGTGAAAGGCAAGGCCAGAAAGAATTGCAGCTTTAGCCGCAGCATCAAAGCCTTCGACGTCTGCAGTTGGATCTGCTTCGGCGTAACCCAAAGCTTGTGCTTCCTTCAAGACATCGGCAAATTCACGGTTATCTTCATGCATCTTGGTCAAGATGTAATTGGTTGTGCCATTAACTATGCCCATCAATCGAGTTACGAAGTCGCCCGCTAGTGAATCGCGCATCGGGCGAATAATTGGGATAGCGCCTGCAACTGATGCTTCGTAATAAATATCTTCGCCCTTGGCGTATGCGGCGGTGAACATTTCGGCTCCATGGCTAGCCAAGAGCGCTTTATTTGCGGTAACTACTGATTTACGATTTTCAATCGCAGTCATAATCAATTCGCGCGCAGGTTCGATTCCACCAATTACTTCAATAATTAAATCGATCTCTGGATCATTTACAACTGAGAAAGGATCGGTAGTAAAGAGCGCTGGATTGATTCCTTCGTAAGGCTTTATTGTGCGCACTGCAATGCGTGCTAATTCAATCTTTACGCCCGCACGAGTTGAAAGTTCTGCTGTATCTGCCAATAAAAGGCGCGCGACTGAACTGCCGACCACGCCACAACCGAGCATGCCGATACGTACAGGCTTATCTGCTGGGCTCATCTGCCTATTCTTTCACATCAAGTGCGAGCAGATCCGCCTCATTTTCACGACGGATGATTACGCGGGCTTTTCCATTATTTACTGCAATAACTGGGGGGCGGGGCACGTGGTTGTAATTACTCGCCATGCTGCGCCCATATGCGCCAGTTGCAGGAATCGCAATTAAATCACCAGGGGCAATATCTGCTGGAAGTGAAATATCGCGAATAACAATGTCGCCAGTTTCGCAATGCTTACCAACCACACGAGAAGAAATTGATTTAGCTGTTGAGGCGCGTTGGGCAATCACTGCGTGATATTGCGCGTCATATAAAGATGGGCGGATATTGTCACTCATTCCGCCATCGACGGAAATGTAATGACGGATCGCGCCATTTTCCAGAACAACATCTTTAGTTGTTCCAACTTCATACAATGTAAATGTTGTAGGTCCAACGATCGCACGGCCCGGTTCGATTGAAATCATAGGAATATTTAATTTATGTTTTTCACAGGCGGCAGTTACCGCGCTACGTAAGGCGGGCATAACTTCGCCAGGTTCTAGAGTTTCATCTTCAGGAAGATAAGCAATCCCATAACCGCCACCTAGATCTAGCTCTGGTAGTTCCTTGCCGTAGGCATCGCGATACTTAGCAAGAAGTGAGATCAAGCGATCTGCTGCAAGTTGAAAAGATTCAGTACCAAATATCTGCGAACCAATGTGCGAATGAAATCCTCGCAATTCGAGTTCGGGGTGAGCAAGCACTGCTTCAACTGCCGTCCAAGCTGCGCCACTTGCAATCGAAAATCCAAATTTCACATCTTCGTGCGCAGTCGAAATAGATTCGTGAGTGTGGGCTTGAATTCCGGGAGTCAAACGCAACATAACTCCTTGCACCTTGTTGTGCTTACGCGCCATTGCCGCCACACGATCTATTTCGTGTAGTGAGTCCATAACAATGGTTTTAACGCCAACGGAAACTGCCCTATCTATCTCTGACAATGATTTGTTATTGCCGTGAACTTCAATCTTCGCTGGATCAATGCCGCCAGCCAGGGCTACTGCTAACTCTCCCCCAGTGCAGACATCAATTCCGATTCCACAATCTTTAATCCACTGCGCAACCGCAACGGAGATAAATGCCTTTGCCGCGTAGTAAACAGTTCCGGCGTGAGAGCCAAACTCATCGCGCAGCGCGTTATTCCATCCGATTGCGCGTTCCCGGAAATCTGCTTCATCAATAAAAAAGGCTGGTGTGCCAAAATCTTTCGCTAACTTTGATGCGGATATTCCAGACAGGTGTAGCTCACCATTGGTAAATGAGATATTTCTCGACCACATGGCTTACATCCTTTCTGGCGCATCGACGCCTAGTAACTCAAGGCCATTCTTCAGTACTTGCAGAGTTGCTGCACATAAATTAATTCGAGCGCTGTGTAGCGATGTAATTGGCTCATCTCCCATAGGTAGCACGCGGCAATCGGCATAGAAACCGTGATAAACCCCGGCTAACTCCTCGAGATAGCGCGCCACGCGATGCGGCTCACGCAGTTCGGCTGCGCCGGCAACGACTCTTGGAAATTCGGCGAGCGAACCTAAAAGTTCATTTTCGCGGTCGTGGTTAAGTTGTGCGGGATCAAAGTTTTCTAGACCTGATGGAATCTTTAACTCTGCCGCATTGCGCAACACCGCAGCAATTCGTGCGTGGGCATACTGCACGTAATAAACTGGATTCTCATTCGTGTTCCGCTTTAAAACATCGATATCCATAACCATTGGTGTATCAACTGGATAGCGAATTAGCGTGTAACGAGCTGCATCGACCCCAACTTTTTCAACTAGCTCTTCCAGGGTGATGATCGTTCCGGCGCGCTTAGAAAGTTTTACCTCTTCTCCCCCCTCAATAATTTTCACAAGTTGCCCGATTAAAATTTCGATGTTGTATTCAGGATTATCACCAGCGCAGGCAGAAATAGCCTTTAAACGATGGATATAGCCGTGATGATCCGCGCCTAACATATAGATACAGATATCAAAGCCGCGTTCGCGTTTATTGATGTAATAAGCAGTATCAGATGAGAAGTAAGTTAAATCGCCATTGGCTTTCACCAAAACACGATCTTTATCATCACCAAAGTCAGTTGTACGTAGCCAGGTTGCGCCATCAACTTCAAAGACGTGTCCTTGCGTGCGCAACTTATCTAATCCGTGTTCAACGCTTCCACCATCGTGTAAAGATCGCTCTGAAAACCAAGTATCGAAATGTGTTCTAAAGGTATCGAGTACGCGCTGTTGATCTTTAAGTTGTAATTGATATGCGCTTTCGCGAAATGCAACAAAGCCTTCCGCCACAGGTAGCGCGATTATGGTCGGATCTTGCGCAACAACTGATTTTGCAAGGTCCACAATGTATTCGCCTTGGTATCCATCTTCTGGAATTGGTTTGCCCAGCGCTGCCGCTTGTACGGATTGTCCAAAGAGATCCATCTGATTGCCGCGATCGTTTATATAAAACTCTCGGGTAACTGTTGCACCTGCTGCGCTGAGCACGCGACCAAGTGCATCACCTACCGCCGCCCACCGGGTGTGGCCCAAGTGCAGTGGACCAGTTGGATTTGCGCTAATAAATTCCAGGTTTATCTTTACGCCAGATAACGCGCTACCGCGACCGTAGCCACCTTGCGCAGTTAATACTGTGCGAACTAAATCCGCTTGGCTCGCGCGATTTAAAGTTATATTAATAAAGCCGGGACCAGCAATTTCTACCGCAGAAACTTCAGGAAGTTTTTCTAAATCTTTCTTTAAAAGCTCAGCGACTTCTCGTGGAGTCTTTCCTGCGGGTTTGGCTAATTGCAGTGCAATAGAAGATGCGTAATCTCCGTGATCGCGATTTTTGGGGCGCTCCAGTGGAATATTGGCTGGTACCGATCCGACCAAATCGCCGCGTTCAATCGCGCGCGCTATCGCACCCTGAATCTGGGCTGCTAACAAATCAGAATGCGAACTCATCAGGCAAGGTTACCCCAGCGGCAATTTTGCATAAGCAGGACTTACCTCTAACCTATGTACCAGAACGTGAGAAATTTTAAATTTCTCAAGACGCTCCAGCGGGAGTGGTGAAATGGCAGACACGCAAGTCTTAGGAACTTGTGCTCCGGCGTGCGGGTTCAAGTCCCGCCTCCCGCACCAGCAAGTTAATATTTAAGTATGGCTAAACCATCGCGCGCGAAGATAAAGATGACGCAAGCCAAAATTGCGCGTGAAGCAGCGCAACGTCGTGAAGCTAAGCGAGAATCAAAATACTCAGTGACTCGTGATGAAGTTGATTTGGATGCATACGCTGCAGTCGATGGAGTTTGGGTTGAACTTGGATTAGCAGCACCTGCGCGCAGAGCGCTGATCGATGAAGGTCTTTATAAGGTCAGCGATTTAAGAAAATATTCAATAGATGCCATTAAAGATCTGCATGGCATGGGTCCAAATGCCATTCGTATATTGATTACCGCTATGAAAAAGAGCGATATCTCTTTCCGAAAATAACTCGTTGGTCGCTATTAATTAGTTGGTAATTGCCCAGATCACTAGCGCTGTACCTGCAATTGCTAAAAGTGCCATAACTTCACGGCGAGCCAGCAGGTTATGCGCTGGCTTTACAAAGGTAATAAATAGCATCAAAATTCCAGGAGCGAAAATTGCAAAAGAATTGTTAAAGACTTCTTCTTTGCCAGTTTGGTAGCGAAGATTGATAAGTCCAATTGCCAGTAGCAAATAACTGGCCATACGGTAATTGTTGAGCACGTACTTACTTATCTTTTCTTGTGTCATATGCCTATCCTACAAATATTAAAGGGGCGCCGGTTTCCCGACGCCCCTTTAACTTTAACTATTTATAAGACGATTAGTGATCGTCCTTCATTCCTTCTGCCATTGACTTCATGCGTGCGATCTTGAAAATTGTTAGACCGAATACGCACTTT
>CAXNEU010000014.1:0-20787 GCA_964201705.1 Candidatus Planktophila sp. | reverse complement strand
TCAGTTGGTATCGGCGCTGGCTTCGTAACTCACGTTGTTATCCGGTTTATCCAAGGCCGCAGAAAAGAAGTCCATCCACTTCTTCTCTTGGTATCTGGACTCTTTATGGTCTACTTCTTATCCTCGCCGATAAATGCTTGGGTTGGATACTTAGTTAAATAAAGTAGTTAGACAACGCCCTGCGGAGAAATCTGCAGGGCGTTGCTCTTTATAGCGACCAATCGATTGGATCTTTACCCGCTGCAATTAGCGCGGCATTGGCTCGGCTAAATGGTTTAGATCCGAAGAAACCACGGTGCCCCGACAAAGGACTGGGATGCGGCGCCATTATTAATTTATCTGCTGCGAAATACTTGCTGCACTCTTGGGCATTATTGCCCCAAAGAATTGCAATTACTCCTATTGCAGCCATTTTTGCGACACAAACCTCAGTGAAATCTCGCCAACCTGAATCCAGATGAGAGTTACTTTCACCGGATCGACAAGTCAGGGTTCGATTCAGCAGAACTACCCCCTGATCTGCCCAAGGTGATAAATCACCGCTTTCTGGGATATCGACTCCCAGATCTGTATTCAATTCCTTGAATACATTCTTTAAAGATGGTGGAAAACTCTTTTCGTTTGCAGGAATCGAAAATGCTAAACCAACTGGGTAAATGGGATTTGGATAAGGATCCTGACCTAAAATCAAAACTTTCGATTGATAGAAATCCCGCGATAGCGCCCGCATCACTAGATTGCTATTAGGCAGATAAGAGTTATTTGAAATCTTCTCTTCAATCACTCCTAAAAGTGGTAGAACATCTTTCAAAGATTCTTGCCAGGAAGGGTGCAGCTGCTCACGAAAGATCATGAGCTGCGGGCAAAAAACCTTCCATTGGAAACGGTTACTTCTATATTAATTCCAAAAACTGCCGTCATGTGTTCAGATGTAATCACGCTAGAAATGGGACCAGAAACCGCAATCCCACCATTTTTTATTATCAAAGCATGGGTAGTTCCGAAAGGAATCTCTTCAATGTGATGAGTGACAACGATGCTAGCTGGAGCCAGTGGATCGGTGGAATACTCAGCGAACCGACGAAGTAGATCTTCTCTGCCACCTAGGTCAAGTCCGGCTGTTGGCTCATCTAAGAGAAGTAACTCTGGATCAGACATTAACGCACGTGCAATCTGAACGCGTTTCTTTTCGCCGTCGCTCAAAGTGTAATAAGGACGATCTGCAAGATCGCGAACGCCGAATGTCGTTAAAAGCGCTACCGCACGTGACTCGTCCCAAAGATCATAATCTTCGTTCCATCTCCCCAATACAGCGTAGGCCGCGGTGAGAACCACATCTCGCACCAATTCATCGTCTGGAATATATTCAGATGTTAGGGTCGCGCATACTCCGATTCGAGTGCGAAGTTCAAATAAATCAACCTTGCCCATCTCCTGCTCAAGAATTTTCACTGTTCCAGTTGTAGGAAAAATACGGGTTGCTAATATATTCATCAGTGTGGACTTGCCCGCGCCATTAGGGCCGAGTATCACCCAACGTTCACCACTGCGAATCTGAAAATCAATCGGACCAAGAATTGTTCGCTGCCCGCGGGTCACCGTTACCCCGTGCATCGATAGGACCGACAATTCGCCCACTGATTCCATAGATGAAAAAGATAGCGCTAATCATTGTCGAATCCGCTTAAATGCCCGACTTATCACCTGTGATTCACGCTAATCTTCTCCCCGAGATGACTAACAACGATAAAAACCAGCAATTTACTGGCTTAATCCTGCTTTCAGGAGTGGATAAGCCTGGGATCACTGAGACCCTTTTTCAAACACTCTCCCCTTTTGCCGTCAATATCTTAGATATTGAACAAGTAGTTATCCGAGGGCGTGTCATTTTGACTTGCTTAATATCTTGCGCGCCAGCTCACGCAGCTGCCATAGAAGCTGATCTGCAAGAGTGTGCAAATACACTCGGCGTTGATATCGCATCCGCTTTTGAAGAAAGCGCCTCTACAGATATTGCAGTTAAGAAATCTCTTTTGCACGTAGTCGTCTTGGCGCAAGAGTTGAAACCATCTGCCATCAACGCAGTTGCTAGCGCAATTGCCATCAATGGTGGCAATATCGAACGTATACACCGAACTGCAAGTTATCCCGTCACGGCAATTGAGTTGACCGTATCTGGTGCTGAACAAGGAAAATTGCGGACCGATTTAGCGCAAGTGGGGACAGAGAATGCCGTTGACATTGCCGTTTCTCCCGGTGGATTAATGCGCTGGGCAAAGAAATTGGTCGTAATGGATGTCGACTCAACACTCATACAGCAGGAAGTAATCGAATTACTGGGCGCTAAGGCTGGCAAGGGCGCTGAAATCACTGCAATTACAGAATCAGCGATGCGCGGAGAATTAGATTTTGCCGAAAGCCTGCGCGCACGTGTTGCACTTCTAGCAGGGCTTCCAGATTCGGTATTAACGCAAGTACAAAGTGAGATAACTCTAACTCCGGGTGCTCGTACCCTCATTCGCACTCTTCATAAACTCGGTCATCATGTTGCACTCGTTTCTGGTGGTTTCGAGCCAGTAATTGCGCCTTTAATGAGCGAATTAGGTATCGCACATATGCGCGCCAACAATCTAGAGATCATTGATGGAAAACTAACTGGAAAATTAACTGGTCCAATTATTGATCGCGCAGGTAAAGCACAAGCTCTTCGTGATTTTGCCGCACTGCACGCAATTGAGCTAGACCAGACAATTGCAATCGGTGATGGGGCAAATGATTTAGATATGATCACACTTGCTGGTATGGGTATTGCATTTAACGCCAAACCAGCGGTAAAGGCAGCGGCTGATAGCTCAGTATCTGCGCCTTATCTCGACTCAGTACTTTACTTGCTCGGAATAACTCGTGAAGAAGTGGAAGAGTCAGACTCTCTATAAACGACAAGCGTGGATATCGGTAACCAAAATCCCACGCGCACCTAAAGCCCACAGCTCATCCATTAGCCGGTTGGTATCTTTGCGCAAAACCATCGCGCGAACTGCCATCCAATCTTGCTTCTGCAAAGGAGAGATTGTCGGGGATTCTAAACCTGGCGTGATTGCGCAAGCCTTATCAACACTAACCTTTGGAATGTCGTAATCAAGAAGAACGTACTGTCTTGCAGTAACAACTCCTTGCAAACGACGTAACAAAATTTCTAAATCATCCGGTAAATTTTTTGAATTTCTCGAAATCAAAATCGCTTCACTCTGCAATATCGGATCTCCAAAGATCGAAAGTCCAGCCTGTCTCAAAGTATTACCTGTGCTCACGACGTCAGCGATGACATCGGCAACTCCCAGGCGCACGCTACTTTCAACCGCCCCATCTAGCCTTACGACGATCGCGCTAATGCCTAACTTTGATAAATAGCCATCGACCAAGCCAGGGTATGCAGTCGCAACTCTCTTTCCGATAAGATTTTCTATCTTCCAATTTTTATCTGCAGGTCCTGCGAAACGAAATGTTGATCCACCAAAACCTAAAGAAAGAATTTCCTGCGCGTCCGCGCCGGAATCAATGAGCAAGTCTCTCCCGGTGATGCCAGCCTCGAGCTCACCTGTTCCAACATAAAGGGCAATATCTCGTGGGCGCAGGTAATAGAACTCAACGCCATTTTCTGGATCGCTCAAGACTAGATCGCGTGAATCAACTCGTTGTCTATACCCAGCCTCTTTAAGAATTTCAATCGAGGCATCAGCGAGAGAACCTTTATTGGGGACTGCAATCTTTAACACTTTAGCTCGATTCTATAGATAGCGATAAATGTCTGTGGGGTTTAATCCGCGTGCCAACATAAGTACCTGAAGGTGATAGATAAGTTGGCTAATTTCCTCGGCAAGGGCTTCATCGCTTTCATGTTCTGCCGCTAGCCAAACTTCCCCAGCTTCTTCCAGAATCTTCTTACCGATCGCATGAACACCGGCATTTACTTCAGCAACAGTGCCTGAGGTGGGATCCCCGGTTGCAACCTTCTGCGAGAGTTCATCCCAGAGCTGATCAAAAGATTTCATGAGATGAGTTTACTAGAGATCACTTGCGCGATGTCGCAGCATTTTTACCATCTCGGCTGGATCCGGTGAATTAAAGACCGCGGAGCCAGCCACGAAAGTATCTGCACCTGCCTCACGTGCGATTGCGATGGTTTCCATAGAAACTCCACCATCTACCTGTATCCAAATAGGTCTGTCACCGATAAGCGCCTTGGATCTGCGCACCTTATCCATCATATCCGTCATAAATTTCTGCCCACCAAAACCCGGTTCTACAGTCATTATCAATAACATATCAATTTCACTTAAGTAATCTGAAAAAAGTTCGATTTCCGTACCCGGCTTTAACGCCATACCAGCGCGTGCACCGAGTTTTCGTAAACTCTTAAAAGTCTGCACCGGAGTCTTAGCTGCTTCTATATGGATGGTAACGCTACCGGCGCCGGCTCGTGCGTAATCAAGGGCGATTCGATCCACATCATTGATCATCAGATGAGCATCAACTGGGATTGGACAATCAGTGATGATTTTCTCGGCCGCGGCAAAGTCCCAAGTTAAGTTTGGAACAAAGAGATTATCCATAATATCTAAATGAACTAAATCTGAATCTTTGGCAATCTTAGCGATTTCAACGTTGAGATTATTGTGGTCAGCGTTGAGAATGCTGGGCGTTATACGTAGGTCGTTGAACACAAAACTATTCTATTTCTCATCGGCCAAATTCTTGCGAAAGACTGCAAGAAACATTGCATCAGTTTCGTGGCGATGGGTCCACAAGGAGAGAGATTTATCGCGCATCGCTGAGTTCAATTCGGGAGGAAGATAAGGTTGCAGATCCACCAATTCCAATTCTGGGTGTTTACGCAAAATGTCTGTCACTGCAATGCTGGTCTCGGCCAGGTGCGGCGAACACGTGGCATAACCAAAGTAGCCGCCTTCTTCCAACACTGATATCGCGGCATCAGATAGTTCGCGCTGTAACTGAGTTAACTCACGTAGATCAGCGACAGTGCGGCGCCATCGAACTTCCGGGCGACGACGCAGCGCACCAAGACCAGTGCAAGGAACATCGGCCAAAATAGCCCCGTACTTCTCCCCAAGTGTTGCTATTTCACGTCCATCCCCCACCAAAAGTCGAGCACCACCAATAACTTGTTCGACCAACTTTGCGCGCGGAGCAGAGATTTCATTAGCAGTGAACTTTTTTCCACTCTCTTTCGCTAACGAAGACAGGAGTGCGGCCTTACCACCTGGACCTGCACAAAGATCGAGCCAGTCATCGCTATTAGAAACAACCTTGGCAAATATTTGCGCCACAAGTTGCGATCCCTCATCTTGCACACCTGCTCTGCGGTGGCGAACAGCTTCCAGAGTTGAAGGAACGCCATCAAATTTCATTCCATAATCCGAATATTCCGTCGGGTGCGCACCAAGAGATATCAATTCTTCAGCACTAGATCTTCCTGGCCACCAGACGATTGTCGGAGTTGCCGCCAAATTATTGGCGCAAAGAAGCGATTCAACTTCAGCGAAATCGCGCAATAAATCAAAGTATGCCGAAACTATCCACTCTGGATGTGAATGGATTATGGATAAACGCTCAATCGGATCTGAGATTAAATGCGCTGGAGCCAGCCACTGGTCCAAACTCTGCGCACTCACTTTGCGAAGTAGCGCATTTACAAATGAGGCTTTTGACTCCCCCAAAACTTTTCGTGCTAATTCAACAGTTGCCGAAACTGCGGCATGCGATGGAACTCGCATTTCAAAGAGTTGATGGGCGCCAAGGCGAACCACGTCAACGATTCCTGAATCAACCTCGCTCCAAGGGCGATCTGATACCTGGGCTGCAATATAGTCATGACGACCCTGCATTCTCAGAGTGCCGTAAAGCAGCTCTGTCGCAAATCCCTTATCGCGTTGTTCAAAATTTGATGCTGTTAAAGCCTGAGGCAGTAGTAAGTTTGAGTATCCATCGGAACGATTTACTTCTTTCAATATGTCATAGACAAGCAAACGCACCGCATCTGGCTTAGGTGATTTAAAGGTATTCCTGCGCGCTTCGACCATCTCTACTGCAACATATCTGTTGTGCTAAGGCGAGCACCGTTAGCCCAAGAAATTGCCGACATCTGCGATTTTCCTGACGGGGTTACTTCTAAGAGTTCTAGCGCAGAAGATGCTGTGCCAATATAAATTGATTTCTCTATAACTTTAAGCACACCTGCATCTGCACTTTGATTAGAAATTCGCACCTTATTGATCTTAAGTACTTGGCCCCGAAAATTCGACCAAGCACCGGGATCGGGGCTGAAGGCGTTTATCTTTCGATTGATCACTTCAGCATCCGAGTTCCAGTCAATTCGACCCTCATCTTTACTCAATTTATATGCTCTAGTTGCACCAACATCGCTCTGCGAAGTTGGCTTTTCTCCTCTTTCAATAAGTTCAAGAGTTCTCAAAACTGGATTGACACCAAGGAGCGCTAGAGACTGAAAGAGTTGCTCAGAAGTTACAGAGGGTGAAAGCGGAAATTGTGCAGAAAGATAAATCGGTCCGGTATCCATTCCGGCATCTAACGCAAATACAGTGACTCCGGTGACGTCATCGCCCGCTTCAATTGCGCGCTGCACGGGCGCTGCACCACGCCAACGAGGCAGCAGTGAAAAGTGCAGATTAATAAATCCGTGTTTAGGCTTTTGAAGAACTTCCAAGGGAAGCAGCAATCCATAGCCGATAGTCACGACTAGATCTAGATCCCCGATCAAATCTCCGAGCAGTTGGCTGCTTTCTGGTTTATGTAACTTCACGCTATTAGCATCTGCCCAATTAGCAACTGGGGTTGATTGGAGAGCTCTACCTCGTCCAGCAGGTGCATCAGGTCGGGTTATTACACAAACCAATTCGTGCCCAGATGCAAGTAATGCATCAAGCGTTGGAATTGCTACCTCTGGAGTGGCAGCAACGGCTATACGCACTAAAGACCTCTACCAAATATGTCGTGGGGCGAGACTTTAACTGTGGGTAGTTGGCCAGATATTTGCGCAGCGTTAAACCATTCTGACTCTCTGATTTCCTTCATCGCTAACTTGCGATCTTCTTTCGAGAGACGATCAATGAAAACTATCCCATCTAAATGATCTGTTTCGTGCTGTAGCGCTCTTGCCAATAACTCAGTTCCTTCGACCGTTATTGGCTCGCCATACATATTGAAACCTTTGGCCACGGCACGAAATGCGCGTGGTGTCTCGTAACTAAGAGCGGGAAAAGATAAGCAACCTTCTTCGCCTTCCTGCATCTCAGAACTTAGATCCAAGGTTGGATTAATAAGGTGGCCTAGGGCATCATCAACATCCCAGACAAAAACTCTGAGACCGACTCCGATCTGTGGCGCTGCTAAACCTGCGCCAGGTGCCTCCAGCATTGTCTCTGTCAAATCGGCGACTAGAGTGCGCAGCTCCTTATCGAAATCAACTACTTCTAGAGCAGGGGTGGTCAATACCGGATCGCCAAAGAATCGGATCGGTTGAATAGACATGTATCAAGTCTAGCGTACGAGAGAAAATCTTATGTAAGTGAGTAGGGATCTACTCGCAGCGAAATACTCTTCTTTTTCGTCACCGCACGATGGCGAATGTAATCTCCTACAAATTTGAGAAGTTGATCGCTATCAACCAGATCGGCGGTCAATAGAATCCTTGAAATATTTCCACTCCGCTGTGCGGGTCCTAAAACCCTCGTGCTTTCAGGTAATCGTTTATCCAGTAACGCTTTCTTTAAACCAGCGACAATAGAAGTTGCCTCAGTATTCTCTACCTCCATTGCTATAGATCGCGAATATGGCGGAAAATTCAACTCGCTGCGTTCAGAAAGTTCACGCGTGGCTAGAACTTTTGGACTCCATTGCGTTATCGCAGCAGTAATAGGATTTGATGAATTCACAACTGTAATTACTTCACCTTTTTTACTTACTGAAGCGGCTGCAATAAAGAAGGTTTCGCGGGCCCGTTCCTGTGCTCGCAAATCGGAGTATGAGAAGAATGAATCGCCTTCCAATAAGACAACGGCAGAGTAGCCACCATCTACATGCGGCTGCATTCCCGCGGTCGCAATTACTAGAGCAGGTGAATCAGGTAAATCTACAATTTGGGAATCAGCAGTTGAGTAAAAGGTTGGAATATTAGGAAAAGCGCGACCTATCTCCTCGGTATGTCGTTCACCACCGCGCCCCAACATCATCAAGGCATCGCTTTTACACCAACGGCATTTCAAAGATGGTTGAGATTTCCCACAAAGTACGCACTCTGGCGCGACATTGGCCTTACGACGAGATAACTTTCCACCACATTCGCAAGTTGCGATGTTTCTACATTTTTTACACATCAAGGAACTTGCATAACCTTTACGGGGAATAAGAAAGAGAACCGGACCCGATTTTAAGGCCTTACGAATTGGAGAGAATATTCGGTTTGGAAGGAGCTCCCCATTGAGGGATTCAAAATTACTAACTTGCAATCGATTACTCTTATCTAACATCTTCACTTCATCTTTGTCGATGAGTAGACCAATCTCCAGCGCGGGTGAATAGCCAACAAAAAATAGGTCGCATCCACTCTGCGCAGATCGCATAAGGGCAAGATCTCTTGTATTCCAACCCGGAGATCTGGGCTCGTAATGTGACTCCGCACCTTCGCGAAAAACTACAATCGTCTTAAGATCGGGAGGAAATGCAAAAATCGCGCTTCTAGTTCCGATAGTTATTAAATCGGGCTCTCTAATTGATCTTAAATAGTTCTCATATCTAACGCTGCGGCTAAGCGCACCCGATAAGACACACGCCCTATCCCCCAACACCTTGACTAGGCGCTGCAACTCTCGCTCTTCAGGAACGATGATGAGAATTGATCCTGTTCTTACCTTCGATAAAGCAAACTCTGCAAGTTTTGCAATTGCATCCTCGTGTGGCTGTGCATGAATATATGTTTTATTAACCTTCGAACTTGCCGTGTTTTTAACTCTACTAACGCTCTCTTGGTGCAATTTATCGACACCGGCGACCCTGGGCGGAACAGCGCTGCGGAGAAAGTCATATGGATTTGCCAGCCAGCGCGCACAGCCTTCAGCGACTAATTCAAATAGGCCAAGCGGTGCAACAACAGTGGGTGAAAGTACCTTTGAAATGAATTTCAGACCCGACTGGGCGCCTTCCTCAGTTCGCTCAACGACGAGCGCTTCACATTCACGACCGGCAAAATCAACGCTAATGCGAACACCTACACGGACCTGCGCATCAAAGCGAGCAGGTACTAGATAATCGAAGAGGCCATCTAGATGCGCGATGCCGTTATCTACCCATACTTTTACAATTGGGGCAGACTCTGCCGCAATCTTCTCAACACGTTTTGCCGTTTCGGTCTTTAAGCGAAGCGGCCGCGCAGTAGACACGGCTAAACCTAAGAGTTAATTAACTGCTGAAAGAAGTTGATCGACTCGCGAAGTTCTCTCCCAGGTGAAGTTGGGAAGCTCGCGACCGAAGTGGCCATAAGCAGCGGTCTGCGCGTAGATCGGGCGAAGTAGATTCAAATCGCGAATGATCGCTGCTGGACGAAGATCAAAAACAGAAGTGACCGCATCTTGAATCTTCTGAACAGGAACAGTTTCGGTTCCGAAAGTTTCCACGAATACACCAACTGGTTGGGCCTTACCTATTGCGTAGGCGACTTGAACTTCACAACGTCGCGCCAGACCAGCGGCGACAACATTCTTGGCAACCCAACGCATTGCATATGCCGCTGAACGATCTACCTTTGATGGATCCTTACCTGAGAAGGCTCCTCCACCATGGCGAGCCATTCCGCCGTAGGTATCAACGATGATTTTTCGACCAGTTAAGCCAGCATCGCCCATTGGGCCGCCAATAACAAAGCGGCCAGTTGGGTTAATTAGGGTGCGCATATCCTTGCGCGGAAGATCAATCTTTGCCAAAACCGGCTCGATTACAAATTCAATGATCTCGGGAGTTAATTTCTTCGCAACATCTACTTCTTCAGCATGCTGGCTGGAAATAACCACTGTGTCCAAAGCAACTGCTTTGTCACCATCGTATTCAATAGTTACTTGCGTCTTGCCATCTGGTCGCAGGTAGGCAAGCGCCCCTGATTTACGAACAGCCGAAAGTTGTTGGGCTAGTTCATGCGCTAACCAAATAGGTAGTGGCATTAACTCTTTTGTGTCATCGCAGGCATATCCAAACATCAAACCTTGATCGCCAGCCCCTTGCAGATCAAGTGGATCAGCCGATGATGCAACACGATTCTCATAAGCATCATCAACGCCCTGAGCAATATCTTGAGATTGCTGACCGATAGATATTGAAACACCACAGCTGTTTCCGTCGAAGCCCTTTACGGACGAGTCATAGCCAATTGCAATCACAGTGTCACGAACAATTCCCATAACATCGGCGTAGCCATTTGTTGTCACTTCACCGGCGACGTGAACCTGTCCCGTTGTAATTAAGGTTTCAACAGCCACGCGACTTGATGAATCTTGCGCAAGTAGCGAATCCAAGATGGCATCAGAAATCTGATCTGCGATCTTATCTGGGTGGCCTTCTGTTACAGATTCAGAGGTAAATAAGCGTTTTGACATTGGATTAACCTAACTGGCTTAGGGCCTGATCTAGCAACAACTCGGCTAGCGTGTCTTTGCTGGTTTGTGGAACTTTTATTTGAGCACCGTTGCTCGTGATAATAAAACCTTGCGTATCTAGAGCACCGAATATTGCACCATTAGATACATTATTTAGATAGAGAATATTAGCGCCCTTAGACACTCTTTTAGCCTCAGCAGCTGCTAAGTCGTCATTAGTCTCGGCCGCAAAGGCGATAACTATCTGATCTTTACGCAATCTAGCAATTGATTTGAGTAGATCAGGATTCTCAACTAATGGAATATCTAGTAACTGACCTTTTTTAATTTTTCCTTCCGAGTATTGCGAAGGCCTCGCATCTGCCACGGCCGCACTCATTACCAATAGATCAGTTGCTGGAAATTCAATTTCTAGGGCGGCGTGCATTTGTGTTGCAGTCTCAACTTGCAATATTTCAATCCCCGAAAGATCCTCGATCTCTTCTTCGGAAAGCTGTGGGTTCGCAAAAATCATCTTCACTTTAGCGCCTCGATCACGGGCAGCGCGAGCAACCGCGGCCCCTTGTCTGCCACTGGAGCGATTACCGATGAAGCGCACCGGATCAATCGCTTCACGGGTACCTCCGGCTGTGACCAGAACGTGCTTGCCTAAAAAATCTTTCTTAAGATCTATTAACTTTTCGAATTCGCTAATGATTGTTTGGGTCTCAGGAAACCTGCCCTGACCAAAATCATCTCCCGTTAAGCGACCAATTGCAGGATCCAATATCGTAAAACCCCGCGCTCTTAAAGTCTTTACATTCTCTTGCGTTGCCGGGTCTTGCCACATCTGTGGGTGCATTGCAGGAACTATCAAAACCGGTACGTCTAGAGCCAGAACTAAGTTGGTTAATAAGTCATCGGCACGACCTGCAGTAATTCTAGCAATTAAGTCTGCAGTGGCCGGTGCAATTATTAGAGCGTCCGCTTTATTTGCTAATGAAATATGTCTGACTTCATCGACTCTCTCCCATACTTGGGTAGTAACCACGCGGTGTGAAAGCGCTTCCCAAGTTGCTGCCCCTACAAAATTAAGACTTGATGGAGTCGGAACCACTGTTATTTGATAACCGCGATCCTGTAAACGACGCAATAGATCGCAGGATTTATATGCGGCAATGCCGCCGCCAACCCCGAGAATTACTTCTCGAACTTTGGCCATTTGAGTTAGGGAGAGAAAGGGTGCTTACGCTGTTGGTTCGAGATTTTCGATCGTCAAGAGGCCTTCGTTGATTTCACGAAGTGCAATTGACAGTGGCTTCTCGTGGACGTGAGTTTCAACCAGCGGGCCAACATATTCAAGGAGGCCTTCACCGAGTTGTGAATAATAAGCATTTATCTGACGGGCACGCTTTGCAGCGTAGAGCACCAAGCTGTATTTAGAGCCGCTCTTATCGAGAAGTTCATCGATTGGTGGGTTAGTGATTCCGTCCATTTGGACCTCCTGGGTGCGTGCGAATTTACTAAGAAAAGCTACGAATTATTGGTTAATCCTATCAGGCGTTCGACGACCTCCTCCACTCGCTCATTTACGAGCGAAAGATCAAATAAACCTGCTTGTGCAAGTTCTTCCTGGGCTAGAGCAAGCCGTGCAGCCCGCCTTTCGGGTGAGTCAGTCCCCCGACCTTCTAAACGAGAGACCAATTCTTCCCAAGAAGGTGGCTGTAGAAATACTAATATCGCCTCCGGCGCACTTTCTTTAACTTGCTTAGCACCTGCGATTTCAATTTCGAGAAGTACATTCTTGCCATCGCGAAGTGCATCTTCTACTGGCTTCCGAGGGGTTCCATATCTATTGCCAGCGAACTCTGCCCATTCTAGAAAAAGTGCTGATTTTACTGCGCTATCAAACTCTTCATTGCTATAAAAGAAATAATCGGAACCATCAACTTCGTTATGTCGGGCAACGCGTGTTGTCGCGCTAATACTCACCCAAAATGAATTGGTTGCTCGTAACGCTTTTGCGACAGTGCTTTTTCCAACACCGCCAGGTCCCGATAGAACCAAGAGCTTGCCACGTTGCGCGGCGGCAACCCGATCTGGAAATTCTCGGAGCAAATTTTGGCGTTGTGCCACGCCTAAGCCTTGTATGCGCCTGGTCTGTGAAATCTGCAAGCGATCTAACATTGCGATGGCACGCACCTTGCCTACGCCTGAAAACGATTCAAGTAATTCCACCACGCGCATCTTTGCAATTGATTCATCGCTCTTGGCCAATTCGAAGACGGCAGCAAGTGATAGGTCACCACTTTTTACCCGAACTTTCGTTGCTGCTCTGACTTGACGCGCCGCCGTTGATTTCGCCAACGCAGCCGATCGTTGCTCAGCAGTTAATATTGGAGGAATCGGCATTATTTAACTCTACGCAAGAGCGCTCAAAATTTCATCAGCAATCAATCGCGCTTTTGCGCTCATCGCAGCCGCTCCATCGCTCCAGGAGTTGGTTATTGGGCGACCAATTACAACAAAGTTGGCTCCCGCGGCAATTGCATCACCTGGAGTCATTGTGCGCATCTGATCATCTCCGCCTTGTTCTGCAAGTGGCCTAACGCCAGGAGTGATAATTATTGGCTCACTTCCTACTGCGCTTCGGATAGCCGCGGTTTCTAAAGGCGAGCAAACTATCGCCTTTGCGCCAGAGTCCACTGCCATCTTGGCGAGGGCTACCGCGCTCTCGAGCGCAGGATTTGAGAAACCAATTTCAAATAAATCTGATTCGGAAAGTGAAGTTAAAATAGTTACTGCGGTAACACAGACGTTGGGCACTGCTTTAGCCGCTGCTGTAACCATTGCTCGACCACCACTTGCGTGGACAGTAAGAAACTTTGGGTTTAGATGAGCAATCGCACTGGCCGCGCCTGCGACGGTATGAGGAATATCGTGCAACTTTAGATCTAAGAAAATCTCGGCTCCGGTGCGTTTTACAACTTGAGCAACACCAGCGGCGCCGAAATTCAAATAAAATTCTAGCCCTAACTTATAGACGCTAACAGAACCTTCTGTCGCTTTTATCCATGAGATAGCCGTTTCAAAGTCTGAGGTATCTATTGCAAGAATAATCGGCGCTTTCATATCTCCTCCGCGCGATGAGCATAACCAACAGCAGATTTCAGTGATGGGAAACCCTTTGCGATCATTAGATCTTGCAACTCACGCTGGATTTCAATTACCGCGCTTGGATTTCCGAAACTAGCAGTTCCAACACTAACTCCAGAAGCACCGGCCAGAATTAATTCCAGCGCATCCCTTCCTGAAGAAACACCGCCCATTCCCAAGATCGGAACATTCGGTAGCACAGCGTGCACTTGATAAATCGCACGGACCGCAACTGGCCTAATTGCTGGACCAGATAAACCACCGGTCTTTCCACCAAGATGTGGGCGCATCGAATCTAAATTAATTACCATTCCTAGAACAGTATTGATTAGGGCCAGTGCATCTGCGCCAGCATCTACGACACCTCGCGCTATATCTGGCAAATTTGTAACATCAGGTGAAAGCTTGGCGATTATCGGAATCTCTCCGCCGATCGTGCGGCGTACTCCATCTATTACGCGTCGAGAGGCATCTGGATCACAAGCAAATACCAATCCGCGATTTTCAACATTTGGACAAGAAATATTAACTTCAAGAGCGCTAATTCCTACAACCGATCTAACTTTCCGAGCAAGCGTTGCGTACTCTTCAACGGTCTCTCCTGCGATAGAAACAATCACTTTAGAATTTTGCTCAATTAACCAGGGCACATCATTTGCTAAGAAGGCATCAATACCCGGACCCTGCAATCCAATTGAATTAAGCATTCCCGAAGGAGTCTCTGCCATTCGAGGAGTTGGCCTGCCATATCTCGGTTTATTCATAACCGACTTAGTCACGACTGCGCCAATATCTCGCAAATCAAAAAATTGCGCTAACTCTTTACCCGAACTCGCACAACCGCTAGCGGTGAATATGGGGGTATTAAAGTAGGCATTTCCCAAAGTGGTAGAAAAATCAAAGGCGTTCAAGGTGTGCCTTCCGGAACTTGGCCAACCATCTGCCATTGAACTTGTGCGCCATCCATTACTGGACCGTCTATACACGAGCGCAGCATTGCAATCTTGCCATCTTCTCCCATTACCGGAAGAACACAGGTCATACAGATACCAATTCCGCAGGCCATCGCTTCTTCAACTGCACACTGATGCACGACATCAGTGCCGGCAGTAAGCGCAGATATTGCACTTAACATACCCATCGGGCCACAAGAGTAGATAACATCAACTTCTCTATTCTCAATGAGCGTTTTTATTGGTTCAGTGACACGACCATTTTCACCCATGGTTCCGTCTTCGGTATAGATTTTAAGCGAATTAACAGAGCGTTTGCCTTCCATTGGTGCGTAAATCTTTCCACCAGTTGATGCACCAAGCAGCATATCCACTTTGCAACCTCGAGTTTTTAAAACTTCTGCCAATCCAAAGAGAGGTGCTGAGCCGTAACCGCCACCGACAAGAAGAGCCTTCACTGGCTCTGTTGGAATTCCGAAGGCAGTTCCAAGCGGAGCGACGATATCAATTTCTGCACCTTCTGGTTGCGAGCAGAGCCACTTAGAACCGGTTCCATGAGGAGCAACGATCAACTCCATAGTTCCACCAAAGCTTACGCTCTCGGCAACACGAGATATTGCAAAAGCACGTCGCAAAATCATGCGTGATGATTCACCACCAACTTTAATTGCCACGAAGTTTCCAGGGCGACAACTTTTAACTAGGTCACCAATTCCAAAAACTATTTGATGATATTGGCCAACTCTCTTATTGGCTAACACGGTTGCGTTCATCTGCGCGGCTGAGCGATTAATTTGCGACACTATCGTTTCAGCCATTCTTGAATTGGTAAGACGTTTAATTCGCCGCGTTGCAGCGCTTTTATTCCCTCGACTGCCGCACTAAAACCTGCAGTTGTTGTTATGCAAGGAATCGAACGTTGAATAGCAGCGGTACGTATCGCCCAACCGTCTACACGCGTACCACGCCCAACTGGCGTGTTAATAACTAAGTCAACATCCCCACTATTTAAATGTTCAACGATTGTTCGCTCCCCCATTGGGCCTGAGCCTTCTGAGTTTTTACGAACTTTATGTGCCAGAACGCCATTGACTGCCAAGTAATCAGCAGTTCCACCGGTTGCCAATAAGTTAAAGCCGAGAGCAAGCAGAGCTTTGGCGGGAGCGATTCCGGAAGCCTTATCTTTATCGGCAAGTGAAACAAAGACAGTTCCGGTCTTGGGCAAAGGACCGAAGGCGCTTATTTGAGATTTTGCGTAACTCTCGCCGAATGTTTCTGCGATACCCATTACTTCACCAGTTGAACGCATCTCCGGTCCTAGCACGGCGTCAACTCCCCGCCCATCGGTTCGTCGGAAGCGGTTCCAAGGTAGGACTGCTTCCTTGACTGAAATTCCTTTAGCCACGCCATCTACGTTTGGTAGCAGCCCTTCGATCTTTAGTTCAGCGATCGTTGTTCCCATAGACAATCTTGCCGCGGCCTTTGCTAATGGAACACCAGTTGCTTTACTTACAAAAGGTACGGTTCGCGATGCGCGCGGATTTGCTTCCAAAACATATAAAACGTCCTCGGCCAGTGCAAATTGAATATTGATCAGCCCTAATACGCCCACACCTTGTGCAATTTTCAGAGTTGCTTCGCGAATAGCTTTATGTTGCGCCGGAGTGATTGTCGCTGCGGGAAGCACGCATGCGCTATCACCTGAGTGAATGCCCGCTTCTTCAATGTGCTCCATAACTCCACCTAAAAAGAGTTCATGTCCGTCATAGAGTGCATCTACATCTATTTCAATTGCACTATCTAAGAATCGATCTACTAGTACAGGATGGTCAGGTGTTATATCGGTGGCGCGACCGATGAATCCAGAAAGCGCCGCGTCATCATAAACAATCTCCATGCCGCGACCACCAAGGACAAATGATGGGCGGACGAGAACTGGATAACCGATGCGTGCTGCAATATCTAGCGCTTCCATCTGAGATGCTGCCATCCCGAATTCTGGCGCGGTTAGTGATTGTTCGGCTAGTACTTTGCCGAATGCGCCGCGTTCTTCAGCGAGATTAATCGCTTCAGGTGAAGTACCTAAAATATTTACTCCTGCTGCTTTCAGGCCAGCGGCTAGCCCCAGTGGTGTTTGTCCGCCTAGTTGAGTTATAACTCCAAGTACTGGTCCTGCC
Source organism: Candidatus Planktophila sp. (assembly GCA_964201705.1). Lineage (GTDB taxonomy): Bacteria > Actinomycetota > Actinomycetes > Nanopelagicales > Nanopelagicaceae > Planktophila. The sequence goes on along the minus strand of CAXNEU010000014.1, from coordinate 3,840 downwards.
AAAGTTTCGGCGTGAACTACTTCTAGTACATCTTCCAAAGTAAGAGGTTCAAAGTAAAGACGATCTGATGTGTCGTAGTCAGTAGAAACTGTCTCGGGATTGCAATTGATCATGACTGTTTCAAATCCCGCTTCGCGTAATGTAAAAGAGGCGTGAACGCAGGAATAGTCGAATTCAATTCCCTGACCGATGCGGTTGGGTCCGCTGCCTAAGATGATGACCGCAGATTTTGTACGAGGTCGCACTTCCGTTTCTTCCTCATAGCTTGAATAGTGATAGGGAGTAAAAGCTTCAAATTCGGCGGCACAAGTATCAACTGTCTTATAAACCGGACGAATATTTGCGTGATGGCGCGCTTTGCGAACATCTTCCTCGGTTAAGCCTCGCAAAATAGCGATTTGGGAATCTGAAAACCCCATCTCTTTACCTGCTCGCAAGACACTTTCTGACAACTCTCCCGGCTGAGACAATTCTTTTGCTCGGTGGTTGATCAATTCAATTTGGTGCAGGAACCAGCGATCGATCTTTGTAGCAGCAAATATTTCATCTATCTGCGCACCAGCCCACATCGCTTTCTGTACTTGCTGTAGTCGATATTCGGTTGGGATTTGCATAGATTTTAGCAAAGCGGCTTTATCGATTTGTGAAATATCTGAAGGGAATTGAAAGATAGCCTCTTTGCGTTCCAGCGAACGTAGCGCTTTCATCAAAGCTTCAGGAAAAGATCGTCCTATCGCCATCGCTTCACCAACGCTCTTCATGGTGGTGGTCAACCTTGGGTCTGCATCAGGGAATTTTTCAAAGGCAAAGCGCGGCGCTTTCACAACTATGTAATCCAAAGTTGGTTCAAATGAGGCTGGAGTTACTTGGGTAATATCATTTCTAATTTCATCAAGGGTGTAACCGATTGCTAGCTTGGTAGCAATCTTTGCAATTGGAAACCCTGTTGCCTTTGATGCCAGAGCGCTAGAGCGTGAAACTCGTGGATTCATCTCAATCACAATTATGCGACCATCATCGGGATTTACAGCAAATTGGATATTACATCCGCCAGTGGCGACGCCAACCTCGCGAATGATATCGATCGAAAGATTACGCAATTTTTGATATTCCACATCAGTTAAAGTGAGTGCCGGCGCAACAGTTATTGAGTCACCGGTATGCACACCCATTGGATCAATATTTTCAATGCTGCAGACAATTACTACATTGTCGGATGAATCACGCATCACTTCAAGTTCATATTCTTTCCAGCCCAAGATAGATTCCTCAAGAAGAAGCTCAGAAGTTGGGCTATGGCGTAGACCCGCACCTGCTATTTGTCGCAAATTTTCTTCGTCAAAGGCGATTCCAGAGCCGAGTCCGCCCATAGTGAAGGAAGGGCGGACAACGACTGGATATTTTAAAATTGCGGCACCTGCAAATACCTCTTCCATTGTGTGACAAATAATTGATTTAGCGGATTCGCCGCCAATTTTTTCAACAATGCCTCGAAAGAGTTCACGATTTTCTCCGCGCTCAATTGCATCTACATCTGCGCCAATTAGCTTTGTTCCGTAGCGCTCCAGTGTTCCTGCCTTATGTAAACCAATGGCCGCATTTAGCGCCGTTTGCCCACCGAGGGTTGCTAAAACCGCATCTGGACGCTCCTTTGCGATGATTTTCTCAATAAACTCAGGTGTAATCGGTTCTATATATGTTGCATCTGCAAATTCTGGATCAGTCATAATCGTTGCTGGATTGGAATTTACAAGAATTACTCGGATGCCTTCGGCACGCAGAACACGGCAAGCTTGAGTTCCTGAATAATCAAATTCACACGCTTGACCAATAACTATTGGGCCTGAACCAATAACTAAAATGCTCTTAATCGATAGATCGCGTGGCATTAGCTTGAACCCACCTTGCGCGGATACCTAACCATTAAATCGATGAAGCGATCAAATAAATATGCCGCATCATGTGGGCCGGCAGCAGCCTCTGGGTGATATTGCACGCTAAATGCTCCACGTTCTAACAACTGTAAACCTTCAACTACTCCATCATTTAGCCCAACGTGGGTTACTTCACCAGATCCAAAAACAGTATTAAATACCCCGTCGGTCGGCGCTTTGATTGCAAAGCCGTGATTATGCGCGGTAATTTCAACTTTTCCAGATTTCTTATCTAAAACCGGTTGATTAATTCCGCGGTGACCAAACTGTAACTTATAAGTATCGAAACCCAACGCCCGACCTAAAATTTGATGACCGAAGCAAATACCGAATATCGGAATCTCTTCTAAGAGAATATCTCTCACTAAATCTACAACGTCATCCATCGTTGCGGGATCCCCCGGACCATTGGAAAGAAAGACCCCGTCCGGATGTACGCTCTTGATTTGCTCAAGAGTGGAATTAAAAGGAAGTACGTGAACTTCCACTCCTCGCGCGGCTAGTGCTCTTGGTGTCGCTGCTTTGATCCCCAGATCTATTGCGGCAACTGTAAATTTCTTTTCACCAATTGACGGGACAATGTATGGCTCTGGCGTCGAAACATCTGCACTTAAATATGCACCCGACATCGCCTCAGTCTTTCGAACTTCAATCACCATATCTTCGCGAGAGATTTCTATACCTGAGAAGATTCCAACTCGCATAGCACCCCTATCTCGCAAGTGGCGAGTGAGTGCTCGGGTATCAATTCCTTGGATTCCGACGATTCCTTGTTCAATCAGTTCAACTTCTAAATCTTTCTCGCTACGCCAATTACTTGTAATCGTCGAAGGATTGCGAACAACGAATCCAGCAACCCAAATCTTCTTTGATTCATTATCAGGGGTGTTGACTCCGGTATTTCCAATGTGAGGCGCGGTCATTACGACGACTTGGCGATGATAACTAGGATCGGTAAGCGTCTCCTGGTAACCAGTCATTCCAGTCTGAAATACCGCTTCGCCAAATGTGCGACCAGTAGCCGCCCAAGATTTACCTTCAAAAATTCTTCCATCATCTAATACAAGAAAAGCTTTAGCCACTACTGACCTCCTTGCGGAAGAAGGTTGCCGTTGAGATAAGTAGGTGAGCCGCGGAAGAAGGTTGCCGTAACGACACCTTGTAGATCCATTCCATGGAAAGGAGTATTGCGACTACGGGATGCAACTCGGTCACGATCCACTCGCATACTTTGAGTTGGGTTAATCACAGATAAATTGGCAACGCTTCCGATCGCTATTTCTTGCCCGTGATCTGAATATCGCCCGATTCGCGCTGGCGCATAACTCATTCGATCTGCCACCGCTTCCCAGGACATTAGACCCGTGGCCACCATAGTCTGATTAATGATTGCCAGCGCACTTTCTAGCCCAAGCATTCCAAAAGCTGCTTCCTGCCATTCACACTCTTTAGCTTCCGCTGGATGAGGCGCGTGATCGGTTGCAACAATATCAATTGTTCCATCGGCAAGACCCTCACGTAGCGCCTCAACATCACGTTGCGTACGAAGAGGAGGATTAACTTTATAAATCGGATCGTAACTCAGCGCGCTCTCGTCCGTTAAAAGTAGATGATGCGGAGTAACTTCAGCTGTTACATCCATGCCGCGTGCTTTTGCCCAGCGAATGATTTCTACTCCACCAGCAGTGGTTAAGTGGCAGATATGTAAACGTGATTTAACGTGATCGGCAATTAAAATATCGCGAGCAATAATCGCTTCTTCGGCTACCGCTGGCCATCCCTTTAGCCCCAATCGTGAAGAAATTTCACCTTCATTCATTTGTGCGCCGATTGTTAAACGTGGTTCCTGCGCATGTTGGGCTATAACACCATCGAATTTCTTTACGTACTCCAGCGCCCGACGCAT
>CAXNEU010000013.1:0-20931 GCA_964201705.1 Candidatus Planktophila sp. | reverse complement strand
TATCCCGCGAAGAGCTCTTAAAGGCAAGTGGGCTAAAGGATGCGCAATTGGTCGAACTTGAATCGTTTGGTTTTATCGCACTTCGCGGTCGTCATTACGATAACGACGCCTTAGCCGTTGCCACCGCAGTTGCCGAGATGGCAAGTTTCGGAATTGAAGCAAGGCACCTTCGCTCATTTAAATCAGCAGCCGACCGTGAGATCGGTTTAATCGAACAGGTCATTACACCAATTAATCGCCAGAAGAGCGCGGACTCCAAAGCCCGTGCCGAAGAAGTTCAGAAGCAGATCGCATCGCTCTCTGTTCGCTTACACGCATCTTTGGTGCGCGCCGGTCTAAACCGTCCCCGCTAATTTCGCACCCAGGCAAGGCACTTTAAAAATGATGGTAAATATGGAGGTTGTTGGCGTTCGTATTGAGATGCCTTCCAATCAACCGATAGTTCTGCTTAAGGAAGTTGATGGTTCAAGGTTCCTACCAATTTGGGTGGGAGCCGTTGAGGCGACTGCAATCGCGTTTGCTCAACAAGGGATGGTTGCCCAGCGACCTTTAACTCACGATTTGATTGCAAATATTCTAGAAGCCGCAGATCTGACAATGACTGCCATGCAAGTGGTTCAGCTCAAAGATGGCATCTTCTATGCCGAGCTCCAGGTCCGAACTGAGAGCGGGACTGTTTTGAAAATCAGCGCTCGTCCATCTGATGCAATTGCAATTGCACTTCGGACAAAGAGCAACATCCTTGCGGACTCAGATCTATTAGATGAAGTGGGGATTGATATTCCCGAACGTCTTCTTGGGGAGGGTGATCTAGCAACAGGGGGCGAGGGCTCAGACGTGGAACTGGAGCGTTTCCGCGAGTTCTTAGATCAGATCAACCCCGAAGACTTCGCCGGATAGCAGCGTAAAAGTCTCACTCTCTACTTGAGGTTTGGCCCGTGTCGGTCGTTGTTCCCAGGCCCTTCTGCTCGTAACCTTTACCATAACTTCCCCAAGAGAAACGAGTAAACGTGACCTCCCCAGTTGCGCCAGATCAACAGAATGAAATCGGCTATCGCGGTGCGACTGCTTGTTCCGCGGCAGGAATTTCTTACCGTCAATTGGATTACTGGGCACGTACTGGTTTGCTCGAACCAAGCATTCGAACTGCAAGTGGTTCCGGCACTGCACGTCTTTATGGTTTCCGCGATATTTTGGTTTTGAAAATCGTTAAGCGCTTATTGGATGCCGGAATCTCGTTGCAGAATATCCGCACCGCAGTTAATCATCTTCGCAGCAGAGGTGTTACAGAATTAGAGAGCATTACATTGATGAGTGATGGCGCTTCGATTTACGAATGTGCCAGCGCCGATGAGATCGTGGATCTACTCCAAGGTGGCCAAGGAGTTTTCGGAATCGCCGTGGGTAAAGTTTGGCATGAGGTTGAGGGTTCTCTGGCAACGCTGCAAGGTGAGATCAATGGCGAAACTGTTAATCCAATAGGTGGTGCAAGTAACGACGAGCTTTCATTACGTCGAAAGGCGAAAGGCGCCTAATACACTTACTCTTCCCCTACACAACTTATTAGGGGTCTTCCCCTAATTCAAACCAGGGGAGCGGTAATGGGTTACGAGAGCGATAAGTTTGCAACTCGCCATATCGGTCCAACCTCTGCCGATGAGATGCAGATGCTCCAGGTACTTGGATACATAGACCTTAGCGCTTTTATTCAAGATGTAGTTCCTTCAAATATTCGTATCGCCACCGAGCTATCCCAAGTTTTGGATGTGCCAAAGAGTGAAGTGGAAGTTATCGCCGAACTTCGATCCATTGCATCAGAAAATAGAGTTTTTCGTTCTTTAATCGGAACTGGTTATTACGGAACAATCGTTCCACCCGTTATAAAGCGAAATGTGTTGGAAAATCCCGCTTGGTACACCGCTTACACTCCTTATCAACCTGAAATTTCGCAGGGTCGTCTTGAAGCTCTCTTCGCATTTCAGACAATGATCTGCGAGTTAACCGGACTATCCATATCCAATGCTTCAATGCTTGATGAGAGCACTGCCGCAGCTGAGGCTATGACCCTTGCTCGCCGTGCTTCAAAGCTAAGTGATGACGCCGTTTTCTTGATTGAGGAGCATGTTCACCCGCAGACAAAGGCAGTGGTTTTAACTAGAGCCAAGCCGCTCGGAATTAAAGTTGTCGAAGTTGATTCAGGACACGTTGTGCGCGATGGATTTGATGGCGAATTCTTCGGAGCGTTACTGCAATACCCAGATACAACTGGCACGGTAATTGATTACGCCAGCTTTGCTGAATATGCACATTCACGTGACGCACTGGTGATCGCAGCAACTGATCTGCTCGCTTTGACTTTGCTCAAAGCGCCAGGGGAGTGGGGGGCTGATATCGCGGTTGGTACATCACAACGCTTTGGTGTTCCAATGGGATTCGGCGGACCACACGCAGGCTTCCTCGCAGTTCGCAGCGGTCTAGAACGTTCTATGCCGGGACGCTTGGTAGGACAAAGTATTGATGCAACAGGTAAACCCGCATTTCGATTGGCTCTGCAAACGCGCGAGCAACATATTCGTCGAGATAAAGCAACATCAAATATTTGCACTGCTCAAGTTCTGCTTGCGAATATGAGTGCGTTCTATGCAATGTGGCACGGTCCAGATGGGTTGCGCAAAATCGCGCAAAGAGTACATAATTTCGCGGGCCGCTTGCACGCGGCTAACGGCAATCGTCAAGATGTCGTTTTTGATACCGTGCATATCGCAGTTAGAGATGCAGATGCGATCCACAAAAAATCACTCGAAAAGGGTATTAACTTCGCGAAGGTTAGCAAAACTGAGATTCGTGTCGCCTTTGATGAAGAGACTACGGAAGAGATTTTCGCAAATGTGCTTGAGATTTTTGGTCTTACAGATACAAATCCGGAAGCAATTCCAGAAAGTTTTAGGCGAACAAGTGCCTTCCTAACCCACCCAGTTTTTAACTCCAATCACAGCGAGACTGGCATGATGCGTTATCTGCGAAATCTAGCTGATAAAGATCTTGCTTTGGATCGCACAATGATTCCGTTGGGTTCTTGCACGATGAAACTCAATTCCGTAACTGAAATGGAAGCGGTTTCTTGGCCAGAATTCTCAGCGCTACATCCATTCGCTCCAAGTGATCAGACGCGCGGTTCTCGAAAATTGATCGAGCAATTATCAAATTGGTTAATCACAATCACTGGTTACGACGCTGTTTCCTTGCAGCCTAACGCGGGCAGTCAAGGAGAGTTTGCTGGGCTATTAGCGATTCGTAATTACCACGATTCACGCGGAGATCAAGATCGCAAAATATGTCTAATTCCATCAAGTGCGCACGGAACAAATGCTGCCTCTGCCGTTATGGCCGGCATGAAAGTAGTTGTGATCGAATGTGATGAAGACGGCAATGTTTCGTTGGCGGATATAAGGGAGAAGATTTCAGAGCATGGCAAAGCGCTAGCTGCTTTGATGATTACTTATCCATCTACGCACGGAGTTTTCGAAACTGCAGTTTCCGAAATATGCGCACTTATTCATGATGCAGGCGGTCAGGTATATGTTGATGGTGCAAATTTGAATGCGCTAGTTGGCGTAGCCCAGCCTGGAAAATTTGGCGCAGACGTTTCGCATTTAAATCTTCATAAAACATTTGCAATCCCGCACGGCGGGGGAGGACCTGGAGTAGGTCCGGTAATTGCACGTGCACACCTGGCACCTTTCCTGCCTAATCACCCAATGGATGCATCGGCTGGCCCTGAAACAGGTCCTGGGCCTATTTCTGGAGCACCTTTTGGATCTGCCAGTATTCTGCCAATTTCCTGGGCTTACATACGCTTGCTGGGGGGAGAAGGGCTGACACATTCGACGCAAGTTGCAATTCTTTCAGCCAATTACATTGCAGATCGCCTAAAAGATTCGTACCCAATTCTTTACACCGGAAATAATGATCGGGTTGCGCACGAGTGCATTCTTGATATCCGAGGTCTAACTAAGGATTCTGGCGTAAACGTTGATGACATTGCAAAGCGGTTAATGGATTACGGTTTTCATGCGCCAACAATGTCATTTCCTGTCGCAGGGACTTTGATGATTGAACCTACCGAATCAGAAAACATAGCCGAAATTCATCGCTTTATTGAGGCAATGATTTCTATTCGTGCCGAAATTCAAGAGGTTGTCGATGGAAAGATAACTATTGAGGATTCGGCGCTTAGGCATGCACCGCACACAGCGTTGACCGTCGTAACGAGTGATTGGGATCGTAAATACAGCCGTGAGACTGGCGGATATCCAGTAGCCCTAGACGGCTTTGTGGCAGGTGAATCAATAGGTTCGCGAATGAAGTATTGGCCGCCGGTTTCGCGTATCGATGGAGCGCACGGAGACCGAAATCTGGTCTGCTCCTGCCTTCCTATTGAGGCTTACAGCTCCTAAGTCACGCTCAATTAGCGCGGGGGTGGGCGTATTTCAGGTTACTTAACATAATGTAACTTATCGGCGTTAGGTCTTAGCCTGCGTACAACGCCCCAACGGGTTATCTGAATCAGCGCTTCCACAACAATCGACTTAGTCATCTTTGAAACTCCGTTTATCCGCTCCACAAATGTAATTGGAACTTCCGTTGCCACTGCGCCAGCTAGATCAGCAGCCATAGCCATTTCTATTTGAAAACAATAACCAGTAGCTTGCATATCTTTTAGGTTTAAAGCATTTAGTAACTCGACGCTATAAATACGATATCCACCAGTTAAATCGTTCAAGTCCATTTTCAAGGCGAATTTCGCGTACTTGGTTCCGGTCTTCGAAAGCAATTGACGACCTTTTGGCCAATTTATAACGCTGCCTCCTGGAATCCAGCGTGTACCTAAAGTGATTGATCTTCCTGGCTTTATCGCCGCAATTAGTGAAGGTAAATCCTCAACGCGATGTGAACCGTCGGCATCCATAGTCACCACATGTGTATATGAATCATCAGCCAAAACTTTATTTAAACCGGCGCGGTAAGCAGCTCCAAGTCCAGATTTTAATGGACGACGAAGAACTTGTATCCAAGGTAAGTGCAAATTGTCGACTAAATCTGCGGTTGCATCCGGAGAATTATCGTCTATGACCAAAACGTCAATTTCATCTTTGCTCTCACTTCTGTAGATCTCCAGTTTTTTTAGTTGCTCAACTATTGTGGAAGATTCGTTAAAAGTTGGTATTAGCACAACCATCTTTCTCATTCTGATAACCGCTTTCGGTACGACCTTTGGCCAAAAAGAATAAAGAAAAGAAGCACCGCAATTTTGAGCGCCCCTGCCCATTTATTTGCAAAAGTAAAGTAATCGTTGAGGATCAAATCACCAGTCAATGATGTCTGGATATTTTCTGGTGTTGACTGAGTGACTTCCCCATTACTGTCAATGAATGCAGATATTCCTATCGTTGAAACACTCAGAATACTTCTCGAATTCTCCAAAGCACGAATACGAGTTATAGCCAATTGTTGTTGACTCTCTGCAGTACCCGCGAAGGTAGCGCTATTGGTCTGAACGATAAGAGCGCCAGAATTTAAGCTCATATCTGCAACAAGTCGATCATTGATAATCTCATAACAAATAATTGGACCAAGTGCGGCGCCAGCAACTTCATGCGTCACCAATTTTTCACCAGGCTTGAAATCCACAACAGAGGCGGCAAACGGTGAGATAAATTCTGCCACTCCCCTGAGCGGCATAAATTCACCGAAAGGCGTCAAGCCACGCTTTATGTAGGTGCTGACAGCTCCTGGTTCGGAATTGTATAAAACGGATGCATTAACTGGTGATCCATCACGCTTAAGAACTACACCAGCAATTAGTGGAGTCTGCTTATCACTAGTTAATTTTGCAATATCTGCCGCAACGTTTGGATATAAATCAGGATCGATATCAATCGCATTTTCAGGCCAGATAATCGCATCATAATTCTCTTTTGCGTACTTATAGGTTGCATCGCGATGCAGGTTGAAAACCGCCTGTGCGCGAGAATTAAAATCTAATCCAACGCTGGGAGTATTTCCCTGAATCGCCAGTAATTTGACCGAACCACTCCCCTGCGGATTTCCTGGAATAAGAGCGAGCCCTATAACTATCAGAAATAATTTAACGAGATTTCCGACTCTAATTCGTGAGATAAGTGAAGCAAATAGCAGCGTTAGCGCAGAAAGTGCGAGCACTCCCCCGTACGGCAAGAATGCTGCGCCAGGTGATTCAATTTGGCCAAAAGCGATCCGAGTCCAACCAAAACCACCGAATGGAAATATTGACCGGAGCTCCTCCATTAACAATAAGGCACCGATTGTTAACCAAGTGGAACCCCAACGTTTTGCTACAGCCCCGACTGGAATGTAGAAAAGTGCTTGCAGCAACGATAGAAGTAACCAAGGCAGAGCGCCGACAAACTTTCCTGACCAATTTAAAACGATCGCGTTATAAATAAAACCGAATGCAAAAGAGTGCCACACCTGAAGTCGCGAACTAAAAATCTTTCGCAAAAAGAGCGAATATCCGAGAACTCCCAGATACCAAATTCCAATTGGAGCAAAGGCTGCGCTGGCAAGAAAAGCAGAGAGCGCGATCATCACCATTTAAGTGCCGCTATCAATCGATCTACGCTAGCCCCCAGACCATAGCGTTCTTTTATGGCATAGATCTTCGAAAGATCATCTGGCGCTTTCGGCATTGCGATATCAAGTGATGGAAGAGCAACATCTTTAGCGCAGTGAACCAGTGTCGGCGCAATTTTTAAATAATCTGCGCCGGCGATAATTTTCTTTGCCAGAGCTGGTGACAAAGCTTCGTGGGCTTCGTGGGCGCCCTGTAAGGCTGCGTCAACATCAGCAAAGTGATTGGCTATTAGCGCCGCGCCTTTCTCGCCTATCCCGCGAACTCCTGGCAAACCATCTGATGGATCACCACGAAACATGGCAAATAAAGCGTAACGATCACCTGGAATGGCGTATTTACGCGCTACCCAAGCAGTGTCCACCAAGTCATGTTGGGATAGACCTTTTGCTAAGTAAACAACTTTCACATCGCGTTTATCGTCAACTAACTGAAAGAGATCACGATCGCCCGTAACAATTCGTATAGGTCCTTTTTCTTTGACCGCAAATGTCGCCATTACATCATCGGCTTCATAATCATCTACGCCCACCATCGGAATCCCAAACTCATCTAATAAATCCAAAAGAATTGGGATCTGCGGCGTTAAGAGATCTGGTTCTTCTTCTCCTTCACCATCTTCTTCCAAACGATTGGCTTTGTAATCAGGGAAGAGTTCCACCCGCCAAGATGGTCGCCAATCCCCTTCGATACACGCGACGATGCGTTTAGGCGAGTACATAGTTATTAATCGAGCGGTCATATCTAAATATCCGCGGATCGCGTTTACTGGTGTGCCATCTGGTGCCAACATTGTGTCGGGCATTCCATAGTAAGCGCGATACCAAAGTGAGGCGCTATCAAGGAGCATCAGAGTCATAAGTCATCAACCATATATGAAACTACGCCACGATCTAAACGTTTGATCGCTTCTCTACAAACTGGGCGAAGTGCCTCACTTGCTCCCGCTATCTGCATCAGTAAATCCATCAACTGCTTGGTAGAACGCACAAAATCTCCGACCGACATATCACTGCCCTTTAAAACGTTGGTGAGTGAATTCCCCTGTGCCCATCTGTAGGAAATGTAAGCAAAACCGAAATCCGGTTCCTTCTGTGTCTTCACATCAAAATCATTCTCAATTGTTTCTAACTTCGCCCAGAGTCGCGTGATTTCGGCGAGTGCGTTAGCCACGTTCTGATGGGGCATTTTAGGAGCGTAATCTTCGCGAGATCTGGATTGAAAAATCATCGAAGATGCAACCGATAGAAGCTCGGCCGCTGAAAGATTATCTAGAATTCCTGCGCGAATTGTTTCCGTTAAGAGTAAGTCTGATTCTGCATAAATTTTGGCAAGAATCTGTCCTTGGGCAAGCGGCTTTTCCCCTTCGATATAACCCAGGCGCGTTAAAACATCACAGATGCGATCAAATGTCTTGGCAATCACATTGGTTCTGTTTTCAACTCGGGCGCGCAATCCGTCTGATTCTCGTGCAAGGCGTTCGGCTCTCTCTGCAAATCGTGCGTGGGTTTCGCGATCATTACACGGATGACAAGGGTGATTGCGCATACTTCGTCGCAGATTATCAATCTCGCCTTCCATGTGTGCCCGATGGCGGTTGTCGAAAGTCTTGCGCCCATCTCGCTTAGATAACAATTTTTCCAGCTCTTTTATCTCAGAGCGAAGTAACGCATAACTTTCAAAATCTCCCAAATGACATTTGGCGCTCTCAATTAATTCATCTCGCGCTGAATCATTCTTCTTAATCTGCCGCACCAAACTGACTACAGCGCGATCTGCTTGGAATTGTGCAAAGGAAGACTCTAGGCTGCCGTGCGCGCGTTCGCGTCCGAAACGGGCAATCAAATTAATCGCCATATTGTAAGTAGGTGTAAACGAGGAACGCAGCGGATAGGTGCGCGTAGACGCTAAGCCCGCAGCGGTCGCCGAATCAACGGTGGGCGACCATTGCACCACTGCATTGCCTTCAATATCAATCCCGCGCCGACCAGCCCTGCCAGTTAACTGCGTGTACTCCCCCGGGGTAATTGGTACGTGCGCTTCACCATTCCATTTAGTTAATTTTTCTAACACCACTGTTCGTGCTGGCATATTTATGCCTAGGGCCAAAGTTTCGGTTGCAAAGACCGCTTTTACCAAACCACGTTGAAAGAGATCCTCAATCGCATTTTTAAAACTCGGCAGCAATCCAGCATGGTGGGCCGCAATCCCACGCTCTAGCGCCGTAATCCAATCGCGATACCCAAGAACTTCTAGATCTTCCTCGGGTAAATTCGCAGTGAATCTTTCCGCCGTGGCTAAAATTTCCGCGCGTTCTTCGGTGTTTGTCAACTTCAGGCCAGCTGCTAAACATTGTTTTACTGCGGCATCACACCCCATGCGCGAAAAGATAAATGTGATTGCCGGAAGTAGATTCTCGCGGTGCAACTTCTCAATGATCTCGGCGCGAGATAACCGTGACTCTTGCGCCCCCCATTGCTCACGTCGGTTTCTAGGAATACGAACCTTGCGCAAAGCTTCGCGTTCTAGCGCCAAAATTTCAGGATTAATCCTTCCAGGTTGGCTAAAAAGATCTACGAGCGATGAGTTGATCAGAACATGCTGGTAGAGCGGAATCGGGCGATGCTCACTGACAATTACCTCAGTCTCTCCACGAACTTCACCCAGCCATTCCCCAAACTCTTCAGCATTGGATACGGTGGCCGATAGAGAGATAACCTGAACAGATTCCATCAAGTGAATCAGTACCTCTTCCCACACCGCTCCGCGAAATTTATCTGCCAAATAATGAACTTCATCCATGACTACAGATCCCAGATTGACCAGAGTGGTTGAGTTGGCGTAGAGCATATTTCGCAAAACTTCGGTAGTCATAACCAAAATATCGGCTTCCGAATTTATATTCGTATCACCGGTTAACAACCCCACCTTTTCCTCCCCGAAACGGGCCACAAACTCTTGAAATTTTTGATTAGATAAAGCTTTGATTGGAGTTGTGTAAAAACATTTCTTGCCATTGCGAAGTGCCAGAAATGCTGCGAATTCACCGACAACTGTCTTTCCGGCACCGGTAGGTGCTGCAACTAGAACTCCATGGCCGCTCTCAACTGCGTGGCAGGATTCGATTTGAAATGGGTCAAAGGCGAAATCGAATTGGGCGATGAAATCAGAGGTCACTTGATGCTTACTGCGAGACTTTGCCGCGGCAAATTTTGCGGCAGGAGTAGTCATGGGGTCCACGATAGTCCAGCGCCCGCTATACATTCAGCGCGAACTGGAAGACCACCGATTCTTTCTCCATCAGCGTATGCGATCGCCGACGCGTGCAGGGATACCCGCTTGGTGCGATAAATCTCTACTTGTTTATGTTGCACGTGCTTGCCGCTAAAAACCGTTGGAAAAACCCTAAGAAATTCCACTTTACTCACGGGACGAAGCACCATTACATCAAAGAGGCCATCAGTCATAACTGCATCTGGGCAGACTTTCATTCCACCGCCGTAGCTAAGACCATTGCCAACGGCAATTAGCATTGCTTCCGTTTCAATTACCTGATTATCTAATTCAATTGTGTACTTCAGAGGTTTGAATTTTGGCAACTCCATTGCAATAGCAAAATTATATTTCATTGGTCCTCTAGGCCATTTCATAGTATTTGCCTTTTCATTTACCACCGAATCAAAACCAGTAGATAGCACCGCTCCAAACCACTCTGAATCAACAAGTCCAAGATCAATTGCTGATGCCGGCTTTGATACAACAGCACCTAATTGGATTTTAATATCATCTATGTCCCATCCAAGAGCACGCACAAAATCATTTCCTGTCCCCGCCGGTATTACCGAGAATGGGATTCTTCGTGGAACGACCATTTGTAGAACTAAATGGGCAAGCCCATCTCCTCCGACTGCGATTACGCCCGTTATTGCTCCAAGATTGCTATCAAGAAAATCAGCGAGATTACTTCGTAATTTCTCGGCTGATGTCGCAGTAATGATTTGATATGGCAATCCCTTCGCGGCAAAGAAACCTGCTGTCTCGGCTCCCAGAATCGCACCCTTACCTGCCCCCGAAACGGGATTTATAACGACTGCCCACATAAATCTAAAGTGACTCGGAGAGTGCGTTCTTTTTCGCCCGGCGGCGATCATTTAATAGCGCAATACATCCGGCGAGGAGATAGAAACCAATTAATGGAAGGGCTAACGCAGCCATAGAAAGTGGATCAGCGCTCGGAGTAAAACCTGCGACGAAGAGAGTTATGGCAAAAACCCAAATACGCCACGGCTTAAGAATCGCCATTCCGCTTAGAAAACCGATTAAATTGAAAGTGACCAGAAAGACCGGTAGTTCGAAGGCGATACCAAAGAGCAGAATGGCGCGCATTACAAAATCCAAATAATCATCAAACTTGACCAAGTTATTTAGCGCATCGGGAGTGAATCCAAATAAAACACGGACTGCAACCGGAAGAATCGAATAACCAAGATAGGTACCGGCTGCGAAGAAAGGTGTTGCTGCGATAAGAAAGAAAACCGAATACTTCTTCTCTCGTCGATGAAGCGCGGGAGCAATAAATGCCCAAAGCTGATAAAGCCAGATCGGTGCGGTAATAATCACTCCCGCTAAAATAGCCACCTTGATTTGCAGATTAAGTGGACCTAAGACACCACTGATATATAGAGCGCCACAATTATCGGCTCCGCTAGCTTGTGCTGCTTTAAGATCACAAACTGGCTCAGCCAATTTAGTGATTATCTCGTTATAGAAAAACCATCCGATAACCGAGCCCAGTGAGATCGCAAATGCAGAACGAACAACTCGCTTACGAAATTCTCGGAGATGTTCGATTAGCGGCATACGACCGCCGACGGAGGTCGCCATAGCCGTTATCGAGCGGCAGAGCCGTCAGTATCGTCCTTATTCTCATTCTTATCATCGTTCTTCATATCTTTCATTTCGCTCTTAAAGATGCGAAGGGAACGACCTAATGACCGCGCTGAATCTGGAAGACGCTTCGCACCAAAGAGGATGATGACCACGATTAGAAGTAAGAGAATATGACTCGGTTCGCGTAGGAAAGGCATGGCTAAAAGGTAGCGCATAGGCCAGTCCTAGCGCATCACCGCTACTTAGGAAAAGCCCACTTTTCATACAACTCTAAAGATTGCTGGCACTTTTGCGCTATCAGCGATCTAGCCGAGACTGGGAGCTGTACCTCAACCGATGCCAGAGTGCTCATGGCATTTCTTAACAACCAATCTTGGCTGAAGGAGTTAACGCTAACTTGCTCTCCCTCAGTAGATTCTCGTGGCTTATAGGTAGACCTAAATCTCTCCGATGAGGTGCGAAAACGTGACTTGATAAGTAACTGCCACTGGTAATCAGAAATCTCACTTGGCTCGGGGATGCTAACCGAAGATCCCGCTATCCCTACCGATCTCATATTATCTAATCGAAAAGTACGGAAGCCTTCTGCGTTTTGGCAGTAGGCGCTTAAAACTTCGAAGCCATGATCAAGTGATAACTCAAGCGGTGTGATCACGCGTTCAGTGACGATGTCTCGAATTGTGGAATGATATTTAACTAATAAATCCATTCTGCTGGTAATGGCCTGGGTGATTATGGCGCGATGAGCCGAATCTACTATTGGCGAGGCGGTAGCTACATTTCCAACAATCTCTTTAATTTTGCTTGTCAATCCAGAAATAGCAGTCGATAGATCATTGCGTTTAGGATCAAGTGAGCTGCGCAAAATGTCGAGTCCCAACAAAATTATTACCAATTCCTGTTTGGTAAGCAGACGCACCCTTTGCAAAACTTCGGCATTACGGATACTGACATACCCAGATTCAAATTCGAGATCTATAAGTTCCAGTGGTGTGTAACCAGGAAGTCCACACATCCATAAGGTGTTTAGATCGCTAAGTAACTCACTTTCCGTGAGGTTAAACTCCGCGGCTAACTCACTTAGCGCGATTCCTTGGTGTGTAGAAATAAATGGAACTAAATCCAAAAGTCGAGCCGCTTTCTCGACGGGCGTGGACTGTGACTTAGCCATAAGTCGCCTTCCCCGCTCGCAAAATTTTCAGAATCTCAGTCCGCAAATCCGCCGGCTCTGAAACAATTACATCATTGCCGTACCAGAGAATCTCTTCTATGAAGCGCTCGCGATCACGGTACTCCATCTTTAACGCTTCCCACCCAACAGGTGCATTTGTGACGACACTTTGCAGGCCGCGACTACGTAAATTCAATCCGCGTCCATCTCTGAGGAAAATAACGGCGGTAGAAAGATCTGAAGACTTGGCGAAGGCGCTATTTACATCAACTTCGGTAGGGATTTCAAAGGCGCCAGATTTCCCCTGTAGATTTAACTCACCCGATACGCGATCCAGGCGAAAAAGACGACTAGCTTTGCGATCTAGATCATTTCCGAAAATGTACCAATGACCATAACGCGAGGTCACCGCATACGGCTCTAAAGCGCGACTTTGTGACTGCAAATCTTCATTTAGATATGAAAAAGAGAGCACCGTCTTTGAGGTAATTGCTGAGATTGCAATTGCTAAATTTGAATCCTGGTTGATAATTGCAGGGGCAAGATCTAGAAGTAACTCGGTATCACTTTCAATGCCGATTGCGTGGAGCTTATTCAGAGCGCTCAAAGCAGATGGGCCCATCGAAGCACCGCGCCACGCTTCTGCCGCAAGAGAGAGCAAGGTAATTTCCTGAGCATTTACCTCACCTAATTGAAATTGGTAATTCTCTGGCTTGATTCGGTATCCAGATTCGTCTTCAAATAGCGGATCAAATGTGCCAACCTCAATTTCAATTCCAAGATTTCGTAAATCATCTTTATCGCGTTCAAACATCCGCTCTTTGCTTTCATCACTTCCTTCATAACCATCAACAGTCCGGAATATCTCAGATTTTGTGATGTAACGCTTTGTCGCCAGTAATGCAATGGTGAGGTTGACTAGGCGCTCAGTCTTCCGCGACACCGTAAGCACCTTTCGCAGGTCTCCTGCGACGCGCTAGAACTTCAACACCGGGTGCCATTCTTCTTGCAAAGATTAGAAAACCTGTATGGCCGATCATTCGTTGTTGCGGTCGCACCGCTAAACCTTCGTGATGCCAACCACGCACCATACTTTCAAAACTCTCTGGTTCAGTGAAGTGCCCGTCGTTCTTCAGCGCCTCGGCTGTCGCAGATAACTGTGTTGTTGTTGCAACGTAGGCCATAAAAACTCCACCGGGACGCAGTACCTTCGCCGAAAGTTCAACACATTCCCAAGGTGCCAACATATCTAAGATAACGCGATCAAAATCTTCGCTGAACTCTTTCTCTTGCACAGATCCAATATCTAAGGACCAGTTGGCAGGAGCTCCCCCAAAGTAATTCTCAATATTTGACTTAGCATTTTCGGCAAACTCTTCGCGCCGTTCTACCGAGTGAACGTGTCCGTCAGCGCCAACTGCGCGAAGCAAAGAGAGAGTTAACGCTCCACTTCCGACACCGGCTTCCAATACTCGAGCACCGGGGAAAATATCTGCGAAACCAACAATTAACGCTGAATCTTTGGGATAAACAATCGTCGCACCACGCGGCATAGAAAGCACGTAATCAGTCAGTAGCGGAATAAAGGCAGTGAACTTCAGTCCTGCGCTAGTGCTGACGACTGAACCTTCTGGCAGACCGATTAAATCATCGTGAACGATCCAGCCTTTATGCGTGTGCCACTCTTTTCCTGGCGTGATGGTGATGCTATAAATTTTTCCCTTTTGATCAGTCAATTGCACGCGATCACCGGCCACGAAGAATCCACGATTGCGCAAATCAGCGCTGCTGGCTTTACCTTTCGGCTCTCTTGGCACAGGAGCATCTTAAGCGTTAACCGAGCAAAGGCTGTATCTTCCTTCCTTATGGACCAGTTGCGCCTTTCCCCCAGTCGCATCAACGACTTCAACAATTGCCCACAACTCTATAAATATCGCACAATTGATTTGCTTCCAGAGCCACCTAGCATTGACGCCGAACGCGGCACGCTAATTCACACCATCCTGGAAGATCTTTTTGAATTACCCGCAGCAGATCGTGATCTTGAGCGGGCAACCGAACTCTTGCCCAGTCGCTGGCAAGCGCAGATTGATGCAAAACCTGCAATAGCGGAACTTGTTTTAGATCAAGGCGCTTGGTTTAAAAGGGCCGAAGAATTGCTAGGCAATTACTTCACCCTTGAAGCCCCAACTACTTTCGAACCAACTTATCGCGAGCTGCATCTGGAGATGGATCTTTCAGAAAAACTCTATCTTCATGGTTACGTTGATCGTTTAGACGTTGCGCCGACAGGTGAAGTAAGAATCGTGGATTACAAGACCGGAAAATCACCGAAACCGGGTTGGGAAGAGAAAGCGCTTTTCCAATTACGAGTCTATGCCTTGCTTTATTGGAAGAACCACGGAGTCATTCCTAGATTGCTGCAATTGATTTATCTCGGCGATACCCGGCTGGTCAAAAGCACTCCAACGGAGGCAGAATTAATTAAAACCGAACGGATTCTCTTTGACATCGCCGAAGATATTCTTCGCGCAATCGAACGGAACGAATTCCGACCACGACCAACACGTTTATGCGATTGGTGTTTCTTTAAGACGATCTGCCCAGCCCACGTTGGTTGATTTCGAAGTAGTAAAAGGGCTAATTTGCGTTAAAGTATTTTGCTTCAGGATGGTGCACGATGATTGCCGAAGTACTTTGTTCCGGATGTAATTGGAATTCTTCTGACAGTTCCACACCTATACGACCTGGTTCAAGCAGTTCACATAATTGGATTTGATCCTCAAGGTTTGGACAGGCTGGATAGCCAAACGAGTATCGAGAACCGCGATAGCCCTGATCTAAGATCCCTTGCAGGTCTGCAGCATCATCGCCACGAACCTTAAACTCTTCTCGGATACGTGCATGCCAGTGTTCGGCAAGTGCCTCAGTTAATTGAACAGACAAGCCATGCAGTTCTAAATACTCTCGATAATTATTTGCCGCAAATAGTTCTGCCGCTGCCTTGCTAATCTCCGATCCCATAGTTACGACATGGAAGGCAACAACGTCAGTTTTGCCAGATTCTTTGCTTGCAAAGAAATCGCTTAGGCAGAGGCGACGATCGCGAGATTGACGCGGGAATGAGAATCTAGTTCGCTTCTGCCCCTTCTTCTCCCCCTCATGATGCAAGATCACTAAATCATTACCTTCGCTGTAACAAGGAAAATATCCGTAAACAACGGCGGCATTTAACCAACCTTTAGATTGCACCTGATTTAGCAGTGCACGCAGGCGTGGTCGTCCTTCAGTTTCAGCCATTGCATCGTATTCACCGCGCGCACCTCTAAGTCCCCATTGACCGACAAAGAGCGCCCGTTCATCGAGCATGCCTACATAATCCGCAAGTGGCACACCTTTTATTATTCGTGATCCAAAGAATGGCGCAGGTGGAATATCTACATCGCTTGCAACATCGCTCCGCTTGATATCGATGACCAAATCTTCTTTTTTCTGTGGACGCAATGGCACTTTGCGTTCGCGAAGTTCGGGTAGTGCAGCTCCCGGGACACCTTTTTTAACTGCCATAATCGCGTCCATTAAACGCAAGCCTTCAAATGCATCACGCGCATATCTGACTTCACCAGGAAAGACAGCGGCTAAATCCTGTTCAACGAAAGCGCGGGTTAGCGCTGCGCCACCAAGCACGATTGGCCACTTCTCGGCTAAACCTCGGTTGGTGATCTCTTCTAAATTCTCTTTCATAATTACCGTGGATTTAACAAGTAGCCCGCTCATGCCTATCGCATCAACATCTGATGCCTGTGCTGCATCAAGTATCTGATTGATGGTCTGTTTGATTCCAATATTAACTACGGTGTAACCATTATTTGACAGGATGATATCTACAAGATTTTTACCAATATCGTGAACATCTCCCTTTACTGTTGCTAAGAGCATGGTGCCACGGCCGCCATCATCGCTCTTCTCCATAAATGGTTCTAAGTAAGCCACCGCCGTCTTCATTACCTCCGCACTTTGCAGAACGAACGGCAATTGCATTTCGCCTTTTCCAAATAGTTCACCGACTACCTTCATGCCTTCGAGCAAATGGTCATTGATTATCAATAACGGCTTAATCCCTTCGGCCATGGCTAGCTCTAGGTCATCGGTTAGGCCAACTTTCTCGCCATCAATGATCCTGCGTTGCAAACGTTCAGTAAGAGGCAGCGCAGCAAGTTCGGAGGCACGGACATTACGTGAGGCAGCAAGTTCAACACCTTCAAATAACTGCAGAAATTCCGTGAGCGGATCGTAAATACAAGTCTGGCCATCGTACTTTCGACGGTCATAAATCAGATCGAGTGCGACTTCTTTCTGGCGTTCATTAATACGAATTAGCGGAGTGATCTTCGACGGATGAACGATCGCTGAATCAAGTCCTGCTTCAACGCACTCGTGCAAAAATACTGAGTTTAGAACAACTCGAGCGGCCGGGTTTAGACCGAAGGAGACATTAGATACTCCAAGAGTGGTCTGCACTTCAGGAAATTCTGACTTTAAAGTACGGATCGCGTTGATGGTTTCAATCCCATCTCGTCGCGTCTCCTCTTGTCCAGTTGCAATCGGGAAAGTCAGACAGTCGATCAAAATGTCACCGGTCTTCATCTGCCAATTTTTATTAAGGTCATTGATCAATCGGCGAGCAACGCGCAATTTCCATTCACAATCTCGCGCCTGACCTTCTTCATCAATGGTCAGCGCAACAACAGATGCACCGTGTTCTTTTACTAAAGGCATAATCTTCGCGAAGCGAGAAGTTGGTCCGTCACCGTCTTCGTAATTAACTGAGTTGATTACGCTACGACCACCAAGTGCTTCTAAGCCCGCCTTTATTACCGCAGGCTCAGTTGAATCCAGAACAATCGGCAAAGTGGATGCGGTTGCAAAGCGAGTTGCAAGTTCAAACATATCCTTTGCACCGTCGCGCCCAACATAGTCGACAGAGAGATCTAACATATGTGCGCCATCGCGGATTTGATCGCGGGCTATCTCAACGCAAGTTTCCCAATCTTGCGCAACCAAAGCATCACGAAAGGCGCGTGACCCGTTGGCATTTGTGCGCTCACCAATTGCCATATAGGTGTTGTCTTGTCTAAATGGAACATATTGGTAGAGCGATGATGCGCCTGGGTCGAGATTACTTATACGCTCTGGAATTGCTTTTGCACCCAGTTTATTAACCACCGCTGCTAGGTGCTCTGGAGTTGTACCGCAACAGCCACCGATCAAAGAAATGCCGTAGTCACCGACAAAAGTTTCTAGCGCTTGCGCCAACTCGTCCGGCCCCAGTGGGTATTCCGCACCTTTTGCACCCAGAATGGGTAAACCAGCATTTGGCATTACAGATATTGCGCAATTTGAATACTTGGATAGATAACGCAAATGCTCAGACATTTCTGCAGGACCTGTCGCGCAATTGAGTCCGATCAAATCTATTTCCAGTGGCTCAAGTGCGTTTAGCGCCGCACCAATTTCAGAACCTAACAACATTGTTCCGGTTGTCTCAACTGTAACTTGCACGATTAGTACAACATCGAAATCTACTTCAGCGATCGCCTGACGCGCACCATTCACAGCGGCTTTGGCTTGCAATAAATCTTGAGTTGTTTCGATTAGAAGCGCATCGCATTTTCCATCCAACAAGCCTTTAGAAGCGATGTAATAAGCATCCTTCAAAAACTGATAGGTCGTGTGACCAAGTGATGGCAGCTTGGTGCCTGGCCCAAGTGATCCCAATACAAAACGTGGGTTTTCCTTTGTGCTTACTTCATCAACAGCCTGTCGTGCGTTAACCGCTCCGGCATAAGCCAACTCGTAGATGCGATCTTCAATTCCGTACTCAGCCAAATTCGCCCAGTTGGCACCAAAAGTGTTGGTTTCGATCGCATCAACACCAGCTGCTAAATACTGTTGATGTACTGCAAGAACAATATCTGGGCGAGAAATATTTAAAATTTCATTGCAACCTTCATGGCCTTGAAAGTCTTCTAGCGTTGGATCTGCTGCTTGGAGCATCGTTCCCATAGCTCCATCGGCGATCACCGTGCGCGAGGCCAGGGCCTGGCGCAGTGCGCCGGCAGGTCTGTTGCGATTATGACTCGTCACTTGGCTGAGGTTACCGTAAGGTGGACGCTGTGGAGATTCATAAAATTCCTGCACTTCGCAATCCAGTGATGCTAATCGCGTTTTCAGGGTGGAACGATGCCGCCGAAGCGGCTACTGGGGCGGCTTCTCACATCCTCGGTGCATGGACCGATGCCGAGCATGCAGTAAATGATCAAGTCGGTGTGGTTCCTGAATTAATTGCAGATATAGATCCAGAAGATTTTTATGATTTTCAAGTTAATCGCCCAATCGTTGACATTGACGAATCACAGATCCGCTCACTTACTTGGCCCGGCACCCAGATCTTCGGATTGCCAACCCCAAATTTTGATTTTGATTTTATTATTGTGCGCGGTGTTGAACCATCTATGAAATGGAAGACTTTCACGCACGATTTACTCGATTTAGCCGATGATCTTGAAGTACAAATGATCATCACTCTTGGATCGATGCTTGCCGATGCACCGCACTCACGACCAATCACTGTCACTGGCAGCGGTGCACATCCAGATCTTGCCAAGCGGTTAGGCGTTGAAGTAAGTAGTTATGAAGGTCCCACCGGAATTCTCGGGGTAATCGCTGATGCTTGCATTCATCGAGGCATCGATGCGATCTCGCTTTGGGCTGCCATACCTCATTACGCAAGCAATTCACCTAGCCCAAAAGCAACGCTGGCTTTGATTAACGCACTTGAAGATTTCCTAGAGATTTCATTGCCACAAGGAGATCTACATGCAGATTCACTCGAATGGGAGTCAGAAGTAGATGAATTAGCTCGTGAAGATAGTGATGTTGCTGAGTATGTAAAAGCGTTAGAGGAAAGTAAAGATTCGGCGCTTTTATCCGATGTTTCGGGTGAAGATTTAGCGCGGGAACTCGAGCGTTTCTTAAGGCGTCAGAACGAAAACTAGATAGCGATACCTAAGAGCGCATCAATTGCACGACTAAGTTCTCCTGGTTTCCCCCCAACAACACCCTTGTTCGTTTCCTTTATCCAAAGATGCAAAGCCCTGAGTGCACGCGGTGTATCAATATCCTGCGATAACGCAGAGATAATTTCTTTAATAACGTGATCCGTAGGTGCAACTTCCATTCGCGATAGCGCGATCCGCAACTCTTCCAAGAACAACTTCGCTTCGGTCAATTCTGTTGACTGCCACATATGGTCTTGACGATAGTGATGTGACATAAGGGCGATACGGATAGCCATAGGATCAACGCCATCACTTAATAACCGCGACACAAAAATCAGATTGCCTTTTGACTTGCTCATCTTCTCGCCATCTAAACCAATCATTCCGGCGTGAACATAATTTGTTGCGAATTCTTTGCCGTTCATTGCTTTCGCCTGCGCCGCTGACATTTCGTGATGTGGGAAAATTAGGTCGCTGCCACCACCTTGAATATCAATCGATGTTCGCTCATTAGGATCTATCTCCAAATATCCAAGTGCAATCGCACAGCATTCAATATGCCAGCCAGGTCTTCCAACTCCGTACTTACTGTCCCAGCCCGGTTCGGCAGGGCGTTTTGCCAACCAGAGCAGCGCATCTAAAGGATCTTCTTTTCCCTCGCGATCTGGGTCTCCCCCGCGCTGACTAAATATCTCCAACATTTGAATTTGCGTTAGATGTGAACGCTCTCCAAATTCTAGATCGCTGCGGACTCTAAAGTAGTAATCGTTATCAACTTGGTAGACCGTATTTGCTTTCTGCAAATCTGAAATCGCCTCTATAACTAGAGGTATCGCTTCGACGGCCCCGATGTAATGTTTAGGCGCAAGGATATGCAAAGCAACCATGTCAGATCGAAATAGATCAATTTGGGAGTTGGCTAATTCACGCCAATCGATATCATCCCGATTTGCGCGCTCAAGAAGTGGGTCATCAATATCTGTAATATTTTGAACAAAGAGCACTTCGCTGCCAGTTGCCAGTAAGTATCGGTTTATTAAATCAAATGCTAAATATGTATTGGCATGTCCCAAATGGGTTGCATCGTAAGGCGTGATTCCGCAGACGTAAATTCGATACTTATCCTTTTTTGCAATAGA
>CAXNEU010000012.1:0-21158 GCA_964201705.1 Candidatus Planktophila sp. | reverse complement strand
GATCTCGAAGCGGCCAAGCCCAATACCTTGGGCAATACCCGCATGCTCTTAACCCTTTAAATGCGGCCATAGAGCGCTAGTTCTAGCCCCAATCGGGAATATCAGACCCAGATCTGGGGTTCTAATCACCACAAGCTATCCACCTCGCGTCTTCCCTGCGTTGGGTTATAGGCTTGGCTAGAACCGAATAATTACCGCCTTAAAAGGAGTCTGCCGATGTTTGAGCGCTTTACCGATCGAGCCCGACGCGTTGTTGTCTTGGCTCAAGAAGAAGCACGCATGCTCAATCACAACTACATCGGTACAGAACACATCCTCCTTGGTTTGATCCACGAAGGCGAAGGCGTTGCCGCAAAAGGCCTTGAAGCACTCGGCATCTCACTTGAAGGCGTGCGCGCCCAAGTTGAAGAAATTATCGGCCAAGGTCAGCAAGCACCTAGTGGCCATATTCCATTTACTCCTCGCGCAAAGAAAGTTCTTGAACTCTCACTTCGCGAAGCGTTGCAATTGGGTCACAACTACATCGGCACAGAACATATTTTGCTTGGCTTAATCCGCGAAGGCGAAGGCGTTGCTGCACAAGTTCTTGTAAAACTCGGCGCAGATTTAAATCGGGTCCGTCAACAAGTTATTCAACTTCTCTCTGGATACCAAGGTAAAGAAGCGGCAACATCAGGTGGACCTGCAGAAGGCACACCATCTACCTCACTTGTTTTGGATCAATTCGGTCGCAACCTCACCCAAGCTGCCCGCGAAGGAAAGCTTGATCCTGTAATCGGTCGCGAGAATGAAATTGAACGTGTGATGCAAGTACTTTCTCGCCGCACCAAAAATAACCCAGTATTAATTGGCGAACCAGGTGTTGGTAAAACTGCTGTAGTTGAAGGCCTTGCGCAAGCGATCTACAAGAACGATGTCCCAGAAACTCTTAAGGATAAGCAGTTGTATTCACTCGATTTAGGCGCACTTGTTGCCGGCAGTCGTTACCGCGGTGATTTCGAAGAGCGTTTGAAGAAAGTATTGAAAGAGATTAAAACTCGCGGCGACATTATTTTGTTTATCGATGAAATCCACACCCTTGTCGGTGCAGGAGCAGCCGAAGGCGCAATTGATGCGGCAAGCATCCTTAAGCCAATGTTGGCACGTGGTGAACTGCAGACAATTGGTGCAACAACTTTGGACGAGTACCGCAAGCACGTTGAAAAAGATGCCGCGCTAGAACGACGTTTCCAGCCAATTCAAGTTAAAGAGCCATCAGTTGCTCATACAATTGAAATTCTTAAGGGATTGCGCGATCGCTATGAAACACACCACCGTGTTTCAATCACCGATGGCGCACTTGCAGCCGCTGCAAATATGGCAGATCGCTATGTTTCCGATCGTTTCTTGCCAGATAAGGCGATTGACCTTATTGATGAAGCAGGATCTCGTCTTCGCATAAAGCGTATGACGGCTCCAGCAGAACTTCGCGAATATGATGACAAGATCGCTGAAGCTCGTAAGGCAAAAGAGTCAGCAATTGATGGCCAAGATTTTGAAGGCGCCGCTGCATTTCGCGATAAAGAGAAGACTCTTATTGCGGAAAAGGTTGAAACTGAAAAGAATTGGAAGGCAACAGATCTCGATAAGGTGACTGAAGTTGATGAAGAACTCATCGCTCAAGTTCTATCTGCCTCAACCGGTATTCCGGTATTTAAGTTAACTGAAGAAGAGACTGCGCGTCTGCTTCGCATGGAAGATGAACTTCACCGCCGCGTGATCGGTCAAGATCAAGCGATCAAGGCGCTGTCACAGGCGATCCGTCGTACTCGCGCAGGACTGAAAGATCCAAAGCGTCCTGGCGGTTCATTTATATTCGCCGGCCCATCAGGTGTCGGTAAGACCGAACTTTCACGCACACTCGCCTCATTCTTATTTGGCGATGAGACCGCACTTATCCAACTAGATATGTCGGAATATTCAGAGCGCCACACAGCATCACGATTATTCGGTGCTCCTCCAGGATATGTCGGTTATGACGAAGGTGGACAGCTAACTGAGAAAGTGCGCCGTCGCCCATTCTCAGTTGTCTTATTCGATGAAATCGAAAAAGCTCACCCAGATATCTTTAACTCACTCCTTCAAGTTCTTGAAGATGGTCGCCTCACAGATGCACAAGGTCGCACCGTTGACTTCAAAAACACTGTAATCATTATGACAACCAACCTCGGTACCCGCGATATTTCAAAGAGCCTTGGACTTGGCTTTGCCAATATTGATGATGACTTAACAAATTACGATCGCATGAAGGGCAAGGTTCAAGATGAACTCAAGAACCACTTCCGTCCTGAATTCCTTAACCGTATCGATGATGTAATCGTCTTCCACCAATTGACTAAAGATCAGATTATTCAAATTGTTGATTTGATGATCGCCAACTTAGACGAGCGTTTAAAGGCAAAAGATATGGGAATCGAGCTAACTCAAGCAGCTAAGGATCTATTGGCAGCTCGTGGTTACGATCCACTTCTTGGTGCGCGTCCATTGCGTCGCGTTATTCAACGTGAAATTGAAGATTCACTTTCAGAGCGAATTCTCTTCGGTGAGTTAAAAGCAGGCGAAATCATCGTGGTAGATGTCGAGGGCGAAGCAGCAGAAGCTAAATTCACTTTCGCTGGCGCAGCCAAGGCGACAACGCCAGATTCGCCAGAAGACTTAGCCGCAGCCACTAATTAAGGAATCTTCTTTCCTGGATTCAGAATTGAATTCGGATCGAATACTTTCTTTACTGCACGCTGTAACTCAATCACTTTCGCTGAGGTTTCGTTGGCGACGAAGCCGGCTTTAATTGAACCAATTCCGTGCTCACCACTTGCAGATCCGCCAAGTGACTGTGCAATTTCAACGATTTCACTAAATGCCTTCTGAGCGCGATCTGCCGCTGCGGCATCTCCGTGATCGTGAACGATCGTTGGGTGCATATTTCCATCACCAGCATGGCCAAAGATTCCAATAACCAAATTACTCTTCTTACTTAACCGTTCGACTTGTTCTACAAACTCAGCGATCTTGGTAATCGGCAGCGCAACATCGTCAAGCAAGGTTGCGCCCATTCTTTCAAGTGCTGGATAAGCCATTTTGCGGACACGAATTAAATCTGCAGCATCGGCCGGATCATCGGAGTAAACACCATCAATGGAGCCGAATTCTTTACAGGTTTCTAGCGCTGCTGCGCAAAGTGAATGGTTTTCGTCTAACTGCATTAACAACACAGCACCAGCAACTTCAAAACCAAGGGGATGCCAAGCCTCAACTGCTTTGAGGGTTGTTTGATCAACGATTTCCAACATTGATGGTCGGTACTGCAATAGCGCAGCCGCAGCCGCAGCCGCTTTTGTAATATTTGGAAAGGTGGCAATCAAGGTAGATGGTGCAGCCGGGCGAATGACTAAATTCAATGTGAGTTCCGTGATTACACCAAGTGTGCCCTCAGAACCAATAAATAAATGTAACAAGTCATAAGTAGTCACAGATTTTTTGGTTGCTTTACCAAGTTCAATAATTTCACCGCTTGCAAGCACAACTTGCATTGCGCGCACATGTGCTGAAGTAACACCATATTTAACGCAACACATGCCACCTGCATTGGTTGCCGCATTGCCACCTAGTGATGACCAATCGCGACTTGCTGGATCTGGCAGGTAAGCCAAACCGAGATTGCTTGCCGCGGTATCAAGATCAAGATTAATTACCCCGGCTTGCACCCTAGCAATCTGATTTGCCGCATCAATTTCTAAAATCTGGTTCATCTTCTCAAGTGAGATTACGAGCGAATCAGCTGATGCATTGGCGCCACCCGATAGGCCACTGCCCGCGCCACGAGTTACAACCGGAATCCTATTTTCATTGGCGTATTTTAGAGCGATAGAAATTTCTGTTGCGCTACGTGCTAGCAAAACAGCAAATGGTGGCGCACTTTCCGCAAATGGAGCTTGATCTCGCGAATAAGAAGTTGCGATATCTGGATCTGAGATCAGCGAACTTTCAGGGCCAAGCAGTTTGGTAAGCGCTGCGAAATGGCTCATGTGCTCAAGATTATCGTCTTATTAAGAATTAATCGCCGGTGATTTTTACACGCTGCAACGCTTGATCAAGGCGAGATACTTCAAAGATCTCCATGCCATCGATCTTTACATCACTGCCTGCCGGCACAAGTGCACGCTTGAAACCTAAACGATAAGCCTCGGCCAAGCGACGCGAGACACCACTTACTTTGCGAATTTCACCGGCAAGACCGACTTCACCGATCGCAACTAAATCTGCAGGAAGAGCCAAAGCTTTTGCAGCAGATGCAACAGCGAGTGCAAGTGCTAAATCCGCAGCAGGCTCTGACATTTTCATTCCACCAACTGTTGCGGCATATACATCGCGACCACCGACGCGCACATTCGCGCGAAGTTCAAGTACTGCCAGAGTCATTGATGTTCGCGCAGAATCAAGTCCGCTG
This sequence comes from Candidatus Planktophila sp., assembly GCA_964201705.1. Classification (GTDB taxonomy): domain Bacteria; phylum Actinomycetota; class Actinomycetes; order Nanopelagicales; family Nanopelagicaceae; genus Planktophila. The sequence goes on along the minus strand of CAXNEU010000012.1, from coordinate 16,672 downwards.
GTAACACGACGTGCATTTCCAAAATCATTTTCACGACCTTGGCTAACTAAAGCTTGAATTTCTGCAAGAAGTGGGCGGTGGCCTTCCAGAGTCACAGTCACGCAAGTGCCTGGAACTGGTTCAGCATGGCGTGATGTAAAGAGACCGGTTGGGTCGAGCACGCTTTCGATTCCGGTATCACTTAAATCAAAGCAACCAACTTCATCGGATGCTCCAAAACGATTTTTAATTGCGCGGATAAGGCGCAGGCGAGAATGACGTTCGCCTTCAAATTGCAGAACAACGTCAACTATATGTTCGAGCAAGCGTGGACCTGCAATTGAGCCATCTTTAGTTACGTGTCCGACAAGAAGAAGAGTGATATCGCGATCTTTACAGATACGGATTAACGCACCAGCGACTTCACGAACTTGAGTGACACCGCCAGGGGAGCCATCGGCTGCAGCAGAACCAATAGTTTGCACGCTATCGATTATTACAAGTTCTGGTTTAACTGAATCAATATGTGCAATTACAGCACCGAGATCGGTTTCGGAGGCAAGGAAGAGTTTGGGATCGACTGCGTTAATTCTTTCAGCGCGCAAGCGAACTTGAGATGCAGATTCTTCGCCGCTGATATAGAGCGCAGGAATTCCTTTTGCGGCACTTTGTGCTGCAACGGATAAGAGCAGAGTTGATTTTCCAACACCAGGTTCACCGGCGAGCAAGATTGCAGCACCTGGTACTAAACCTCCACCGAGAACGCGATCTAGCTCAGATACACCAGTTGCACGTGCGCGCGCAGATGAAAGGTCAACATCACCAATAGGAATTGCGGCGTGGGTAACTTTGCCGGGAACGAGTGAGAGTTTCTTAGGTGCAGCGATCTCTTCAACGCTGCCCCAGGCTTGGCATTCACCGCAGCGACCAACCCATTTTTGTGATGTCCAGCCGCATTCAGCGCAGCGGAATGGATCCTTCTCGACCTTAGCCATAAGCCTTAGCCTAGACGAAAGCGCTGACTACTTCCCAGCGGCAACGGATGCTGGGTGTTGAATTACAAATAAAGGAAGTGAGCGCGCTTTCGCATCATTGATTCCCTTAACGCGCTTATCGCAATGCTCAGCGAGAACTGCATATGCAGCCTCACCCATTAGCGCTTGCAGTTCGGTGCGGTTGGAAATGTAAACCGGTTCGCTGCCGACGTGTGCATCTGTATTGCTGGTGCAGTACCAATCAAAATCATCTCCGCCATCGCCCCACGCAAGGCGCTCGTATTCACCAATTACAGTAATTGAATATTCGCGCTCGCCAACTTCGCGAGTTTCAAAACTGCGACGAAGTGGAAGCTGCCAACAAACATCTGGTTTGGTGTCTACAAAGTGACGGTTCTCTTTTTGCGCCAAATGATGAAGTACGCAACCAAAAGATCCAGTAAATCCTGGGGCCTCATAACCTTTGCGGTTTAAAAAGATACAACCATCATCAACGGTACGAGTCTTTCGTTCTTTATCTTCATCTAAATCTGAAATACGAAGTTGTCCATTTGGCTTCTTGGGACGCGCTTGATCGTAGAACTGCCACATTTCTGGAGTTAAATCAGCGGCTGCTTTACGAACACGTTCTTCATCATCTTCATCTGAATACATTGCACCTTCGGTACAGCAACCCGCATTTGGTCGATTTTCAAATACGCCTTTACAGCCATCGCCATAAATACAGGTCCAATATGAAGTTAGCCAAGTAAGGTCGCATTTGAAGATTTCTTCCTCATCATTGGGGTCGGTAAATTCCACCCAATCGCGTGCGAAACCTGGCTTAATTTCTGACATAGGTGCAGAGCCTACGCGTACTCTTTCGCTATGGCTAATTCAGAAAAACAGGTTGCCGTCATTGGTGCAGGGGTAATGGGCGAAGCCCTTATCTCGGCGTTGATTACATATGGTATTTCACCTAGTGCGATCACTATCTCTGAAAAGCGCGAAGAGCGAGCACTTGAATTAGCCAATCGATATAAAGTATCAAGGGCTTCATTGAGCGAAAATATTGCTAAGTGCGACATGATTTTATTGGTAGTAAAACCACAAGATATGGCAGCGGTACTTCAGGAGATAAAGTCTGATATTCGCCCGGGATGCTTGGTTATATCTTTTGTCGCAGGTAAGCAGATTCGCGGGATCGCCGATTTAATTGGAAGTAAAGCCAACCCTGTAATCAGAGTTATGCCAAATACCCCAACTTTGGTTGGTGCTGGCATGGCCGCAATTTCTTGCTGCGCGCTGGTAACTGCAGAACAACGCCAATTTGTTCTTGGCTTCCTAGGCGCCGTCGGAAAGGTAATTGAAGTAGATGAGGAGCTGCAAGATGCGGTCACCGCAACTAGCGGATCTGGTCCCGCATACTTCTTTAGATTTGTAGAAGCTATGGTTGAAGGAGCGGTTGCACTTGGGCTCTCTCAATCTGATGCCACAACGTTAACGATTCAAACAATGGTCGGAGCCGCAAAGTTACTTGATCAATCAGGAGATAGCCCAACGACGCTGCGTGAAAAGGTAACAAGCCCAAACGGGACAACTTTTGCAGCGCTAAATTCATTTAACGACTCTGATATTTCCGATGTAGTAGCAAAAGCAATGAAGGCAGCGCGTGATCGTTCGCAAGAACTCGCATAAAAAATCATTTCTCGCAGCAATTGCACTAACAGTTGCCATCGCGCCTATTGGGCACACTGCGCCAAAAACGATTGCAATAAAGCCATTCGTGCTGCTAACCAACGATGCAAGTGCTGAAGGAATGTTCGTAACAAGTAAAGCGATAATTACTTATGCCAACCTAGTTGGACGGAGTTCAGATATTGAGCTGCGTGCCATCGACTTTGCCGGCGTTCAAATATGGTCTAAAACTATTGATTCAGGAGGCGATGAGGTCGCAACTGCAATCAGCGTGGATGCGCAAGGGTCAATCTGGTTGACAGGAAATAGCGCTTTAGTTACTCCTGCAGAAACCTTTACCGCTATCGCGGGAGCGCTAAATCCAGATTCTGTGACCGTGGAAATTCCAACTGAAATACGCGTTGATATGAAACAGATTTCTCTGTGGCAGATTTCGCCAACAGGAGATTTATTGTCACAAATAGATTTAAAGGCAACCCAACCAGCGATTGTTGATGGGATTTCCGTTAACACCACAGGAGCATCAATTTTATTATCCCGAGAAAGTGGCCAAGCACTTGTCTTGGTAAAAGGTGGAAAACTAGATAAAGAAGTTAAAATTGGAACTACTAAAAGTAAATTCAATGCGATCTTCCGTGCCGCAGACGGATCGACTTCTTTATTTGGTTCTAGCAGCGAAACTCTAGGCGGCAAAAAATTAGCCGGTAAAGTCGATGGCATATTAATGAAAGTTTCCAAGGTTGGTTCCATTTCAAGCGTTGTGCGCAGCTCAGCCTCTGGTGCAATCCGCGATTGGCAGAGTGCAACGGCAACAAACTTCTTAACGGGTGTTGTTAAGAGTGGAAAGAAAATTGAAACAGCAATAACAAAATTCAATCCTGCTTTTGTACCAACTTGGACAACTCGTTATCCATCTAGCGGAAAAAGCTTGGCTACTTCCGCAAGTAAAGGTTCGGTTTTTGTGATTTTTGAATCTACTGCAGCGCTTAAAGGCGTCACTGGCTGGAAGCAGAAAAAAGGACAATCAGTTGCGCTGCAATTTGATAGCAAAGGAGTTCTAATTGAAGCATTCACCGATTCGCTGCTAAGTGCTCCTTTTGCAGCGGGTTACTCTGCCGAAGGTGGGCTTGTAGTTTTAACTTCCTTCGGAGATGTTTTACGGGCTACAGGTAAATAATTTAAGCAGCACGTAGCGAAACTAGTTTGTCACCGATCCCAGCAACTAAATAACGAGCGTTTTTGAGAACTATCCATGCCGAATCGAAACCATCAACGTTCTGCTCTTTTGTTACAAGGGAAAGAGTCTGCGCCGATAGATCAATAGCGCAGAGTCTGTCCTGACAGTTAAAGATTGTGATCGAACCGTTGCTGCTCAAGAATTTACTTGGAGTTCCATAACCAGGGGTTGGCAATGTCTTTATTACTTTTGGAGCCGCTAAATAAGCCCAGCGGATTTGTTCAGCCTTAGGCAGAGTCAAAGTAGATGAAGTTAACCAAGTTGCCAATATTCCACGCGCACCTTTTTGTAGTTCCACGTCATATCCAACAACGGCTATAGGACCTGCAGATGTATCAAGAGTTGTGTAGCGCCAAGATCCTGGATTTGTTCCAATTCTTTGGGCAACTCGAATCGCACCAGAGGTTGCAACTTTGCGCTGATTAATTGTCAGGATTGAGTCATAAAGTAAAATGGTGCTTTTCCCATCGAATAAGGCATCTAAATGAAAAGCAACATCTCCAGTTGTCCGGTCATCAGTTTTGCGATCACCATCGACAAGTTCATATTTCCATTCATTGCTGCCCTTAGCTTTCACAGCACCTAGTAAAATTCCTTGCGACTCATCACGATAAAAAACTTGCACGCCAACGGCGCTGACTGAACAGGCATTTGAGACGCTCACATCGCTAGCGGTGCGCACTCGAATGGGATCTTCATAATTGTTTACGGCAGAGCCATTACCATCAACAACATCAAATTTAAATGTTTTTCCATCATAGGTGGCATATCTAAGATCTTTATCAACGGAATCTGCATAGAACATATGTAAGGTTTGCGCCTTGCCAGATCCACTTACGCATGCGGATACATCGCCAGCAATTGGATTCCTAGTTCGACCAGCTGATCCACCACGCCCATCTACATTTGATTTGATCCAAAGTTTCCCGTTCCACAGGGCAACTTTCAAAGCACCACTCTTTGAATCTAGATAAACAATTGCTGGATTTGCATTAAATGTAACCGCGGTCAAATTCTTAGCATCGGCGCTGGAATCAATAACAGTCTTACTCCAAGCAGCCTTTGGAGTTATTGCATTTGTGGTAACTGGCACAGAAGTTCCGAGTGAATTCGATGCAGTTATAGTAAAAGTATAAGAAGTTCCATTCTTTAGCCCAGAAAAAATCGCTGGGCTGTTGGTGAAGCTCTTCTCCGCGCCAGTTTTATCGTTCTTTACTGTGTAACTAGTTATTTGGGCGGCGCGGGCATTTGCCGGTGGCTCGAATTTAACTATCGCACCAGAATCAGAAATCAGCGCTTCGGCATTGCGGACTACCTGAGGAATACCAACTGCAATTCCTACCGGTGGTTTAACGCGCAAATCCTGCATCATCGCAAGTAGTAACGGCCCTGGCTCATGAAAAACTTCACCCGCCGCCAAGTTCGGTGACATCACAGCATTCTTGCCAGCGTTATCAAAGGCGTTTTCATCTAAGTGGCTTGTTGAAGATCCATCTTCATATTTCTTTGGTGAGTGAAGAAGTGGTTTAACACCACCATTTGCCGCAACTCCCGTTGCACCGGACCAAACTAACTTTGAAGTAAGCGCTTCACCGAGTTCAAGTGATGGCGAGGGAAGGTCAGAAAGCCTGCGACCATCGCCAGTTTGAACGTATGCATCAAATGGTGTTGGTTGATCTATCGAACCATAGCTGAAGAATTCATCATAATTACTGGTAGATAAGAATCCCAGCCCGTGTGCCATTTCGTGCAACATCACAGATTGCAGATCGTATTCAGATTTACTCGGACCAATTCCGCCTCCGCGATACCAATCCGCTAATGAGTTCACCGTGATAATCATTTCTGGGTTATCACCATCCAGATCTTTGCCCGCCAAAGCATTTGCTAGAGCAGATGGATACCAAAGACTTGGATCGGGAGCACCCGCAAAATTTGCGAAATAATTTCCGGGACGCGCACTTCCTAAAACGCTATATGAAGAAGAACGCCCCCAGGTTGCTTCGATGTGAATTGGAACTTTAGATTCAAAATTCGCTGCCCAAACATCAACGGCGGCCTGCATTTGAATTTTGGTCCACTCTGGAAAATTATTGAATTTAACAATAATTTTCGCCTTCTTCTCTAAATTTGCGACCTTTGGTTTTGGTGACTGGGGGCTAGTAGTGGCAGGTCCCGCGTAAACATTTCCCCATTGTGTGGCCGGTCTAACTAAAACTTGAGATTGCGCAGATGCAGGAGCAGTGAATCCCGCGAAAAAGATGGCAAAAGATAGGGTTATGGCGAAGGATCGCTTCAAAGGTCTCACATTTTTGCTCGCCATAGCGCCCAACGGTATCAGGATGCGAGAATGTCTCCATGTCTTCCGATAGCGCACAAAGTGATTTGGGTCAGGTGAGTGATTTGGATCAGGTAATTGCTCGAATGAAATCTGAGCGACCAGTGGTTCTTAACTTTTCCTCAGAATCAGCACGGCCTGAACCCACTTTAGATGAAGCCCGCGGGGAGTTAGCTAGCGCAATTGGACAATTAGCTCACACGATTTTCTCAAAGAAGTATGGCCCACTAGTCGGCACGGTTACTAAGACAACTGCCGAAACGGTTTTGAAAAACGCTGAGGAGAATTTGTATCGTGCGAAAGGTGATGCGACTTTAGTTATTCAAGAGTTAGTTGATCGAGCCTTTACCTCAAAGCCAAAAAAGAAAAAATGAGTAACTTAGTCACAATCTATTCGCGACATGGTTGCCACCTTTGTGAAGTTGCTGAAGCAACTCTTGACGAATTAAAAAATGAGCTTAATTTTGAGTTAGAAATAAAATATATTGATGGCTTAAATGAATTAGAAAAGCTGTACGGGCACGAGGTTCCGGTTATTCACATTGATGGAGAGCACCACGACTTTTATAAAGTCGATCCGATAAGATTTAGATCTTCCCTTGAAAAATATCGTCAGCGTCAATAATTCGATATGAATAACCTTGCTCCGCGAGGAAGCGTTGGCGGTTCTGTGCAAAATCTTGATCGATAGTGTCGCGCGAAACCACGGAGTAAAACTTTGCTCCACGGCCATCGGCCTTTGGCCTGACGATACGTCCCAGTCTTTGCGCTTCTTCCTGGCGTGAACCAAATGCGCCAGATACTTGGATAGCAATTGTTGCCTCTGGAAGGTCAATCGAAAAGTTAGCAACTTTTGAAACAACTAAGCAAGTAATTTCGCCTGTGCGAAAAGCAGCAAATAGCCTTTCACGTTCTTTAATCGGAGTCTCACCTTTAATTACCGGAACACCAAGTGTTTCAGAGAGATCATCTAATTGATCGATGTATTGACCAATAACAAGTATCTGTTCTCCTGCGTGAAGATCTACTAATTTTTCAACGACATTGCGCTTAGTTCTGGTAGTCGCGCAGTAGCGATATCGCTCTTCTGGTTCTGCGGTCGCATAAGAAAGTCGTTCTGCTTCAGTTAGATTTACTCGGACTTCAATACATTCTGCTGGCGCTATATAGCCCTGTGCCTCAATCTCTTTCCAAGGTACATCAAAACGCTTGGGTCCAATAAGTGAAAACACTTCACCTTCCATGCCATCTTCACGAACTAAAGTGGCGGTAAGGCCTAGGCGGCGGCGCGATTGAATATCTGCAGTAAATCGGAAGATCGGCGCAGGAAGTAGGTGCACTTCATCATAAATAATCAGGCCCCAATCGTGGGTATCAAATAAATCTAAATGCGAGTAAACACCATTTTTTTTCTTAGTCATCACTTGGTAAGTCGCAATTGTTACTGGACGAATCTCTTTCTTCGCTCCAGAATATTCACCGATTTCATCTTCATTTAACGTGGTTCTGCGCAAAAGTTCTTCGCGCCACTGTCGCGCCGCCACGGTGTTGGTGACCAAAATTAAAGTTGTTGCTTTGGCGTGTGCCATCGCGGCTGCGCCAACAATTGTCTTTCCTGCACCGCAAGGAAGAACTACAACTCCTGAACCACCGTGCCAAAATCCTTCAGCTGCTAACTCTTGATAAGGGCGGATCTTCCAATCATTTTGCTTGAGTGCAATCTCATGGGCTTGGCCATCAACATATCCCGCAAAATCTTCGGCCGGCCAACCGAGTCTAAGCAGTGATTGCTTTATTGCACCACGCTGACTTGCATGGACAACAATTGTTTCGGGATCGATGCGTGCACCCAAGAGTGGCGCAATCTTCTTAGCGCGAATAACTTCTTCTAAAACACCGACATCGGTTGTGATCAAGATTAGCCCGTGCACTGGATCGGCTTCTAAACGCAAGCGTCCATAGCGCGACATAGTTTCGGCGACATCCACAAGAAGTGAGTGCGGAACTGCGTATCGCGAATATTTGATCAAAGTATCAATTACTAGCTCTGCATCGTGGCCTGCTGCGCGCGCATTCCATAAGCCCAAATTGGTTAAGCGATAGGTATGGATATGTTCAGGCGAACGTTCTAATTCGGCAAATGGCGCAATCGCGCGACGACATTCGGTAGAAAGCGGATGGTCAATATCCAGCAGAAGCGTTTTATCGCTCTGGACAATTAGCGGGCCTTCGCTCATTTCAACAAATCTTTAATAAATGCGTGCAGCAAGGCGCTACGGTCTTCAATAGATTTCAAACTTAGCCATTCACTAGGCGCATGTGCACCGCCACCGACTGCACCTAAACCATCAAGAACCTGCGCACCAGCAGCAGCTGCGAAATTACCATCGCTGGCTCCACCAACTTCTGCACAACCTAACGGGGCCATTCCAATCGATTTTGCAACTACTTCAATTCTTTCGTAGAGCGCTTTGGTTGAGGCTGGCTGTAGCGGCGGACGATTTAGCCCACCAGTTATCTCAAGTCGTGCGCCAGAAACGGTTGCCTTGAGAGATTTAATTGCTGCATCAACTCGTTCAATCTCAGATTGTGCAAAAGATCGCGCATCGATTTCAAGGATTGCTTGATCTGGAACCGTATTAGCGCTATTTCCAGACTTTAACAAAGTCGGAACAACTGTTGTTCCATGCTCTTTATTCTCTAGCGCAGCAAGTTGGAGAACTACGTGGGCGATTTCAACGGTTGCGTTAACACCCTTTTCTGGTTCTAGGCCGGCATGAGATGCCAAGCCATGAACAGTCACCTTGTACATCGCTGTGCCTTTGCGACCAGTCTTAACTTTGCCATCAAGTGATGCTTCTAAAACTAAAACTGCTTTGGCAGCGGCAGATAACTCCATTATCAATTCTCGCGATGCAAAAGAACCAGTCTCTTCATCAGTTGTTGCAACAAGGGCGACACGATCCGCAGCACCTTTAATATCTTTTAGTGCAAATAAAGCTTGCACAAAGCCCGCTTTCATATCAAAGACACCAGGACCACGAACAACATCACCGTTTATTTCCCAGAGAGGTTGATAAGAACCGTGCGGCCAAACAGTGTCAAGGTGAGCGAGTAAAAGTATTTCTGGTTGGCTAGCGCCCCACCAAAATACGGGGCGTCCTTTAATCTCTTTAATTTGCGCAGGTGTACCGAGAACGCGAGTTGCGATATCACTTGCTAAACGAACTACGTTCTGGCAAGCGGCAATATCTTCAGTTGGCGATTCACATCGCACCAAAGCTTCAATCGCAGCCAACATAGGGTCAAGTCTGCCGTATTTAGCCTCATTCGTGCTCGTCATATCGCCGCCACCCCTGTTATGCGTGCAATTCTAAAGGTTTGAACCTCGCCAGTAGCGTGATCGCGCGCAATTAGTGAACCAGCCGAGAGTTTTAAGGGATCAATGATGCGATGTGAAACTAGGCCATTGTTATCGGCGTAACCAATTGAGAGAGATGTAGCCGGCTGATTTTTTAAGTAATCCGCCAAGATATCTAAAGTTTCATTAGCGGTCGTGCGCGGAAGTGAACCAAGCGTGTTCGATGCGATATTGCGCAAAGTACTTTGGCGATGGCTAGATTTTTCTCCAGTGCGAAGTGCGCGCAGCGCTGCTTCTAACTGCAACTCATCAGGTCGATCAAATTCTCCGAGGATTCTTGGAGGCCGTGCTTTTCCTTTTGCACGTTGAATTCTTGGTCCACTAAGTAGCGCACCTTGCGAATCTTCTCCGGCCGGTAAATATCCGAAGCTGCGCAATATAGACATCGCATCGGCTGCATCGTGCTGGCAGATTAGAACTTCTGGAGATATTTGGCGAAGCGATAACATTTCTAAGCGTTTATCGCTGATGATCTGCGCGATCAAGGCAGGATCTTCACATCTGATAAATGCTGCGGTGTTGCCAACTCGCAATTTTCCGTGTTTCTTGGCAACATCTGCAATTAAATATTCCAGCGGTTGTGGCATTGGAGTTTTGGAAGTCTTCTTTAAAAATGCCTTAATCTCATCTCCGGTGCGTCCGTGATCTAAACCGCGACGGATTGTTGCTTCGCTAAAGCGATAAACGGTTGCGCCACCGCGGCTTTCAATTTCAGCAAGTATCGCTAACTCTTGGGCAATTTCGTGCTCAAGTGGACCAGGTGCAATTGCGGTGTGATCACTTTGAATAAGAATGTGATCTACCGGCTTAGGAAGATCTTCATCAATCTCATCGAGATCTGCTCCAGCTAATAGCCCAATTCCATACTTTGAAATCGCGCCTTGCCCAGTGATTCCAAGCCATTCTGCTTCACGTAAATTCCAACTGATGTAATCACTTGGTATTCCACCACTTCGCCTTGCTGGGGTATTCCATTGTGCGAGTAAAAGTAGAGATTCGATTTTTGGGGCAGAACCTTCGCTTTCTTGCAGCAATCGCAGAGTTAACTTGCGAATCGGCGCCGCAGCCACGCGATCTAGCTCTGGGCCAAGTGGCGCAACGTTCTTTGACTCTTCTTTGCCGACTAAGCCACTCATTCTTGAAGTTATCAGCCACTGTGACACAAGTGATTGCCAGCGTGCAGATGGTGTTTGGGTCAACCAAATATCAAATTGATTAGTTGGAAGAATGCGATCGTCGGCCTCAATTGACAACAGGCCCGCCAGATAAGCCATTTCAGCCACGAATGAAGCGCAGTTGGTATCAACGCCCAGGTGGTTTGAAATTATCTTTAAATCTCGAACGCCTAGGCCACCAGAACGCAGTGCATCTGCAGGTTCTTGAGCCCAGAAATTTAGAATCTCTTCAGTCCAACGTAAGAAAGTTGAAACATTTGCTATCGCAGCAAGCTGAATGCTCTTGCCATCTCGCTTATCACTTACCAGTTCCGGTGCTTTAGTAAAAAGTTCTTTATGTATTTTGCCACCACGCAAGTGGATCGCAACTTCGCGCGGCATTAAAACAGTGTGAGCGTTTGCTACGACTACAAAGTCATTTTCCAATAACCATTGAACTCCTGCGCCTGGTTTTTTAACATCAGCAATTGTTCCGCGCGGTGGCCCCCAAACCATGGCATCGAGCGCTTTCCTTGCCGCCGCTGGTGCATCTTCTAACTTCTTTAAATTTAATTTCGCCATAGATTGCGGTCCAAGTCCGGCAATGTCGCCGCCGAGAACTTCGCGCACAGTTGTTGGTAGATAAAGGCCATCTTTTCCTGTGTAAACCAAGCCACGTTCGATTAACCCAGGGATAACAAAGAGCGCTGCTTTGTCGGTAAGTGAGACAATATTTTTTTCATTAAATGGTTCAGCAACAACAGCGCACGCTTCTAAAACTTGATATTGCCAAGTGTTTAGCGCATCGATTGCGCGCGCCAAACTTGGCGCAGAAGTTGCACGAACAGCAAGAGATGCAACATCAGGAGGTACTGGAGTTACTAGATCTGGCCGATGAGAAAAGAGCGAAATTAGGGCAGCGTCATTCAAGGTACGTAAGTAATCTGCAAAGGAGCGCGTTTCCATAACTTGCCTACATTACTCGCAAGTGAGGTTGCAGCGCGAATTGGCTTTTTAACTCAGCGCTTATTGCGGCGCGGGGTAAGTCTGGTGCCCAGCCAAGCCAGGCGAGAGACCATCGGCCCAAGTAAACGATTTAGAAATCTCATTCGGCGGAAGTCGTGAATTGGCCAGCGCTCTTGCAATGCACGGATCCGTAATTTTGCATCAGGGTTAATGGCAGATGGATTTCCGACAGTTAACAGAAGTGGTAAATCGTTGTGGCTATCTGAATACCCAAAGCAAGATGCCAAATCAAATCCATTTTCTTTGGCAAGTTCTTGTATCGCAGTTGCTTTCTCGCGCCCGTGTAAGAGCGGTCCATTCATAGCGCCGGTGTAATGACCATCTTCAATGGCTGCCTTACTGCCAATTGCTCCGGTAAATCCCAAACGTTCAGCGATTAGCGTTGCCATATCTTCGGGCGCTGCGGTCACTAACCAAACTTCAACGCCATCATTTAGATGTCGCTGTGCAATTTCAATGGTTCCTTCCCAAAGAGCAGGAGATACATACTCATCATAAATTTCTTGGGCTACTGCCTGTATTTCAGAGACATTGTGCCCACCGATAAAATCTTGTGCTGATTTTTGAAATCTATTTATCTCATCTTGCTTTTCAGTTCCCGTTAAGCGAAATCGCAGATTGGCTAATACAAATCGCGAAATATCTGATTTCGTGAAAAAGCCACGTTGGTACATTCCGCGGCCAAGAAAGTAGATAGTTGAGCCCCGCACCAAGGTGTTATCGACGTCGAAGAAAGCCGCACGCCGCGGTGTGAGTGACATGTCACTACCCTAGCGATTAAGCGCGATATTGCCCTGCCGAAGGACGCTTTATGCTTAGCGCTATGAGTTCAACTGTCCACGTAGTACGCCACGGCGAAGTAGAGAATCCAGAGAAAATTCTCTACGGAAGACAACCTGGCTGGCGATTATCTAATCGCGGACAAGAGATGGCACAAGTACTGGGCGAATGGTCCAAGGCGATTGATTTAGGCGCATTACATGTCTCCCCGTTGCAACGTGCACAAGAGACCGCCGCACCAATTGCGAAAGCGCATGGAATTGCGATTACAACTGATGATCGCTTAATTGAAGCTGCAAACATTTTTGAAGGCAAGAGTTTTGAACTTGGAAGCGGAGTGCTGAAGCATCCAGGTTCTTGGCGCCATTTATACAATCCTTGGAAGCCATCTTGGGGTGAACCATATGAAGAACAAATCAATCGTATGCTCGCTGCGATATTCGCCGCCAATAAGGCAGCAAATGGCAAAGATGCAATTGTTGTTTCTCATCAATTGCCTATTTGGATAACCCGAAGTGCAATTGAGGGGCGATCAATGTTGCACGATCCACGTAAGCGCGAGTGCTCGCTAGCCTCTGTGACCAGCATTCACTTCGATGACGATGACGTGATATCCGGACTTACTTACTCTGAACCCGCTGCACATTTACTACCACCAAAGAAATAATGGATACATGCGTAAGCCAATCTCTTTAATCGCACTTACGCTTTTTTCTGCAATTTCTTTAACTGCCTGCGGTGGCGGAAGCTCAACCCCGGAAGAAAGTTTTATCGAAGGAAGCGGTGCAGTAACTAGAATTGATAGCGCAAAACGAACAGCAGCGCCAGCTTTATCTGGAATGACACTTAGCGGTAAGACATTTATCTTCAATCCTGGTCAAGTAGCAGTTGTAAATGTCTGGGCATCTTGGTGTTCTCCCTGCCGAGCTGAAATTCCCACGCTGATTGAACTTTCTAAGCAATATCCAGCTGTTCAATTTATGGGGATATTGACCCGCGATAACCCAGCCACTGCAGAAGCCTTTGCTCGCAGATTTGCCATCCCTTATCCAACCTTTATAGATGACTCACTTCTAATTGGTTTTAAGGGCTCATTGCCCGCCAACGCCATTCCCTCAACGGTATTAATAGATAAAAGCGGCAATGTAGCTGCGCGAATTTCCGGGGAAGTAACACTTAACTCTTTAAGTAAATTGATTCGAAAGCTTGAAGAAGAATGATTGACTTCTTCGTAGACCAATTATTTAGCGGTTTTCTGCTCGTCGCTTTTCCGATTGCAATTCTTGCTGGGCTTATTTCCTTTCTCTCTCCTTGCGTATTGCCTTTAGTACCCGGTTACTTATCTTTTGCCGCTGGTTACTCCAAGGCAAAGGGGCGAGTCTTTCTCGGCTCAATTCTCTTTGTTCTTGGCTTTAGCGTTCTCTTTATCTCTTACGGTGCACTCTTTGGCGGAATTGGATCTCGTATTGCAACTAACGATGAGACCATCACACGTATTTTGGGAGTTATAACAATTCTGCTGGGCCTTATCTTTATGGGGAGCTTTCCCATGATGCGAACTTTCTCACCGAAGATTGCGACAAACGGTGGGCTAATTGGTGCGCCACTTCTAGGTTTTCTCTTTGGTATTGGCTGGACACCTTGCATTGGTCCGGCGTTAGCAACGGTTCAAACGCTGGCCTTTCAAGAGTCAAGTGCAGCCCGTGGTGCAATTCTTTCATTTGGTTATTGCATTGGGCTAGGCGTACCGTTTATCGCATCGGGACTTTACTTAGATAAATCTGAACGTCTGCGAAAGTATCTAACCAAGCGTGGAGATTTGATAAGTAAAATTGGTGGAGTTCTCTTAATTCTTATTGGTATCGCTCAAGTGCTCGGATTATGGACTGATTTAATGATTTCACTTCGCTCTATGATTTCAGCATTTACGCCGGTGATTTAATTGAGTACAGAAACAACTCTTCCCGAATTAGGTGCAACTGGTCTGCTCCGCTTTATGTGGCGCCAACTGACCAGTATGCGCACCGCGTTAATTCTGTTGATGATGCTTGGTGTGGCAGCGATCCCCGGATCATTTATTCCGCAAAGAGCTCAGAACCCAATGGCGGTGCGGCAATATTATTTAGATAGCCCCGAATTAGCGCGCTGGATTGAACGCTTTTCAGGATTTACCGTCTATTCATCACCTTGGTTTAGCGCGATATACATATTGCTCTTCATCTCTCTAATTGGTTGTGTTCTGCCACGAACCTTTGAACATTTCCAAGCAATGCGCGCTCTGCCACCGCTTACTCCTCGCAATTTATCTCGCATGGAATCTTTCCAACAATTTGCGGGTGATGGATCAGAACTCGCTAAAGCGCAAAGTTGGTTTAAAAAATCACGTTTTCGAGTACGCAGCGAAGAC
Source organism: Candidatus Planktophila sp. (assembly GCA_964201705.1). GTDB lineage: Bacteria > Actinomycetota > Actinomycetes > Nanopelagicales > Nanopelagicaceae > Planktophila. Next base: position 1,658 of record CAXNEU010000012.1, on the reverse strand, counting down.
GGCGCAATTTCTGCTGAAAAAGGTTATTTACGTGAGACTGGAAATCTGCTCTTCCACCTCTCACTCATTTTGATTCTTATTGGCGTAAGCGTTGGTTCGTTATTTGGAATGCGCGGTGAGGCGATAGTTAATAAAGGTGAGCGTTTCATTAGCCTTGCAACCTCATATGACAATCTCTCATTTGGAAAGCTAGTCAATGAAGATTCACTGCAGCCTTTTATTATTGAAGTTGTTGATTTCGTAGCCAAATATGATCCGGTGACGAATGCTCCCCAGGATTACACGGCGACGGTGCGAGTTACTAATCCGGGTGAAACCATATCCACGATTAAAACTATCAAGGTGAATAGTCCACTTACCTTTGGAAATACGCGGGTTTACTTACAAGCCAATGGATACTCACCAATAGTTACCGTGCGCGATTCAACTGGCCAAGTTGCTTTACAAGGTCCGATTCCATTCCTGCCCCAAGATGGCAACTTGCGCTCTATCGGATCGATAAAAGTTCCGGATGCTAATCCGCAAATTGGTTTCGTTGCCAGTTTCTACCCAACATTTGCGCGCGAAGGAGGCCAGGGTGGAATTTCAGTATTCCCAGAAGCGCTCGACCCAAAAATGCTTTTCTCAATTTGGGAAGGTGATCTCGGGTTAGATTCGGGGATTCCACAATCTGTCTATCGCATCGATACTTCCAAGATGAAGCGGATAGCGCTAGATTCACTAAAACCTGGTGAAACGTTTTCATACCCAGAAGGCTCAATAAAATTTGAAACTTTTGTACCTTGGATTAATCTGCAAATTGTCGATGATCCGGGCAAGAGTTACTCCTTATATGGTGCAATCGCCGCGATTCTCGGCTTACTTGCCTCACTCTTTGGAAGGCGCCGACGTATATGGGTAAGGATCACATCAACTGGAGTTGTAGAAGTAGCTGGTCTGGCTAAGAATGGGGCACCGGGGCTAGACGCGGAAATCGAACGTTTTGTTACGCACTTGAAAAAGGAGATGTAGATGCAGACAACTTGGGCGTACATCTCTAATTACTTTGTTTACTCAGCAATGGGGATCTTCGCCTTATCTTTCTTGGCACATGCTTTCGAAACTGCCTGGGCGGTGCGAGCTCCCGAATTAAGTGATACTCAATCTGGAAGTGTTTTAACAAAGACGTTGGATTACACCCGCACCGAACGCGCAGCGCGTATCGCAACAGCGATGATGATCTTAGGATTTTTACTTCTTCTTGGTGGCGTAATTGCACGTGGTATCTCTGCAGAGCATGTTCCTTGGGGCAATATGTATGAATTCTCAATTACTGGAGCCCTCGCTTTAACTGGAGCGTACTTGTTAGCACTTCGCAAACATGATCTGCGCTGGCTGGGATTGTTTATCTCGATTTCAGTTCTTCTCACCCTCGGAACCGCAGTCACTTTGCTCTATCGCGAAAGCGCACCACTAGTTCCAGCGCTAAGGTCAACGTGGTTAGTCATTCACGTAATCGCTGCAATTATTTCTGGCGGAGTTTTCTTACTTGCAAATGTCATCGCTGGTGCTTATCTTTATTTAGATGCGATGGAGTCAAAAGGTGATCGCAAGCCGTGGGCTAAGCGTTTGCCAGATTTGGAAACACTTGATCAACTTTCCTATCGCTTAGTCGCTTT
>CAXNEU010000011.1:0-21594 GCA_964201705.1 Candidatus Planktophila sp. | reverse complement strand
GGGCTAGAACTTATCCGCACAATGCAACAGAAGATTGTTGCCCTGCAACAAGCCGACAAGCGCGAGCATGGTGATTACGAATCACACCTTAAAGTTTTTGCTGAGTTAACAATTACCGAGATCTTAAAAGAAGGCGGCAAGATCGCTGGTGCATACGGTTATTGGCGCGAATCCGGATCAGAAGTTCTATTTGAAGCACCTTCAGTGATCATTGCAACCGGTGGCGTCGGAAAGACATTTAAAATTACCTCCAACTCTTGGGAAGGCACTGGCGATGGCCACGCGCTTGCGCTAAAGGCTGGCGCAAATTTAGTTGATATGGAATTTTTGCAGTTCCACCCAACCGGAATGGTTTGGCCGCCATCTGTACGTGGAATTTTGGTGACTGAATCTGTTCGTGGTGAAGGCGGAATTCTTACAAACAATAAAGGCGAACGTTTTATGTTTAAGTACATCCCAGATGTATTTAAAGATAAGTATGCAGATAACGAAGAAGAAGCAGATCGTTGGTATGTCGATCAAGATAATAACCGCCGTCCACCAGAGCTTTTGCCACGCGATGAAGTAGCGCGCGCAATTAACTCCGAAGTAAAAGCTGGTCGCGGCACTGAACACGGCGGCGTATTCCTAGATGTTTCTAAGCGTATTTCTGCTGAAATAATTAAGAAGCGCCTGCCATCTATGTGGCACCAGTTCTACGAATTAGCTGGCGTTGACATTACAAAAGAAGCGATGGAAGTTGGCCCAACTTGTCACTATGTAATGGGTGGCGTTGAAGTAGAACCAGATACTGCAGCCGCTGTTGGAGTTCCAGGCTTATTCGCAGCAGGTGAAGTTGCCGGCGGAATGCACGGTTCAAATCGCCTGGGCGGTAATTCACTTTCAGATCTTTTGGTCTTTGGTCGTCGCGCTGGAATGGGCGCCGCCGCATACGTTAAGCAGAACAGAAACGCATCTGTTTCAGATGCAACCGTTGCCGCCGCAGCCGCACGTATCGAAGCACCATTTGCACGCAGTGGTGGCGAAAACTCTTATTCACTTCACGCGGAATTGCAAGAAGTTACTCATAACTTGGTCGGCATTATCCGCACCGGTTCTGAGTTAAAAGAAGCGATTGAAAAGATTTCCGAGATCAGAAAGCGCAGCGCAAATGTTGCAGTCTCCGGTGGTCGCAAATTCAATCCAGGTTTCCACTTGGCATTTGATCTCGACAATATGTTGTTAGTTGCCGAAAGCACTGCCAAGTCTGCAATCAGTCGCGAAGAATCTCGCGGTGGACATACTCGGGATGATTTCCCGGGTATGGATTCGGGTTGGCGCCAAAGCAACCACATCGCATCATTCGATGGCAACCAAGTAAGCGTGCGCAAACAAACGCTGCCATTTATGCCAAAGGAACTCTTTGATCTCTTTGACGTCGATGAACTTAAGAAGTACATGACACCGGAAGAAATCGCGAAAGGCGGTTCCAACTAATGGCGCGCAAATTAAACCTTCGCATTTGGCGAGGAGATGCAACTGACGGTGGACTTAAAGATGTTCAGGTAGATGTTAACGAAGGCGAAGTTGTGCTCGATGTAATTCACCGCGTACAAGCAACCCAGATGGGCGATCTCGCAGTTCGTTGGAATTGCAAGGCTGGCAAATGTGGTTCTTGCTCAATGGAGATCAACGGCAAGCCACGTCTTGCTTGTATGACGCAGGTTGCCTCATTTGAAGAAGGCGAAACTATTACCGTTACGCCACTTCGCGCATTTCCAGTTATTAAAGACTTGGTCACCGACGTCTCCTTTAACTACAAGAAGGCGATGGAGATTCCGGCATTCGCCCCTCCGGCGGATCTAAAGCCAGGGCAAGCACGCATGGAACAAGTCGATGTCGAGCGATCACAAGAGTTCCGCAAGTGCATCGAGTGTTTCTTATGTCAGGATGTTTGCCACGTAGTTCGTGACCACGAAGAGAATAAGAAATCTTTCGCTGGCCCACGCTTCTTTATTCGTATCGCAGAACTTGATATGCACCCACTTGATATCTTGAAAAATCGCAAGCGCACTGCGCAGGAAGAACATGGCCTTGGAATGTGTAACATCACCAAGTGCTGTACTGAAGTTTGCCCAGAGCACATCAAAATCACTGACAATGCAATTATTCCGATGAAGGAACGTGTTGTTGATATCAAATACGATCCTGCTCGTATGTTTGCTGGTCTCTTAAAGAGAGAAAAGCGCAGCTAAAGATGAAGTCGCTGCTACTTGTTGCCGTAGGCGGAGTAGCAGGCACTTTAGTCCGCTTCGGACTATCTGTTGTAATTCCGGATGATCGAAACGGCACTCTTGCTGCAAATTTAATTGGTGTAGCCCTTGCTAGCGCGCTATTGGTTCTAATGGAGCGACGCGGTGTGACCGAGCTCCGTCATCTTTTGCTACCTGGCTTCTGCGCCGGAATGACTACTTTTTCAGCGGTAACCGTGCAAGTAGTTCAACCAATTTCTGGTGGGCCAGTCTTCTTGGCGCAAAACATTGTCTTAAGTTTGCTAATCGTTCTGCTCGTCTTACCACTTAGCCGCAAGTTGATACCGGTGCGCAAGTGAATACTTGGTATGTGATTTTAGGCGCCGCAATTGGCGCTCCGGCGCGATTTGCAATTGATCAATACATCCGAAGATTTACGAGTAAGCCCTATGGAATCTTCTTGGTAAATGTCATTGGCTCATTTGTAATCGGTTTGACTTACACAAAGACAGAAAGCACATACGACTTGTTGGCAGTTGGTTTCGCTGGCGCATTCACAACTTGGTCTACTTTTATGCTCGATATTTATTTGGGCTTTGAGTTAAAGCGTTATAAAGAGATCACAATCAACCTTGTAATGTCACTTGGCTTTGGTCTGGCCGCTGCTTATCTAGGTTTGCAGCTAGTTTCTTAACGCATAAATAAGGCGTTGAGGCGCCTTGTTGTGAAGAACAATCCAATAACAATCATGACCACAAAATAGGCAACGTGCTCGAGGAGCGCCCAAGAAACATTGCCCAGCATCAATCCGCGAACTAAATCAATAGCGTGAGCCAAGGGGAAGAGGCGAATCACGGTCTGCAACCAATCTGGGAAGACAGAAAGTGGGTAGAAAGAGCCTGAGAATAAAAACATTGGAAGTAAGAAAATATTTATCATTTCAAGTTGCTGGTATGACTTCATATATGAAGTCACCGCCATTCCAAAGGATGCAAAACCAAATGCAATTAAAACTGCTGCCGGAATTGCCAAAATACCCCAAGCGCTAGGAACAAGTCCTAGTGGGACAACAACAGCCATAAAGCCAACGGCGTAAGAAAAACCGCGAAGCAGCGCCCAACTAATTTCACCGAGTGCAACATCCATCGGGCCAAGTGAGGTCGCAAGCATTCCGTGATAAACGCGGTCGTGATTCATCTTGAAGTAAACATTCATCGTTGAATCATAAATAGCGCCGTTCATGGCACTCGTTGCCAAAAGCGCAGGCGCAATAAATGCGACATAACCTACTGGTTGTCCCGCAACGGTTATATCTCCCACAAGATCTTTGAGACCGTAGCCAAATGAGAGAAGAAATAACACGGGCTCAAAAAAACCGGATATTACAATTAGCCAGGTTGATGATTTAAAGGCGATGTAGGCGCGCTCCATAATCGCTCTCGAGCGACCTGAATAATACTTTTCACCAGGTTTACCCATGCGCGCTTCGGCAATTGCAACCGCGGTTGAAAGAATCATTATTTGCCCAACCTCTTCGTAAAGATTCGGCGTGATGCAATTAATCCAAAGATGAGGATTGAGTTTAAGAATATGAAGTGCAGTAAGAGCATTGGTGTAGAAATCTCAGAACCGTAGGTTAACCAGCGGCCCAATTCGGTAGCGTGCCACAGAGGTGAAATCCAGCCGATCCACTGCAGAAATATCGGCATATTTGTGAGCGGATAGAAAGTGCCAGAGAATAAGAAGAGCGGCATAACGATAAATCGCTCAACAACAGTAAAGAAGCCATTCTCGTTTTCAAGAAAGCCCGCTAAAGCTTGCATAGATGCGCCAAATGCTGCACCGGCCATAACTGCGGTGAAGATGGCAAGCCACGCGCGTGGAGAGTCAAGTACTCCAAATGCGAGCATAACTAACCAATACAAAATCGCTGTAAAAATAGTTCGGATTAGGCTGTTAAAGAAAACGCCCATCGCAATTTGATTTCCAGTCAGCGGTGTCGCATTCATTGAGAAGAAAGTTTTATTCCATTTAAATCCCTCGAGAGTTGGATAGACGCTCTCATCCATTGCGCCCTGAATTGCAGCGGTTGCTAGTAGCGCCGGCGCAAGAAAAGTTAGATATGAGACGCCATCTACCCCCATTGCACCTGTGTTTTTATCGATATAAGAACCAAGTCCGAGACCAATTGAAACGAGATACAGAACAGGGTTAGCGATCGCAATTGAAATGATTAACCAAACCCATTTGAGCATTGTGCGCAGACGGGCTTCAGTAACAAATAAAGCACCACGTGCAGTAACACGTGCGGCATCAACGATCTTGAGTGAACCTTGCCTAGTTTGGAAAGAGCTCATTAATCGATCAGCGTTCTTCCGGTCAAACGTAGGAAAACATCTTCCAGTGAGCTACGGCGCACAAGTGAAGTCTTTGGGTGGAAACCTTTTTTATAGATACGTTCGAGCAACTCTTCACCATCTTCGGCATACATCAAGATTCGATCAGGGAGCTCTTCTATGCGATCACAGTATTGGCGCAAGTCATCTGCCATAAGTGCATTGCGTTCTGACCCAAAGCGAACTTCAAGAACTTCTTTCGTTGAATAATCTTTTATGAGTTGTGCCGGACTTCCCTCGGCCATAATTGCGCCTTTATCCATAACTACAAGGCGATCACAGAGTTGTTCAGCCTCATCCATAAAGTGAGTTGTAATCAGCAGTGTTACGCCATCTTCCTTTAACCTAAAGAGGCGATCCCACAAAATGTGTCGCGCTTGTGGATCCAGCCCAGTTGTTGGCTCATCAAGCATCAAGATCTCAGGCTCGCTAACAAGCGCGCGTGCAATAGTTAGACGGCGCTTCATTCCACCACTTAACGATTCAACTTTGGCATTTCGCTTCTCTTCAAGTTGGGCAAAGCTCAAAAGTTCTTCGATTTTACCTTTCAGAAATTTACGGCTTAGCCCGAAGTAACGCCCGTAGATATACAGATTTTCAGTAACACTTAAAGAAGTATCCAAATTATCTTGTTGCGGAACAACACCAAGGTGGGCGCGAATTTGTGGACCAAATTTCTCTGGGTCTTTACCTAGAATCGTGAGATCACCAGATGTGCGCTGTGAGGTGGCACCGATCATCCGCATGGCAGTTGATTTCCCAGCCCCATTTGGCCCCAGCAGTCCGAAGGATTCACCTTTAACTACATCGAAATCAATTCCATTAACGGCGGTGAAATCACCAAACTTTTTAGTCAGTCCTCGAGCGTGAATTAGCGATTGGCTCATTCTCTTATCTTATCTTGCTTGTTGGACTGCTTTTATCCACTCTTCAACTGCATCTGGGTGGCGCGGAATATTCTCACTTAAATTGCGGTAGCCATCGGCGGTAACAACTACATCATCTTCGATGCGGATACCAATTCCGCGGTATTCCGGTGCAAATAATTCATCATCGGGTTGGATATAAAGCCCTGGTTCTACAGTCAATACCATTCCTTCGCGCAGAATTCCTTCGCGGTACATATCTTGGCGAGCATGTTCGCAATCGTGAACATCTAGGCCAAGGTGATGGCTCACACCGTGCAAAGTCCAACGCCGGTGTAAACCAACTTCAGGCTTCATTGATTCTTCGGCGCTAATTGTTAAGACGCCCATATTTGCTAAGCCTTCAGCGAGAACACGTTGTGATGCGCGGTTAATATCTAAGAATTGCGCTCCTGGTTTTACCGCAGCAAATCCCGCGAGTTGTGCCTCATAAACCAACATATATAAAGCGCGTTGAGCAGGAGTGAACTTTCCATTTATCGGCAAGGTGCGAGTTATATCTGCGGTGTAATAAGAATCCATTTCAACGCCAGCATCTAGCAACAACAGCTCTCCGTTGCGAACAGCGCCGTCGTTGCGAATCCAGTGAAGCACGCAGGCATGCGCTCCCGCAGCAGCGATCGTTGTATAGCCAATATCATTACCTTCTAAGCGCGCACGCCCAAAGAATGCACCTTCGACAATTCTTTCACCACGCGGATGACTTGCCGCTGCAGGCATCGCAGAAATTACATCGCTAAATCCACGACCGGTTGCATCCACTGCCACCTGTAATTGGCCCACTTCATAAACATCTTTAACTAAGCGTTGTTCGGATGTAAAGGTAAGAAATTCAGCCTCACGTACGCTCTTTGAAATCAACTTATCCATCAAGGCATCTTCGCCGCGGATCAAAAGTGTCTCTTTGCTAAAGCGAAGTAAATCTTCAATCTTTTCTACATCGCGAGTTGGAATTTGATAAACCGCATTAGCTTCATCAAGTGTGAAGTGGCGACCAACCCAGAGTTCGCCATATTTACGGTCAGTATAAAAAGCATCGGTTTCGCGAGTTGAACGCGGATGCAGATAAAGATATGAATCGTGTCCGCCAGTTTCATTTGGTTCCATCACCAAGACTGAATCCGGAACCGCATCGGAGCCCTGCACACCACTGTAGTAAGCGAAGGCGCTGTGTGGGCGGAAAGCATATTCGGTGTCATTAGATCGAGTTTTAAAGTTACCAGAAGGAATTACCAGGCGAATATTTGGAAATGCTGCTGATAAAACTTGACGGCGAGTAAATGCAAATGTAACAACTTCCCGTGGTTGTAAACCTTCTAGGTTTGAAGGCGCCCAGCCGGTGCGCATAAATTCTGCATATTGCGCAGGGGGTGCAATATCGTATGGACGCGCGCTCTTAACTTCGGGGGTTTCGACCTTCTCATTCATGTCGCTAAGAGTACATAATGAAGCCATGAAATTACGAGGGGTGATGGTTGGGCTACTCGCCTCATTAATTGCATCTATTTTGGCAATTCCCTCAGCAAATTCAGCAGAACCAACCGTGACTGTTATGTCGCGCAATATCTATCTTGGCGCTGATGTTGGGGTCGCCCTCGAATTGATTCCAAATATGCCAGCGGCTGCGCAATTTATGTGGGATCAAGTAAATGAGAATGATTTCTCCAAGCGTTCCATCGCACTGGCTGCAGAAATCAAGAAGTATCAACCCGATGTGATCGGCTTACAGGAAGCGACTATTTGGTACTGCAAAAAGAACGCTTGGAGCAAGAAAACAGAGGTATTTAACTTCACCGATCAACTCTTGCAAGCCCTCGATGGCGATTATGTTTTAGCGAGCAAAGACGGCACAACCGCCTTTAATCCAGGATATTCAATAAATCCAATTCCATTTTTAACAATAGTTAAAGATTCAACACGTTTTCAAAAGATATTTGGCCAAGATAAGGCTGCGTGTGGCTTTCAAATTGGTGATGCCCTCGCAATTAAGAAATCTCTAGCTGGCGAAGTTATTAGAGTTGGCAATACCGAATACGAAGCCAGTTACAGCATTGTGCCTACGTTGATGACAATTTATCGTGGTTACACCTGGGCCGATATAAAGATTGCTGGCACCCCAGTTAGATTTATTTCAACACACTTGGAATCTATCTGGGATGAAAATAAAGTCCCAAACGCAGCAAAACAAGCTATGCAATTAATTGATGATGTGAAAGAAACCAAAATGCCACTGGTGATTATCGGTGATTTCAATTCTGATCCACGCGATCCAAGACCATCAAATGCGGCAAACCCAGGATTGCAACCAACTGCGAGCGAAGAATGCCCAGCGGGCAACAGCAAGTGCAACGCCTATCGCTTAATGCAAGAAGCTGGATTTAACGATGCTGGACCTGATGCGAGTGATCCAACTACTTACACCTGGGGAATGGATGCGCTCTTAACTGGACCAGATCCAGATCGCTTAAAAGCTGGACAGGCGATGGGCAATGAATATGGATTTACTGATCGCTTGGATTACATATTTACTAAAAATGGAGTTGATGTAACAACTTCGCAAGTCACTGGATTTAAAGCGCCCTATGCCACAGATCATGCCGGTGTATTTGCAGAGTTTTCTATTACAAACATTTCATCAATTGAAAGCCCAGATTTACCATCGCATAAACCATTTCCAATTTCATTTTGGCAATGGGTGGGGATTGCGTTATTAGTGTTAATTCTTTGGCGAATTAAAAGGCGCTTGACGCGAGCGTAATTACGCATAGAGTTAAGGCACTATGTCGATGAGTACGCGGGAAATTGCTGATTTAGCGCGAGAAATCCGCCTACAAATCCTTCACACAATTAAAGGCGCTGGCATGGGCCATATCGGCGGCGACTTTTCTGTTACAGATATCTTGGCAACACTCTTTGGCGCGGTCTTAAAGGTTGATCCAAAAGATCCTAATAAAGCCGATCGCGATCGCATAATTTTGAGTAAAGGCCATGCCGCGGTGGCACTTTATTCCGCGCTGGCGCTGCGTGGCTTCTTCCCAATTGAAGATTTAAAAACTTTTGCAAAACCTTTAAGTAATTTAAATGGCCACCCAAACCGCAATAAGGTTCCGGGCGTTGAATCAAATACTGGCCCACTTGGTCATGGTTTTCCAATCGCAGTTGGCACGGCAATTGGTGCGCAGTTAGCAAAGAATGGCAGCCGCTCATTTGTAATTATGGGCGATGGTGAATTGCAAGAAGGCAGCAACTGGGAAGCGGCGATGTTTGCCGGACACCGCAAACTTACAAATTTAATTGCAGTAATAGACCGAAATGGTTTTCAACAAGGCAGCCCGACAGCAAAGACAAATGAACTTGATCCACTCGATAAGAAATTTGAATCATTTGGCTGGGAAGTTGTAGTTCTCGATGGCCACGATCATGCAGCGTTACTAAAGGCATTCACCGATCCGCAGACCAAACCGCGAGTGATTATTGCTCAGACCACAAAGGGTAAAGGCGTTGACTTTATGGAAGGTAAGGCCGAGTGGCATCATAAAGTTCCATCGACTGAACAATATGAAGCTGCCCTTGAACAAGTGGGTAAACAATGAGCGCAGAAAAAATGGAAGAGTTCGATAATCGGATAATTTTTGCCAAGACTTTGATTGCCCTCGCAAATGAAAACCCAAAGATTGTTGTTGTATGCAACGACTCAGTTGGTTCAAGTAATTTAGGCGAATTTCGCGATCTCTTTCCGGAACGTTTGATCGATGTCGGGATCGCAGAACAAAACATGGTTGGCGTTGCCGCAGGGCTGGCGAATGCTGGATTTACCCCTTTTGTCTGCGCCGCAGCCCCGTTTTTAACTGCCCGCGCCCTCGAACAAATAAAAGCCGATGTGGTTTACACCCGCACCAATGTAAAACTCTGCGGAATGAGTCCAGGTATTTCCTATGGTGAGCTCGGCCCAACACATCACTCAATCGAAGATATTGCTTGGATGCGCGCACTTGATTCTCTACCAATTGTTTTACCAGCAGATGAAGCACAAACAGAAGGCGCAGTTCGCTGGGCCGCGAGTACAGATGGACCTGTCTTTATGCGCATTGGGAGATTTAAAGTCCCATCGGTTTCACACGGACAAAGCCCAGCATTTATTCCAAATAAAGCGATGCGTATTATCGATGGCAGCGACATAACAATTATCGCAACCGGCACATTAGTCTCGCGCGCCATTTCAGCAGCGCAGCAGCTAAAGAGTGCAGGAATTTCGGCTCGCGTAATTAATCTTTCAACCGTTTCCCCTTTAGATACCGCCGAAATATTGGCAGCGGCTAAAGAAACAAAGGCAATCATCACTGCTGAAGAATCAGTAACCCGTGGTGGAGTCGGTGGCGCAATCGCTGAGTTCGTAGTGCAAAACCATCCGATTGCGATGAAGTTAATGGGTATCGATTCATTTGCACCAACCGGATCAGCGCCTTACTTGCTAGAACATTTTGGACTTACTGCCGATGCCATCACCGCTGCGGCGCGAGAACTTCTGAAAAATGGCAGATAACGCTCCAGTTATTTTAGCTATCGATCAAGGTAGCGGATCTACCAAAGCACTTGCGATAGATGTAAGCGGAAAAGTACTTGCCCAAGCTGAAGTAAAAATCACAACAACTTTTCCGCAAAGTGGCTGGGTAGAACAGGATCCTGAAGAGATCTGGCAATCTGTTGTTACGGCAAGTAAAGAGATAACTAGCATCCATAAAATTGCTGCCGTTGGCTTAAGTATTCAGCGCGAATCAGTTTTACTGTGGGATCGCAAAACTGGAATAGCGCTATCAAAGATAATTACCTGGCAAGATCGCAGAGCATCGGAATTAGCTGCAAAACAACTGAAAAACGCTGCCCAAATAAAGTCAATCAGCGGCCTGGAATTAGACCCGATGTTCTCGGCGCTTAAAGCGCAATGGCTATTTCAAAATAATGATTACCAAAGCGCAGATATTTGTATCGGAACAATTGATTCTTGGATCGCTTTCAAACTGGGTGCAGGACATATTGTTGAAGCAGGAAGTGCCAGCCGCACTCAGTTATTAGATATAAAGACCGGCCAATGGAGTCCAGAACTTCTCTCGATATTTGCCATAGATAAATCACAATTACCTCGAGTTTGCGCATCCAATGAAAAACATTCCTGCACAAATATGCAGGCGCTCGGGTTAAGTAACGATGTTCCGCTATCTGGAATTATGGGCGATTCTCACGCTGCTCTATTTGCTCACCAAGGCTGGAAGGCTGGCTACTTTAAAGCCACCTTCGGCACAGGTACTTCACTAATGGGGCTTACTGGAGTGAATCCGCAAACTATTGCTTGGCAGATAGATGGCGAAATAACTCAAGCCGCCGAAGCAAACATTCTTTCAACTGGTTCAACTTTGGTTTGGTTGGCAGAACTTCTCGGCACAACTCCAGATGAGTTAGCAAAGCTGGCACCAGAGTCAACCCAAGTTGTAGAACTAGTACCCGCGTTCAGCGGGCTTGGTGCACCGTGGTGGGATCGTGAAGCCACCGGAATCATCACCGGACTTACCCGAGGTTCGAGTCGCGCAGATTTAGCTGCTGCCGCGCTGAGATCGACCGCCGCACAAATCAATGATGTTCTCGAAGATTTTGCTAAATCAAATATCAAGATAGAAACTCTTTACGCCGATGGTGGAGGAGCCCGCAACAGATATCTGATGCAGATGTTGGCAGATCTAAGTGGCAAGAAGATTAATTCTTCCCAACTACTTGAACTTTCCGCCTTCGGTGCAGCGATGGTTGCAGCACTCGGTGCAGGTCTTGCCACACTCGCAGAACTGGGAAAAATTGAATTGAAATATGACGAGTACCTACCGAAAATCTCAGAACCAGAGCGGCAAGAAAGGCTTAAAACCTGGCGTAAAGCCTTGGCGGCATCGCGTATGAAAGATAAGTAAGGCCCTATTCACGAACGATTAAACCTCATAAGATTTCAAGATAAGAAGAGAGAGAAGGCAGAAATGGGAAAACTAACTTACGGCGCAGGCATCTGGGCATTTGGCCAATTCGTTGACCGTTATGCAGGAGATGGTTACGGACCAACTCGTACCAGCAAGCAGATGATTGAAGATGCCGCCAAAGTCCCTGGCCTAAAACACCTTGATATCAACGTCCCATTCGATATTCCAGAGCGCACCGCAGTTGAAATAAAGAAGATGCTTGATGACAACGGACTTATATGCCGCGCCACCACACCACATATTTATATGCGCGAGTATGTAAAGGGCTCATTTACCAACCCTGATACCAAGCTGCGCTCGCAAACTAAAGACCGGGTGCGCGAAGCAATCGCTGCCGCTGAAATTCTGGGCGCGACTTACGTTAAATTCTGGCCCGGCCAAGATGGTTTTGACTTCCCGTTACAAGCAAATTATTTACAGATATGGGATTACACCATCAACGGTATCCGTGATTTAGCAAATGAAAATCCAAAGGTGCAATTTGCTATTGAATATAAGTGCAAAGAACCACGCGTTCGCATGACTCTTGCAACCGCTGCAAAAACGCTCCTTGCAATTAGCGAAATGAAAGTTGATAACGTCGGAATTGTAATGGACTTCGGTCATTCGCTGATGGCGCAAGAAACTCCTGCAGAATCACTTCTGCTTATTCATCGCCATGGCAAATTGGTTAGCGCTGAGCTAAACGATAACTGGCGCGGTTGGGATGATGATCTGCCAGTTGCATCTGTTCACTTATTTGAAACCATCGAATATATGTTGGCACTTCGCAGCATCAACTGGAGTGATCCAATTCTGCTTGATCAATTCCAATTCCGCGACGATCCAGTGCGCGCACTTACTCGCAGCATAGAAATCATTACTTACCTGGAAGAAGTCTGCGATCGCGTAGATATCAACGCGCTTAATCAGGCTCAGAATTCTCAGGATGCCCTTGCTGCTCAAGCGGTTATTTGGGACGCAATAATGAAGGAGAAGCGTTTCACCCGTTAGGAAATACCTGTAAACTCTCACCTGTACTTGGAGACGTCGCATAGCCCGGTCGAGTGCGCCTCACTGCTAACGAGGTAAGGTGTAAAAGCCTTCAGGAGTTCAAATCTCCTCGTCTCCGCTCAGAAGATTCGCATCTGATCCTCCTTTAAGTGTTTTCACAGGTTGCATGACTACCCTGCCTCAAATGTCGAGAAAATCAGTAGTACGCATTGCGATAACGGTTACGGCACTCTTCGCTTGCGGTGGAGTGATAACAGCAGAAAAACTAGTCTCATCTAAAATTGCTACGCGCGTAGAACAGCAGCTACCAAGTGCTTCAGGAATTAGCGCATCTATCCCACTTTTTGATCTGCCAAGTAGCATAAATTCAGATTCAATAAAAAAAGTTCAAATTGATATTGATGACTTCACGTTAAAAGGCAGCGGTACAAAATCCTCGCTGGCAATTTCTGCGAGAAATATAAGTAAATCTAAGCCCACGCAAATTGGATCTCTCGATATCACAGCGACAATCCCGGTATCTAAGTTATTACAAGAATCTGGATTCAATGATGTCGAAATTGTTGATAACGCTTTGCAGATATCGGTAGGAGCCGGCGGAATCGGTAAGGCTTTACTCGTTCCAGAGTTTGCAAATGGCCAGGTTTACTTCCAAATCAAAAGCGTTTCGGTAATGGGTAGTCCAATCCCAGCGTCGTCGCTTCCTGTAGATATCCAAGATCAAATAAAGAGTCGGAGTGCAAAAGACATTACAGTTCCTCAGGGGCTCAAAGTTAAGTCAGTGTCTATAAGTTCTAGAGGACTTTCAATCAATTTCCAAGGTAATGACATTCAGCTAGATAATCTTGCCTCTTCGCTATAGGTAAATTCATGAAACAGATGTAACCTTTTAAGCGGAATCGAAATAAGGAGCTCTGTAAATGTCACAGGTCGTGTGGTCGCAGTGGGATGACCTTCAGGTTCCCGAAGGCTTTGTTCGGCTTTCTCCACAGAATTGTGACCTAAAGACTGATGATTTAAAAGCAATTACTTTTTTTGTTCCAGCATATTTGAGCGGAAGAGAAGGGTTACTCGCATCATTAAAAATGGAGAGATTGCAAACTCTTCAACTTTTATCAGCAGGTTATGAAGATGCCATTGAGTTTGCAAAACCTGGAATTCAACTTTGTAATGCAAGAGGCGTACATGATGCTTCAACAGCAGAACTTGCGGTTGGCTTGGCAATTTCTGTGCGACGAGGCTTTCAAGATTTTATGCGGGCACAAGATCGTGAAGAGTGGAGCAGTAAACGTTACAACTCATTAAACGATAGCAATATTGCCATCGTTGGTTTCGGTTCGATCGGGCAGACGATAGCTAAGTACCTAGGTGCATATGACGTTTCAATCACCGGGTATTCGCGAAGTGGCGAAAATGGTTCTAAACAGATATCTGAATTTGATGTAGAAATTTCAAAATACGACATTATTTTCTTAATCTTGCCTTTAAATTCTGAGAGTCACAAATTCTTTAACGCCACTCGATTAGCGAAAATGAAAGATGGTGCGGTGCTTATCAATGTTGCACGTGGACCAATAGTTGATACAGATGCTCTTGTTAAAGAGTTAAACGCTCGGAGGCTATTTGCCGGCTTAGATGTCACAGATCCAGAACCCCTGCCGAAAGGCCACCCACTTTGGAGTGCACCCAATTGCATAATTGCACCGCATGTAGGCGGTAACTCTTCAGCATTTGAATCTCGAGGTAAGTGCTTCATTGAAAAACAATTAGAGCGCCTGGCAAAAGGTGAACTTCTGATAAACAAGGTTCTGTTCACCTAATGTATAACTTCCATTTGCTCTAGGGGCATCAAGTATTCAAACCCCTCCCTTAAATTTCACGGGTGAGCACTCTAGATTTTGACGGTAATCAGATCCTTAATGCCCTTGAAGACCAATTTGCACCAGTAGCTGCCCTAAAGAGCGCTAAAGAATCAACCGTTAAAAACGCGATCATCTGTTCATTTTTCACAGGGGATGAGTATTACAAGAGCCACGCCTTGCGACTTCAGGCAAACTTAGAAGAACTCGGCATTGAATACGAATTACGCCAAATATCAAAACGTAACGATGAAGACTGGGTAGATATATGCCGGAAGAAAGTTGGATTTATAGCCGAAGTTTGTGCTGCTAATCCAAATAAGAAAGTTTTCTGGGTAGATGTTGATTGTGAGATCTTTTCCGTCCCTGATTTTATTCTTAACTCAACGGCAGACATTATTGGTTTTCAACGCGGATTCAGTGCGCCAGTAAGTATTGGATATCAGAACCGCGGACGCTTCTGGGAACCTTGCTTCTGGGGAATAAACACAAGTGCGCAGGCGCGAAAGATGGTTGCAGCAGCCGCAGAATTTGAATCAGCAGCAACAGTGAGAGCAACTGATGACTTTTTCTTTGAAGAGGCCTGGAGAGCCAATTCTCCAAATATGACATTTCAGGTAATTCCTTCTAACTGCGCCGTTGATAAAGGAGCAGGAACTTTAGAAAGCCACGAAGTTTTCTTTAGATTTGGTTCAAGTGGGCAAGTCGGCAACTTTAAGAGAAAAGTAGAACAACACACAGGAAATTCAAAAAAGAAGTTCGGCTTAAAGAAGCAACTTCTTGAATTTGCTAAGCTAACCGAAGAGAAATTGCCGGAAAACTTCTCGACAAAAGCGCGCCTGTTAGTGGATGCCTCAGGAGTAACTGGATTCTTAACTGGAAAGAAACATAATAATCTCAGCGGTAATGCTGCGCGAGACTTGTTAGTTGCTGGAAAATCAGGAGATACTGCCAAATATCAGGAAGCTCTTAGTGTATTTAAACGCAAGGTGCTTCCAAATAGATATGAAAGCGCTGCAATAAAAGTGGCATCAAGTTTCTTGGAATACTCGGCGAAACCAAGCACGAATAAAATCAAGTTAGCCTGGTGGGAAAATCCTTACCCTGGCAATTATGGGGATTGGCTAACCCCTTTCATTTTTAACCATTACACCGATAGCAAAATTGTCTTTCAAGGATTGACAACTCGTGCGCCGAAAAAGCACATAGTCAGCCTGGGTTCAGTCGGCAGATTTATTAAAAGTAATTCTGTAGTAATTGGGACAGGCGTAAGTTCATTTAAACATGCCATAAATCCAAAGGCAGATTTTGTTTCTGTGCGAGGACCACATACCGCAGACTTGATCGTGCAATCGGGGGGACCAAGGATTGAGAATTTTGGAGACCCGGGCGTAGTTCTTTCAAGAATACTTCCCTTAACCCGCGGCGCGACAAACGGCAGGATCGCCTTGGTGCGCCATTACACGCATCTGCAAGCGCCGGTAAAGCTTCCGGAGAATTGCGATGAGTTGTCAGTGCAACTTTCACATCCGGATGAGATCGTAACTTTTATTGAAACGCTAATTAAATACGAGAGCGTTGTGACAAGTGCAATGCACGTACTGATCACCTGTCAGAGCTATGGTATTCCTTGCGCATTAGTCGTCTTTAAAGGATTTGAAGAGTATGTTCACGGAGACGGAATCAAATATATAGATTATGCACTTGGTGCCGATGTTAAAGTTATTAGCCCGACACCAATCAATCCAAAACTTGACTGGCGCGAAATCGAACCTATTACGGAAACAATCAAGATTCCAGAGCTAAAAATTTCAGAAGTTGAGATGGCAATTAAAGAAGGATTACGCCGAGCCTCACTTTAATTACTTCAGGCCCTGATTAGCTCGGTCTAGGTCTGCTTGAAAATCTACTTCAACTGCAAAGAGGTCAGAAATATCTACCGGCTCTATCTCAATGCCATTCTTATCAATCGCAAGTTCTAAACCGCGCTCAAAGTAATCCTGGTCTGCACAGGCATTTAGTTGGGCAATAACATCGCTTTTATGGCTGGCAGATATGAAGTTGATTCCGACTGCTTCACCGAGTGCACCCTGCACCGTCTTTGAGAGCTCTTTAATAAATCCTTTGCCATCAACTGTGTATTTGACCTCTTCTTCGGCTGTCGCAGAAGTGTTTACGCAGACAAATGACTTCTCTGATTCAATTCGAGAAGCAACTCTCTCTAAAACTTTGGCGTCAAATACAACATCGCCATTTAACCAAAGCACGCCCGACTCTTGGCTTGCAATGAGCGCTTTTAGAAGACTCTTTGAAGTATTTGTTTGATCATAAACTTCGTTGTAAACAAATGAAGCAGTTGGGTGGGCTTCAATAATCATCTCTAATTTAAATCCAACGACCACTGTTATACGAGCCTTATCACCAAAGACTTTTGAAACATTTTCCATCTGCTGTTGCATAATCGAGCGGCCATCAGATAAGACGGTAAGCGGTTTAGGCCATGGCTTTCCTAATCTAGTTCCCATACCGGCCGCCAGAATTACAACTTGAATCGCCATTTTTTATCCTCTAGACCTAACCATGCCGAAAATACCGCTTAAGCACGATAGATTACCGCTTATGACGGGAAATCTTTGCATCTTGGATATACATCCATTAATTAGGATCTCTCGTGGGATGCAAGGTTGTCAGCGAAATGACTGACAGACCAGCGCGCCCGACTATTGCCCAAATTCGCGAAATTTCACAACCAATATCAGTGACCGGTCGTTCAACTTCTGAACACTGGATAGCAGATCTCTACCAGCGCCGACTTTCACCTTACTTAACTCGTATTTTGTTACGCACTCCAATATCTGCAAACGGTGTCACTTGGCTGATGATTATCACGGGTGCATCAATTGGACCAGCGTTGCTAATTCAAGGCTGGGTTGGAATTGCAATTGCACTCTTCTTGAGCCAACTTCAAATGTTGATCGATTGCTGTGATGGCGAAGTAGCACGATGGAGAGATACAAAATCTCCAATGGGAATCTTCTTAGATAAATTAGGGCATTACCTGGCTGAATGTTTATTGCCACTCTGCTTAGGGCTCCGCCTTGCCGGATGGCCAACAGAGCCAATAACAAGTTCAATTTATCCATATTTTGGGGCGCTCCTTGCGATCCTTGTCATCATTAATAAGGGACTCAATGACGCAGTGCATGTGGCCAGAGCATTTTCAGGGCTAAATAAAATTCAAGACGCAAAGGGAGTAAACCTTCCAATTAAAGGATTGTTAAGATCGATACGAAAAGCATTTAACTATTTGCCTGCCCAACGAATTTTTCATTCAGTTGAATTCACAATATTCATTGCGATTTTTGGAAGCTATGCCCAATCGCTTACGATCGCACTCGGAATTGCGACTTTCGTTACTTTGGGCCATATTACCGCCATCGTCACGTCAACTAAATTGAGGAATAACTAGAATGCGTTTTGTAGCCAAAGAGATGTTGTATGCGCTCACCGAACTTTTCTCAACCAAAAGGTACAGATTGATCCTGTTGGGACTAGTTCTGATTGCAGCGATGATTTCAGTATCTGAACTGGCTGTTGCAAAGCTGTTTACAAAAATTATTTTAGATGAAGGCAATATCAGCCAAACAATGCTTGCGGTTCTAGTAGCAGTATTCTTCTTATTCTTTGGCGTAACACGAGGCGGCCACTTTATCCAGCGGATTTACCGAGTCAGATTCTTTGATAAAGCATTTAAAGCTTCAAAAAACGAGGTTACTGGTGCAAAAGAAAATTGGCGTTGGTCACTTGCCTTCGAGTTAACAAACTTGCTAAGTACTTTCACTCAACTCGGAGTGATAATTCTATTCTTCACATATTTAAATTGGGTTTTTGGAGTAATTAACCTCTTGGTGGTACTCGCCATTTTTCAAGTATATGGAAAGCTATTTCGCAATCAGATTGAAGCACAACGTGGATTTGTGGTGGCTAGGAACAAGAAGGAACCGATCCCTAATGTTGTCAGGATTGGAACCCGCATTAAATCTGGGGAAACCGGAATTTTGATCTCTGGCATTGCGATGTTAATTCTCTTAGCAATGTTGATATATCTTAGCTACACAGGTGAAATCAGTAAACCAAATACGATCGTCCTCTTCTTTGGCTTAAGAATGCAAAACTCAAATTTTTCTAATATTTCAACCGCACTTATGAGATTCGCAAGGGCGCGCACCCATAGCGAGTAAAAGTCGCGATATATTAAGGCTATGAAGATAGATTTTCGGACGATCAAAGTAAATGACGGTACGAAAATATCCGAGATTTCCGAAGCTTTTTCTGACAGCGAAACAGATTTAATTTTACTTGACGAAAATTCTGTCTTTAGCCAACCGCATTTAGAACTGCTAACTGACTATCCACGAAAGACTGCAACAGCGTTGGTTGCCCCTTTATACAATGGCGAAACTCGAGTAATTGGTGACAGAGTCGTTGGTGCAGGTTCGGCTTTCCACACCGCTGGCGGAGGCGACAGCACCTTTGTTGGAGCGCTCAGACTTTCGCAAAACCAACGCAAAGATGTGATGATGGCGCTAGATAAAATGGATAAGTCTGGTGTCAACGCAAACACACTGGACTTAATATTAGTTGCTTTAGTCAGAGCTGGTATTTACGTCGCAAGTGCCCAATTGGCTTTTGCACCTTTTGCGCGCAGCAAAGATGCCGCCTTGCGCTCGAAGACCAAGTCAGAGATAGATTCGATTAATGATGGCAGGCTTCGCCTGAAGATGGCCAATCGTGCCAATGACGGCTTCTTCTCAGTATTTGTGCTTCGCAAGTTCTCTAAGTTATTTACCTGGGCCGCAGTACGTTTGAGGGTGACACCCAATCAAGTAACGCTAATCTCTTTCGCAATTGGTTTACTTTCAGCATACGAATTTAGCCGTGGAGATTTTTGGTCGATTTTCATCGGTGCGCTACTTTTACAATTGAGCATAATCGTGGACTGTGTTGACGGAGAACTAGCGCGATACACCAGACGTTTCTCACAGCTAGGTGCTTGGTTGGATGCGATCACCGATCGGATTAAAGAGTATTTAGTCTTCTTCGGACTGGCATACGGTGCGGCAAGAGATGGCCGAGACTTGTGGATTCCCGCAATGGCGATGATGGTCTTCCAGGCTGTAAGGCACCTATCTGATTACAATTTTGCGCGAATTAATAAGGTAAGAAGCACCGCTTTGCCAATCATTGATTTTAAATTAGCAAACGATGGATTTGTTCCTATAAAGCATGCGAAGAAGTCTCGCTTGCAATACTGGGCCAAGAAAGTAATTCAATTTCCAATTGGTGAGAGATGGCTGGCAATTAGCGCATCAGCGGTTATTGGTGGCGCTGCTTTTACCTTCACTATTATGCCAATACTTGCCGCTATATCAATCATTGTAGTTTTCAGAGCTCGTATTCGCGTGACTCGTAGTTGGCCGAAAGAGCGTGTGAATAAAGATTTAATTGATGATCAATTGGATACCTTCAAGAGCCCTAAATCAACTAATAGGTTTGATTGGCTAGAGCCTTCAATCCTGCGCGCCATCGAAGGCGCAATTATCATTTGCTTAACGGTAGTTACCGACTTAAATCGCCCAGCTGCTTTCTTGCTTCTCTTTGCAATAATCTATGGTCATTACGACAATTTATATCGGGCGCTACAAGGCGAACATAAGCCAAAGTGGCTCTCGTTTGCGGGCACTTTCATAATCGGGCGCATTGCGATACTTGGAATCTTTACAGCTTTCTCATGGTCAATTACGCCACTGGTTTGGTATTTCGGTGCGCTATTCCTGGTGGTTTCATCCATCCAGTGGGTAGCCGGCGATAAATCAAGAAGTGCTTAAATGAGCGATAACCTCCTTACTATTGGCTATTCCACTCTTGCCGATCGTTTAAAGAATATTTCCGCACCGCAAATAAATGTGCCACACGAAGTATTTATCTCGATCCAAAATCCTAAAGGTATTGAATATTCGCTACCGACTAACTTCGAATTCAGATCTGCTATTTCAAATGAAAAAGGCGTAGCCAAGAGCCGAAATGTTGTATTAAATAGCGCCCAAACGAAGTATTTGTTATTTGCCGACGATGAGATCGTATTTTTAAGCGATGGCATCAAGTCTGCAATATCTTACTTAGAAGCAAACCCAGACTGTGATTTGGTCCTCGCTCAAGCCGTTGATACCAAAGGCGCTCTCCGTAAGGCTTATCCAAAGAACAAAGCTAAGTTAAGCAAATTTAATTCTGCCAAGGCAGCAACGTACGAAATGATTGTTCGTGTGGAGAGTGCAAGAAATAAAGGTATAGCCTTCGATGAAAACTTTGGCGCAGGAGTTGAAAACTACTTGGGCGATGAGTACATATTCATTACAGATCTGCTTAAGAAAGGCGGCACAGCCACTTTCTTGCCGCTAACGATCGCGATTCATCCTGAAGAAAGTTCCGGCAGCCGCTGGGGGGCTGATTCAGATTTGCGAGCTCGCGCCCGAGTTTTCCAGAGAGTATTTGGTGCCACTGCCCCCTTCGTCCGAACTGCTTTCTATTTGAAGAATTTCCGTAAGTTTGGCGGCGTAAAAAACTCGTTTAAGTTCATTATTGGAAAGTTTTAGTTTGGAACTCCTTATGAATAGACTTAACTATGACTTCCTATAAAGTAGCAATCGTTGGCGCAGGCCCGGCCGGCTACTTTGCAGCGCAAGCGCTACAGAACTTACAGACTGACGAATTGCAATTTACGATCGACATGATCGAGCGCCTGCCGACCCCTTGGGGCTTGGTTCGCAGCGGTGTTGCACCAGATCATCCGAAGATCAAGACTGTCTCAAAGGTATTTGAGAAGGTGGCAACCGCTGGCAACTTTCGCCTATTTGGTGGCGTTGAGCTCGGCACCGATATATCTATTGAACAACTAAGAGAAATGTACGACGCCGTAGTTATCGCAACAGGATCCGCCATCGGCAAGAAACTTGGTATTCCCGGTGAAGATTTACCAGGATCCATCTCGGCCGCAGAATTCGTGCCTTGGTATAACGCCCATCCAGACTTCCATAGCGTCGATGTGCCGCTTAATTGCGAAACCGCCGTTGTGATTGGCGCAGGTAACGTTGCAAAGGATGTTGCACGGATGT
>CAXNEU010000010.1:0-21867 GCA_964201705.1 Candidatus Planktophila sp. | reverse complement strand
CCTGAAGGCGTAGCAACAGTTAAGCCTGGAACAAAGATTGAATTCAGCGTTATCGATAGCCGCAAAGGTCCACAAGCGATGTCGGTACGTATCGTTGATGCACCTGTTTCACTTGCCGAAAACTCTCGCGTTAATAGCGATGATTTAGCTGCAATGATTGAAGACACAATCAAAATTTTAGATAAGGTCGGAAATGGCCTTCGTCATGGTCGCCACCCATCAGGACCTGAAGCAGAACGTTTAGGACGAGTTCTGCGCGGTATCGCTGGCCAACTCGAAGCTTAAGTAATTAAATTAAATACCGCTGCGCGCTGCGCGGCGCTTTGAGTAACGGATTCCCCAAGCACCTAGCGCTGCTCCTGCTACACAAGTCCAGATTACTTTCGCATCAGCGCCTGTAACTGCCAAAACTATTCCGACAATAACCCATGCAACGGTACCAAAAGAGATTAGAGTTACGACAGATTTTATTTCTGAACTCATGGAAGAAGCATACTCGTCATGGCGGTAAAAGAAGATGGTAACTGGCGATCTTTCCGCCATCGCAATTACCGAATTCTCTTTCCCGCAAACGCCGCATCAAATATTGGGACTTGGGCCCAACGCGTTGCCCAAGATTGGTTGATACTTCAGCTCACTGATAACAGCGGTATCTATCTTGGTTTAGTCACTGCAATTCAATTTGCGCCGGTACTTTTATTTTCACTCCAGGGTGGAGCACTCGCGGATCGTGTAAATAAAAGAAAATTACTAATTTTCACTAACTTTATCGGTGTTCTCTCATCACTTGGTCTTGGACTATTAGTCCTTGCAGGAAATGTGCAGGTTTGGCATGTATTTTTCTTTGCCTTAACACTCGGAATCTCATCAGCAATAGATGCACCGATTCGCCAATCATTTACCTCAGAAATTGTTGGCCATTCTGATATTGCAAATGCGGTCAGCCTTAACTCAGCCAATTTCAACGCTGGTCGCCTAGTTGGACCTGCGCTATCGGGATTTCTTATCGCCCGCTTTGATACTGGTCCATCATTTCTAATAAATGCCTTTACATACTTATTTGTTATTTTGGCGCTGCTCAGAATGCGTGAATCGGACTTCTTTATCCAGGAGAAAAAAACCACACAAGGCACGGTGCGCGAAGGCTTGGATTACGCCCTTGCTCGACCAGATTTATATGTCGTTATGTTAGTTGTCTTCTTTGTGGCTACCTTTGGCTTGAATATGCAGATCTTTAATGCGCTGATGGCAACGAAAGAATTTGGTAAAGGCCCCGCTTCTTATGGTTTGTTAGGTACTTACGTTGCGATCGGTTCATTAACCGGAGCACTTATTTCTGCGCGGTTAGAAAGATTTCGCAGAACTATATTTGTAATAAAAGGCGGAGTTATCTTCTCATTGGCAATCACCCTGCTCTCGATTGCACCGACTTACACTTGGTATTCACTCTGGTTACCGATTTGCGGGCTAAGCGCTTTGATTATGTTAATCACGGCTAATTCACTGATCCAAGTAAATTCTGATCCATCAATCCGTGGGCGCGTCTCGGGGATTTACTTACTTATCTTTATGGGTGGCACACCATTTGGTTCGCCGTTAATCGGTTGGTTGGTAGAAATAATTGGCGTCCGCGAAACTATTGCCTTATGCGGGCTTATCTCACTCGGTGCTTGCCTAACTATCTGGGCGGTCTTTCACAATAAAGTAAATCTGCCGCACGATATTTCTGTTGAAGGTGTATTACCAGCCACTTACGATGATCAGCGCTAATAGTCCGATTAAAGTAATCACAGTAACAATACGTCGAATGCGGTAACTCATTTAAGTATTATTCGCGCCAAGGTGTTTGGAAGGTGATAGCAATACCATCGTAAAACAGAGCGCGATCAAGACCGGAACCATTATGTAAGCACGAGAAATTCCGAAGTTATCTCCCAAAATGCCGAGCAAGAGTGGTGAGCTCGCGATTGCTATTCCAGCCGCAATTGAACTCTTTCCCATTGCCAAATCAGGACGGCCTTCGCTAAATGCCACCATGCGCAAAGTAAAGAGTGGGAACTGAACAGAGATACCGAGCCCAACTAAAAACAAAGTAATCAGACATAGCGCCAAGATGTGTGAGGACCAGAAAAGACCGAAGGCGATAAATTGTAGAAACAAAGCCATCTTTAACTGTTCATCGGCGTGGAAACGTTTTAACAAACGCCCGGCATACCAACGTCCGGTACCAACGCCACCACCAAAGGCAATTACAGCAAGGGTTGAAATTGCGGCGCTGGCATCAGTGCGATCACTGATCAAAGAAGCCGACCAGAATGTTGTTGCAAACTCAGCGCAAATTGAGAGAAAGAAACCGTAAAATGAAAACCAAAAACCTTTAGAAAGCCTTCCCCGTTGTGGGCCATCTTCATCTGGAGCATGTGAATCAGGTTCGAACTTACGCCCCTTGATAAAAAGCGCCAAAATAAATGGAATTGTAATTAGCAGACCCAGGCGCCATTGTCCGCGAACAATATTTGCGGTTGTTCCGATAATGAAATTGCCAGTCACAAATCCTGCAATAGCAATTGCATTTATTTGAGCAACAGCGGTGTGAGAGCGCTCAGCAAAGGCGTGAGATCCGGCGGTATTAACATTACTAATTACAACAGAGATTCCGAAGCCAGTAATTAGTGTTGCTAGAAGCGTTAGCTGTACTGGCGGTGAGAATACAAAGAAGACAATTCCAACTGAAAATATCGTTAAACCAATCCAGGTTGTATTGGAGCGTCCATAACGATGTACTAATTTTGAGTTCAAGCCACCCGCAATAATCGCGGCAACGCCCATTGCGGTTCCGTGTAGCCCTGCAATACCAAGAGAAGTACCTTGATCTTCACGTAACAAGGCCTGTGATGGACCAAATCCACCAGTAAAGAAATTTACAGTGGCAACTTGTAACGCAAGCAGCCAGAACTGCCCGTTACGCTGAAAAGTTTTTGGCATCGAATATTTACAGGGCTGCCACTACAAAATCGATAGATGCAGTCAGTGCATCAATATCACTTGGATCAACAGCAGGAAACATTCCGACACGAAGTTGGTTCTTACCTAACTTGCGATATGGCTCGGTATCTACGATGCCATTAGCGCGCAACGCTGCGGCCACTGCTGTGGCATCGACTGATTCATCAAAGTTAATAGTGCCGACAACTTTTGAACGCATCGCTGGATCGGTTACGAATGGCGTTGTGTAAGAAGTCTTTTCCGCCCAGGAATATAACTTGGCTGATGATTCTGCGCTGCGACCAGCAGCAAACTTAAGTCCACCATTTGAATTCATCCATTCAATTTGGTCGGCCAGCAACATCAAAGTAATCAGAGCTGGAGTGTTATAAGTCTGATCTAGGCGTGAGTTTTCAATTGCAATACCAAGATCAAAGAATGCTGGAATCCAACGCCCGCCTGCCTTAATTTTTTCTGCGCGCGCAATTGCTGCCGGGCTCATTAGCGCTAGCCATATACCACCATCGGATGCGAAAGATTTTTGCGGAGCAAAGTAATAAGTATCAAACTCTTTGGCGTCAACTTCTAAACCACCGGCTGCGCTAGTTGCATCAACGAGTATTAGCGCGCCATCTGTTCCGGCAGGGCGCTTAATTGACATTGCTACACCAGTAGAAGTTTCATTGTGTGTCAGTGCGTAAGTATCAACGCCCGCTTCAGCAGATGCCTGCGGATGTGAACCAGGCTCAGCCTTAATAACCGTTGGTTCGCCTAAGAAAGGAGCTTCTTTTGCAGCGGAGGCAAACTTTGATGAAAATTCACCGAAGACTAAATGCTGTGATTTATTTTCAATCAAACCAAAAGTTGCGATATCCCAAAATGCAGTTGAACCACCATTTCCAAGTACAACTTCATAACCTTCGGGCAGAGTAAATAGTGAGTTAAGACCTTCGCGCACGCGGTGCACAACGTTTTTAACGGGCTTCTGACGATGCGATGTTCCGAGAATTGAAGTACCAGAAGCGGCAAGCGCTGCTAACGCTTCAGGGCGAATCTTTGATGGACCACAACCAAAACGGCCATCACGTGGTTTTAAACTATCTGGAATCTTGATATCGGAGCTCATGGGCTAAGACTACGGGTAGTAGCGAGTGAACTCCCACTCAGTGTTGCTGTTAGCCCGCTCATAGCGCAGGCGATCGTGAAGCCGGGAATATCGCCCTTGCCAAAATTCAATACTGATTGGCATCACGCGATAGCCACCCCAATGTGGTGGCTTCGGCACAGATGATCCTTCCGGCCACTTTTCGGATGCACCAACAAATCTTTGTTCCAACTCTTCACGTGATGCAAGCGGTGCAGATTGCGCGCTTGCCCATGCACCGATTTGGCTCGCCCAAGGTCTGGTCGCGAAATATTCGGCCGACTCAACTTCGCTGATTTTCTCTGCAAATCCGCTAATTGAAACTTGACGTTCCATTGCAAACCAAGGAAAAAGAAGTGTGACTTGTGAATTTAATTCAATCGCCTGGGCCTTACGCGATGAATAATTTGTAAAGAATGTAAAACCGCCTTCAGATATATCTTTTAATAAAACTGTTCGAGTTGAGATATGTTCTTTATCGCCTAAAGTAGAAAGAACCATGGCATTTGGTTCGGCGATAAAGGAATTTTCGGCAGCTTCCTTCAGCCAGTTAGCGAATGCGACAAAGGGGTCGGTGGGTAAATTTTCTAGTCCAACCTCGCCGTAAGAGCGGCGCATGGCACGGATGGCATCCCGATCGAGTTCGCTCATAGATGTATCGAACCTCACTTTCCTATCCGCGTCACCTTCAAGCCAAAGTGGTGGTCAGCACCTCTCGAAAGGTGCAGAATTGGAGTATGTCAGATGATTTCAAACCAGGCCTGGAAGGCGTAATCGCCTTCGAATCACAAATTGCAGAACCAGATAAAGAAGGAAGCGCGCTTCGTTATCGCGGTGTTGATATCGATGACTTAGTCGGTCGCGTTACCTTCGGCAATGTTTGGGGTTTGCTCGTTGACGATCAATTTAATCCTGGGCTACCAAACGCTGCAACGTTTCCACTTCCAGTGCACTCAGGTGATGTGCGCGTAGATGTGCAATCAGCAATTGCAATGTTGGCACCAGCTCGGGGATTTAAGCCGCTGCTAGATATTTCTGATGAAGAAGCGCGCGATAATCTGGCCCAGACATCTGTAATGGTGCTTTCTTATTTAGCACAAGCAGCGCGCGGTATCGTCGCACCAGCGGTACCTGATTCTGAAATTGATAAGGCACACACTGTTGTTGAACGCATGATGATCCGTTGGCGCGGTGAACCAGATCCACTGCACGTGCGCGCAATCGATGCTTACTTTGTATCCGCTGCAGAACACGGAATGAATGCATCTACATTTACTGGTCGCGTGATCGCATCAACCGGTGCAGATGTATGTGCCGCAATCTCTGGTGCAATCGGTGCCATGTCTGGCCCACTTCACGGTGGCGCTCCATCTCGCGTATTACATATGATTGAAGAAGTTGAAAAGACTGGCGATGCAACCGCTTATGTAAAAGGTTTGCTAGATCGCAAAGAACGCTTGATGGGATTCGGTCACCGCGTTTATCGCGCTGAAGATCCACGTGCGCGCACACTTCGTCGCACCGCCAAAGAACTTAACGCTCCACGTTATGCCGTTGCTGAAGCTTTAGAACAAGCAGCACTCAAAGAACTTCGTGAACGCCAACCAGATCGTGTGTTAGAAACAAATGTTGAATTCTGGGCAGCAATTATTTTGGACTTCGCACAAGTTCCTGCTCCGTTATTTACTTCAATGTTTACTGCAGCTCGCACCGCTGGATGGTCAGCTCACATTCTCGAACAGAAGCGCACCGGTCGTTTAATCCGTCCATCTGCGCGTTATGTTGGTAAAGGCCCACGTAAACCTGAACAAGTCGACGGCTGGGATGACTCCGTCGGCATGTTGCATAACTAGACCAGGTATTTTTAGCCCCTAAAGGGCGATTCTGCTGGTTCATGAAAGCGCCGTTGCAACGCCTAAGGTTTATAACAATTCTATAAATCGCTGCTTAAACCCTTATTTAATGCGGTTTTAGTTTGATCTTGACCCCCAAATGTTATGGAATAGCCCAAACAAGAGAGCCATACCCTCGTGTGCTTTCAAATTATTTGGAGGAAATATGAAAAACAAGCGAACTGGTGTTGTCGGCGTAATCGCTGCTGCAGCTCTCGCATTTGGTGTTGTTGCTGGAGTTCCAGCACAGGCAGCAGATAAAGAGATTGTAATTTGGGCTGACGAAACACGTGGACCAAACCTCGACAAATTAATGTCACAGAAGAGTGACTGGGTTAAGGGTTACACATTTAAGATTGTTACCTATTCAAGCTTTGATGCCCTAAAGGCAGCTTTCGATAACGCGACAGATAAATCTGGTCCAGATATCATCATGGCTGCAAATGACTGGGTAGCAACAGGCGCAAAGGCCGGAAAGCTTGCGCCGCTTACACTTTCTTCAAAGGTTAAGTCACAGTTCACAGCAGGCCAGCTTTATGACCTTTCATACAAGGGCAAGCTTTATGGTCTTCCAGTTGATGTTAACAACGTAGCAATGATTTACAATGAAAAAATTGTTACTTCAGCGCCAAAATCTTTTGGTGACATGGTTGATGCTTACACTGCAAAGAAGTCATCCCTTAAGGCTGGCCTCTGCGTAGCAGGCGGCGGAATGTCATGGGGAGCCCTTGGAATTTCAACCGCATTAGGTGCATACCCATACAAGATCACAGCTTCTAGTGCTGTAGATACAGCAGATCCAATGAATGCAGCAACTGTTGCCGCAAATGTGACTAAGTACCTCTTGGGTGCAGATGGCAAGAGCAATGGCTTCTTGGCTGCATCCGATACCGGTTGCAAGGATAATTTCCTCGCAGGCAAGGTTGCATTTGCAATCATTGGTAACTGGGAGTGGAAAGATTATTTAGCAAAGGGATTCAAGATGAATCTCTCACCAGTTCCTGGCATAACTTCAGGAACATACGCACCATCATTTGGTTCTGTTTCAGGCGCACTTCTTACAACTTATGCCGCAACGCATGGAGTTGAAGCAGGCGCAAAGACAGCGCTCTTTAACATCTTCGGTTCTGCTGTAGGCGCTCGCTCCTACCAGGCAATTGAAGGTCGTCCAGCTGCATCGAAGGAAGGCGCTAAGTACGCAAAGACAGCGGCTCAAAAGGGCTTTGCTAAGGTAGCTGGTATTACTAGCCTTCCTCAGATCGGTGCAATCCTTAACGGAGATAAGACAAGCTACTGGGATGCACTTCCTTCATTCTGGACAGCGGTTCTTGTTGATGGAAAAGACCCAACAACAGAAGCAACAAAGTTAGCTGCAATTTATAAGGCTAACCTTGCTAAGGGTCTAAAGGACCTATAAGCAGTTCGTATGGAATAGCAGGTGGGTGGCTTGCCACCCACCTGCTATCTATTTTTTAAAGCAAAAAGGAGAATCGAGAATGCTGATTTCAATCTTTAGGGGCAAATTTGCCTTTGCCCTAAAGGTCATCACGCTTCTCATCCTCACTTCAATACTAGTAATGCTCGCCCAGCAAGCACTGGCTTCAAGCGAATATGCCATCGCAATATTCCTGGCTATATCGATTGTGATGATTAACTTTGTATATCTGACTAAGCGATCTGTCCCACTGAAGTTCTTTCTTCCCGGACTACTTTTTCTTTTAGCATTTGTTATAGGTCCAATTCTTTACACGTTGGTTATGTCTGGATTCACGTATCAGACTGGTAATACACTGTCCAAAGCAGATGCCATTACGCAAGTGCAAAAACTTGGAGTAGTGCAAGATTCAAATCAGACAATTTTTGATGTCACCATCGGCAAGAACGGCTCAAATGAGTTAAGCCTTCTTTACTTTGATTCATTGACCAATGAATTTGCGATTTCCACAGAGAAGGCTCGCACGGCCGAGCCCGAATCAACGGTTGTTAAAGATGAATTCGATATTCCCTCAAGTTCTCCAAATTTCAGCGCGCTCACTGAAGATGAATTAGGGGCTCTTGATGCACAGATTCCAGCGCTAAAGTTTTATTACAGCGATGAGTATTACCTCGGCCTGGAAGGTTTCCAAGCTGCATCGCTTTATAAGAAATCTCTCCAGTTCAATCAAGCGCGCGATGAATTTAAGAGCCTAATTAATAACGATATCTATCGCGATAACGGGCGCGGCAACTTTGCAAATATTAATAACCCGGAGGATATTTTGCAGCCAGGCTGGCGCTCTCCAATCTGGTTCGAAAATTACACCAAGCTTTTTTCAGAAGAGCGGTTGCGTACACCATTTATTAAAGTCTTCCTCTGGACAATCTCCTTCGCCGGGCTGAGTGTTCTAACCACCTTCGCCCTTGGTTTATTACTTGCAATAGCGCTTAATAAAGCGATTCGTGGACGACGCTTCTACCGTTCTATCTTGATTCTTCCCTATGCGATGCCGAGTGTTATGAGTATCTTGATCTGGGGCGGCATGTTCGACACTGAATTCGGTGCAATCAATAATTTATTTGGTACCGATATCGCGTGGTTCCAAAACGCTGCATTTGCCCGAACCGCTGTGATTGTTGTAAACCTCTGGCTCGGTTTCCCATACTTTTATCTCGTTGCTAGCGGAGCACTTCAGGCAATCCCTGCTGAACTTTCAGAAGCTGCTGCAATTGATGGAGCAACGCCGCGACAGATATTTAATAAGATCACCCTTCCGTTGTTGCTCAAAATTCTTTCTCCCTTGTTGATTGCAAGTTTTGCATTCAACTTCAACAACTTTAACCTCATCTATCTTCTAACCGGTGGAGGGCCTATCGCGCAGCTAGACGGTGAGATCGCTGGCTCGACCGATATCTTGATCAGTTACACCTACAAGATCGCCTTTAATCAGGGCAATTCTAATTTAGGTTTAGCCAGCGCAATCTCTGTTCTCATCTTCTTGCTCGTCGCATCAATTTCAATGTACGGGCTAAAGAAATCTAAAGTATTGGATGACTTCGTATGAACAAATGGATGACAAGTAACCTCTGGCGCCACGTGGTTGCTATTTCAGTAGTTCTCTTTAGCCTCTTTCCGCTTTATCTTGTGATTATCTCTTCCTTCAATCCTTCTGGAAGCCTCAACTTAACTTCGTTTTTACCGCGCGAGATTTCATTTGTAAATTACTCACTCCTCTTCAGTGATCCCCGAATTCCTTATCTGAGTTGGATGAAGAACTCATTGATCATTGCCGCAGCGGTTGCAATCCTTTCGGTCACAATTGGTGCAGCATCAGCTTTTGCATTTAGCCGCTTACGCTTTAAAGGCAAGATGTCTGGGCTCAAACTTTTATTGCTGGTTCAGATGTTCCCTGCGATTCTGGCTATCTCTGCTGTGTACGTAATTATGGAGCGAGTTCAATCATTTGCACCTGGGATCGGTCTTGGAACTCGGCCCGGTCTTTTGCTGGTTTATTTAGGCGGCGCAATGGGGGTTAACATTTGGCTGCTGAAGGGCTTTGTCGACAGCATTCCCGCGGAGTTAGATGAAGCAGCAAAAGTTGATGGCGCAAGCCCCATGCAGATCTACTGGTTGATTTTCATTCCTTTGGCTACACCGGTTCTCGCTGTGGTCGCACTTCTTAGTTTTATCGGCACCTTCAATGAATTTATCTTGGCGCGTCTCTTCTTAGTTGATATGTCCGAGCGGACAATCGCAGTTGGCCTTCAATCATTTATCGGCGGGCAGTACTCACAAAACTGGGGACCATTTGCTGCTGGTTCCATTATCGCCTCTGTGCCGATCGTCGTTATCTTCCTTTCGCTTCAGAAGTACATCATTAACGGGCTAACTGCAGGTTCTGTAAAGGGATGACGTTTAATTCCTGCATCAGGTTGATCAAGTGAGAAGTAAAACTCTCACCGGTCTAATAACTGTACTCGTGGTGTCTCTGTTCGGGCAGGCAGCAGTAGCAGCGGATTTTACAAATCTTGCAAGTAAAGTTCTTCGTCAAGGAACCAGCAACGAATCAATTTATTTCATAATGGTCGATCGCTTTGAAAACGGAGATCCTACAAACGATAACGCCGGCTTTATTGCGGGAGATCCCACAGGAGGATTTGATCCGACAGATATTGGATATTGGCACGGTGGCGATCTCAAAGGAGTTACCAAGCATTTAGATTATGTGAAGTCGATGGGATTTACTTCAATCTGGATTACACCACCTGTCAAACAGAAGTATGTCCAAGGATCATCTGCGGCTTATCACGGATATTGGGGGTTAGATTTCACAACCGTTGACCCTCACTTAGGAACTGAAGCGGAATTCAAGGAGATGGTCACTCGAGCTCACGAGTTAGGTCTAAAAATTATTATCGATGTTGTCGCTAATCACACCGCCGATGTTATTTATTACGATGGCGTGAAGCCCAAAATCTTAAGCGGCGAAGCAAACTCAAAGAAGCCAGATTGGCTAAATAATATTTATAATTATCACAATGTTGGAATCTCGCAAGGAACAGATAGTGATTTTTTCGGGCTAGATGACATTGCTACAGAGAATCCTGAAGTAATCGAAGGTTGGATTAAAGTCTGGTCCGATTGGATCAACAATTTCGATATTGATGGGTTCCGGATAGACACATTTAAGCACGTCAATCCTGAATTTTGGCTAAAAGTGATTCCCGCGATTAAGGAAGTTGCCCTAAAAAAAGGAAAGACTGATTTTGCAATCTTTGGTGAAGTCTACGATCCAAGCCCATATGTGACTTCGACTTTTGTGCGGACTAAACAAATTGATTCACTCCTTGATTTTCCATTTCAAGAGCGAGTATCAAGATTTGCAAAATACGGCACCAACACTATTGAACTTGCTGCGCTCTTTAACGCTGATGATCTATACACGACCCCCACAACAAATGCATATGGGCTGATAACTTTTTTGGGCAACCACGATATGGGCCGTATTGGCTATCAAATTAGAAACGCAGTATTAGATAACGACCTTACCGGAGCACTTGACCGTGCAAAGTTAGCTAACGCCTTGCTCTTCCTTTTACGTGGAAGCCCAACTCTCTATTACGGAGACGAGAAAGGAATGGCAGGTGTCGGCGGAGATAAACAAGCTCGACAAGATATGTTTCCAACTCAGATAGTTTCGTGGCAGACCCAGCCACGTATTGGAGCCAACCCAATCGCTACTTCGAGCTCCTTCAACCAAGTTCACCCGCTTGAGATTCAATTGCAAGATCTTCAAAAGTTGATCGCAGCAAATCCTGCGCTACGCGATGGAACTCAACAGGTGCGCACAACTGTCGGTGATGTATTTGTGGTGACTCGCTTTGCTGATGATCAAGAGTATTTCGTTGCTTTTAATGGAAGCGACGAAGCGGCAAAGGCTAAATTTAGCGTTGCAACAACTGACAGCACTTGGGAAGCCCTCAACGGCAACTGTTCGCTGACATCAGCGATGGAGATCACCGTTCCCGCCCGCGACTATTGTGTTTATAAGGCAGGTAAGAAATATCTTGATCCAAAGAAATTATCAGTGCAGCTCTCACTAAAGAATAGAGATTCATTATTTCAAGATGGTATTGCCTTAACTGCAACCGTCCCTGGCAATGGGTACAACACCGTCGCGTTTTCATATAGGAAAAAGGGAGGGAAGTGGATTTCGGTAGGCACTTCTGAAAAACGCACGGTCAAAGATTCGGCGACTAAGGCCGGTTTCTATCGCGCATATCTTCTTAAATCTGGCTTGAAGATTGGAACTGAAGTTGAGGTAATTGCAGTTGCAAGAAATACTTCAGGGAAAATTGCAACATCTAAAATTGTTAAAGTAAAAATCTAATCTCTTAACCAGAAACGTAACGGCTGATCTAAGTAACTAGCCCAGGACGCTTCATTATGCCCAGTTTTCTTATAAACCTTGCTGATGAAATCTATATTTTTGCGATATCCCTTTTGCAGCATTAACTCATCGGCCAGATCTTGGAATGGTTCATACTGGGCATCTAACGCTTTTGTTCCGCGGCTCATCCAGATTTTGTGGCTGCCAGGGGCCGGAAGTTCTGCAGCAGTTCTGCGAACTAGAGCATCACCTCCAATAATCCAATGTGGCGAGAGCGCAAGGGCTGTTTTAAATTTATCAGGATGTTTATGAGTGGCGTACAGAGTGGATAGACCACCCATGCTCGAGCCTATTAAAGCGGTGTTATCTGCAGAAATTTCTAATTGCAAAGATTCTAGAATTTTAGGAACATAACTATTGAATATGTTTTCTAAATATTGATCACCGCGCAAAAGCGTTAAATCTGATTTAGAAATGTTGGGCAGGTTTACAGGCACATCTTCTTGAAAGAATTGTTGGGGGGAGAGATCTTTTGCTCGGCCCATTGGATCGGCTTTTGTAGAGCCATGCCAAACTGCAATGATTACCGGGGGTGTAATTCCAATCTCGTGGCTGACTTTAAAAGCGTGTTGGGCCATCTCCCAGGTCTTGCCCCGAAAAGTTGAGGTCTTGCCATCGAAGACATTTTGGCCATCGTGCGCAATAAGCAGATGGCCGCTTGGCTCCTGCGGTGACCACAATTCAACGGTTCGGCCGCCGAAGTCAAAGCGCGATACCTCACCGGGCACCCCGCGAATCTGATATCTCTTAACCAACTCCATAGTGCGACAATAGTGCAATGTCTGTTCCGCGTCGAAACATAATTTGGTTTCGTAGAGATTTACGTATTGGCGATAACCCTGCGCTCTTGGCCGCGATGGAATCAAGTGAGGAAGTTATTCCGCTATTCATTCTAGATAAATCACAAATCGCAGAAGCAGGCGAGAAGTTATTGGCATATATGGGGCAATCATTACGAGCACTTGATCAATCACTTGGAAATAAATTACACATCATTGAAGGCGATCAAGTAGAAATTCTGCGCGAGCTGATTGACTTATATCAAATTAACGAAGTTCATATCTCAGATGAATATGAAAGATATGGCGCAGAAAGAGATGCCCGAGTTGAATCTGCTGGCATCAAACTGATAAGAACTGGAAGTCCTTATGCGGTAAAGCCAGGTCGTGTCATTAAAGAGAGCGATGCAACGCCATATCGGGTCTACACACCATTCTATCGAGCTTGGTTAAAGCACGGGTGGCGTGCACCGGCAAAAACACCGAGCAAGATAAGTGCGCCAACGCCACCAGATAAATATCGCGCCTTTCCTGACTTTCCGATGCCCACAAACGTTCAAGTTATCCAAGCAGGTGAAGCAGCTGCGCTTGCAAGGTTTAAGACTTATTCAAAGAGTGGTTTAGATAATTACGACGAGAATAGAAACTTTGCTGGTATTGATGGAACTTCAAAGATGAGTACATACCTAAAGTTTGGTGAAATTCATCCACGAACCCTCTTGGCAAATCTAGGGGAAAGTAAAGCCCACGATACTTTCCGGAAAGAGATCGCCTGGCGCGAATTTTATGCCGATGTTCTCTTCAATAATCCAAATACCGATACCGAGTATTACGCACCTCGCTTTAGCCAGATGAGATACGACAAGCCTGGTGCGCAGTTTCAAGCGTGGTGCGAAGGCAAGACCGGATACCCATTCGTCGATGCTGCTATGCGTCAGTTAGTTGTTGAAGGCTGGATGCACAATCGCACCCGAATGGTTGTGGCTTCATTCCTGGTAAAAGATTTGCACCTCGAATGGCAACTAGGCGAGCGTTTCTTTGCCGAGCATTTAGTTGATTACGATGTCGCATCGAATGCGCACGGCTGGCAATGGACTGCCGGGACCGGAACAGATGCTTCACCGTATTACCGCGTCTTTAATCCCATTGAGCAAGGTAAACGCTTTGATGAAAATGGAGATTACATCCGCAGATATGTCCCTGAACTAACTCACTTATCAGCGAATGAAATTCACGAACCTTGGTTGTATTTAGATGGTTATTCAAAAGGTTATTGCGAACGAATCGTCGATCATGCGCTCGAAAGGTTGGAATCCCTGGCGCGATTGCAAGAGATTAAGGCAGATAAGCCCGAGCTTCCGCGCTAGTGCGCTTTTCTTCATACATCGCTAAATCTGCCCGATGCAGTAAATCTCCTTTACCGTCATTTCGAACATGACCAATGCTGACACCGATAGAAATTGACTTACCATCAATAATAAATGGATAACTCAAAGTCGCTTTCAAAGCGCTAGCTAACTCTAAAGTTGCATCATCGCTACCTGCAGCAATTACTCCAAACTCATCACCACCTAATCTGGCCAGGATGGCACCGCTCGGAAGAGAACGGCTAAAACGTTGCGCAACTTGGCGCAATATGCGATCTCCCATTTCATGCCCGTAAAGATCATTCACTGGTTTAAAACCATCTAAATCCAAAAGGAGTAAGGCTCCTTCTGCTTCGCTAAAGGTTGATAGTTCTGCAATTAATCTGCGGCGATTAGGCAAACCGGTTAGCTCATCGGTGCGCGCCAGAACTTTCTCTTCTCCCAAAGTGTTGGCCTGGCGGATGACCAAGGTCATTCGAATAAATGCCAGCAAGAGTGTTGCAATTGTAGGAAGAACCACGTAAGACGGAAAATAATCAGGGCGGATAGCAATTGCCGACAACAACGCTGGACTTATAAAGATTGAAATTGCAATCAAAGCGGGATGGATCTTTCCTTGAGATTTGCTTTCATTTGGCAGGTACCAAAGAGAGAGCGAGATTAGAACTAATCCAAGCAACCACCCCTCATCGCTTAACTGTCCAAATTGATAGCTGCCTTCAATCTGTGACCACAAATAGTAAAAATCAGTCAAGGTAAAGGTAAGAACTCCGGTGATAATCAAGGTTAACCGCAATGAAATTTTGGAGCGCGCGGCACTCGCGATAATTATCACCATCAATGCAATATCGCATATGGAAAATAGAACTGAGAAAAAGAATCCCAAGCCCGAATCCCCTACTAAATTTTTTAGCAATAGCGCAGCAATAATCGAGGTAAATCCCAGACCAAAAATTGCTGAATCCAATAGTTCAATGGATTGCATCCGTTTTGCTCTGCCGATCGCCCTTGGTATAGCGATAAAGGCGAATGGATAGAACGCAGAATATGCAACATTGGAAACTAATTGCTCGTGAGCGCTAAAGTTAAAAAATTGACTCAAGCTAGATGTAATTGATCCGATACCCCAAGATGCAGTTGCAAGTGTTAAAAATGCAACAGCAAGCGGGTCGTTATGAAGCGGAGCTTGAAAGAGTGCAATTAAAAGAACAATTACTATCGCGTTATAAAATATTAAATCTTTGGCTATAGAAGGTTCAGAGAAAAATGCTCGGAGCAGAATATGTGCAACTAATAAAAGCGCAGGAAGCCACTTAGCAATTCGGTGAACTATCACCAACAAAAGTTAAGGGAAGTTAACCTCGCAGATTAATAGGGGAAGCCTCAGACTTGGGTGAGTTAAAACCCCTTGGTGCAAATCAACTTAGCCATGCTGAGTGAAGTATCAATATCAGTCTTTGAGTTCTCGTATTGGGCAATGGCTTGCGCTCGGGCTTTCTTGCTTCGATCACTCTGTCGGCCAACAGTTGTGTAGGCCTTTATTGCGGCATCGTAATTACGAATAGCAGAATTAAAGTTATCGATTGCTTTCTTATTCTTAACTAAATTCGCGGTATCTGCTTTTAACGCTGTAACCATCGCTGTATAGGATTCAACCTTTGTGCGGTATTCCGGGATCAACTTAGCTGCTTTTTCATCTTGCACGGTTTGCTTCGCAATATCAGAATCTAGTTTGGCAACCGTTAAGTCGGTTGCCGTCTTTATTTTTGGCAAGTTTGCCAATGCCTTTGTATATGTCGTTGCAGTGTTAAGGCAGTCAAGTGATAACCAGGTTAATTTTGCATTCTTTACCATCGGATTCTTGGCGCACTTGTAAGTTGAACCGCTTACCTTTGTAGTCGCACCTGCTTTTTTACAGGAGACGCCATTACTGATCTTGGTCGCGGCACTTGCTGGCACGGTGGTGATTGAGGCAGCAACTAGAGCTGCGGCACCGAGTACGACGAGAACCTTGCGAAACATGAAAACCTCCATTGATTATGGACCAATATTACCGAACAGTGAGGCCCATACTAAGGAAGCAAGCAGTGAAAATCGTGTGAATTACCTCTGCTTAACTCGCAAGTTCATTCCGAGACGCCTGACTAACGACCTTGGCATAAGAGAAATAATTCCAACTAGAAGTTTGTACTGCCATCCAGGTATGGATACAGGTTTTCCTGAAACAGCATCTTTCCAAGCTTTAGCCACCAAAGCATCAGAATTAAGCCACATAAATTTTGGAAGGCCGGCCATTTTCATTCTGCCTCGTTGATGAAATTCAGTTCGGGTAAATCCTGGGCAAAGCGCTGAAACCTTAATATTCGTAGCAGATAGTTCGGTATGTAAAGATTCAGACAAGACAGTTAGATAAGACTTGGAAGCGCTGTAGGCCCCACCCGCAATAAAACTTGCAACCGATGAAACGTTGATAATCACTCCCGAGTTTTTTGCTTTCATCTTAGGAAGTGCAACGTGCATCAGCCTCATTGGGGTACGAACCAGAACTTTTAGAACCTCTTCTTCCTTAGCCAAGTCACTCATTGTGAAGAGCTTATTGATTCCGAAGCCAGCGTTGTTGATCAAGACTTCAACTTCATTACTTGCGAT
This sequence comes from Candidatus Planktophila sp., assembly GCA_964201705.1. Lineage (GTDB taxonomy): Bacteria > Actinomycetota > Actinomycetes > Nanopelagicales > Nanopelagicaceae > Planktophila. The sequence goes on along the minus strand of CAXNEU010000010.1, from coordinate 5,124 downwards.
GAAATCTTCAACCTTGGAACAACCTGACTCAGTTGCTAAATCTGCAACGATCACAATTGAATCTGCACCGTATTTTTCTTTCAATCCAGCGGCACGCTCGTTAAGCCTGACTTCATCACGCGCGACCAAAACCAAATTAAATCCTTCGGCAGCAAGTAATCGCGTAAAACTCTCGCCGATTCCAGCGGTTGCGCCAGTAACTAGAGCCCACTTTTTCATTCCGCCTCCGTTATCTAAGTTCACCGTGTGCTCCGACTGGCACAACCGGATCCTTAGGTTTAATAGGTTGAAGATACTTGTATGGCTCACTTTGCGCGGGACGTACTTCTAATTCACCCTTATTTGGCCAAAGTGACATCGCGCGTTCTGCTTGGGCGGTAATAGTCAGCGATGGATTCACTCCCAAATTTGCTGTAATCGTTGAACCATCAACAATATGCAAAGTCGGATAGTTAAAGACGCGATGGTAGGCATCGATCACGCCAGATTTCACATCACTACCGATTACACATCCGCCAACAAAGTGCGCGGTAAATGGCGCACTAATTAGGTCGCCAATGTGCCCACCGGCGATGCCGCCATATTCATTGGCGACATGGCGCACCGCCTCGTTGGCAGCAGGAATATAAGTAGCATTTGGGTGATCGCTATCGTTCTTAGACGTTAACTTAAAGCCAAAGATGCCGCGCTTACCTTTAACCGTGACTGAAGAGTCCACATCCTGCATAACAAGTGCAATAACTGTTTTCTCACTCCAGTGCCGCACATTTATGATTCGTGCCAATAAAGATGGCCGAGCAATAAATTGCTTTAACCAATGCCTGCGCCGTTCTTTTCCAGTAAATCCATCGGTCATTATCGTTTGCAGCAGCCCCATAAAGTTGCTGCCTTTGCCGTAACGCACTGGTTCTACGTGGGTATGTTCATCGGGGAAGAAAGAAGATGTAATCGCTGCGCCGCGGCTGAAATCTATATCTCGGCTATTCATTAGGGCACCAGTTAGCGCTTCGCTATTTGTTCTCGATAGTTCTCCTAACCGATCGGAGAGATTAGGTAGATTCCTTCGCTTCATCTTATGCAGAAGTTTCTGGGTATTAAACGTGCCGGCTGCAACAACCAGATCCGTCGCAATAAATGTTGTGCCGCGAGATCCGTCCCAGCTATCAGTCTTAACAGTTTTTACTTCCCATTTACCATCACTGCGTTCTGAAAATTCAGTGACTGTTGTCATCGGAAATACTTTCGCACCCGCACCTTCAGCCAACCCCAAATAATTCTTTGGCAAGGTGTTCTTTGCGTTGTGGCGACAACCAGTCATACATTCACCGCAATTTGTGCAGCCAATTCGATCTGGACCTTTGCCGCCGAAGTACGGATCACTCGCTGGCTTACCTTCACCTTTTCCAAAATAAATACCAAGTGGCGCCATTTTAAATGTGTCGGCAACTCCCATTTTCTCTGCAGCAACTTTCATTGCAGCATCACTCGGAGAAAAGTAAGGATTCTCTTCTACTCCCAACATGCGGCGTGCTTGGTCATACCAAGGCTCTAGTTCGCGCTTCCAATCAGTTATCTGTGCCCATTGTGGATCTTGAAAATATTTATCACCCGGTTGATACAAAGTGTTTGCATAAACCAAGGAACCGCCACCAACGCCTGCACCAGAGAGCACCAATACATCTGGAAGGAAATGAATTCGCTGAATTCCGTAACAGCCGAGTTGTGGCGCAAATAGAAACTTATTTACTCGCCACGAAGTCTTCGGAAAGTCCTTATCCGCGAATCTCTTACCTGCTTCCAGAACCGCAACCGAATAGCCTTTTTCGCGCAATCTCAGAGCGGTAACCGATCCACCAAAACCCGAACCAATAACGACTACATCAAATTGCATTTGCTTAGCCATTTGGAGTCACCATTTTTTAGATGGTTAGCTCCTCAATTGAGATACCAGTGCTCGATTCTTCACGTACATGCCAACTTGTTCCGTATTGTTCAAGTAGATCAAGGAAAGGCTTAGCGGCAAACCATTCAGGACCGTTTACACCTTCGGGTTTCCAAGTGCCGTTATGTAAGAGTTCCATTGCAATTACTGGATTGATCGCGGTCTGCCAAACAACTGCTTGATCTCCATAATTTGCCATAGACCATTGGTTATCGACAACGTTGTATATATAACAAGCGTAAGGCTTACCGTTCTTGTCCAAACCTTTTACCAGCGTTCCTGCGCAAGTCTTACCTTTCATGCGCGAGCCAAGTGTGGCTGGATCAGGAAGTGATGCCGCCAATAAATCTCTTGGCGATACTGAGTGACCCTGAACTTCCACAGTCTCTTTACGATCTAATCCGAGCATATGTATCGTCTTTAAAGTTGTGATGAATTGTGCACCAAGTCCATATTTGAAATTAACTTTCTTGGCATCGACTTTTTGAGGAATCAGAACAACTTCTTCGTGCTCAACGTTTACACACTCAACCGGCCCAATACCTTCTGGAAAATCAAAGACTTCAAGCTCGCTAAATGGTTCGGTAGTGAACCAGCCCCGGCCATCTTCCCAAACCAAAGGTGGATTTAAACATTCTTCGATTGTTGTCCAAATGGAAAATGAAGGTGCGAAATCTGCTCCTTCAACGACAAGATTAGATCCATCAAGAACAGTAATTTCATCGATACGTGAGAAGAGATGCTCTGATGCATACTTTGCAAAAACATCGCTCATTCCGGGCTCTATGCCCATCCCGACTAGCGCGTAAATACCTCGCTCGCACCAGTTCCAATCGCGCGCAAATTGTTCATCGCCCAGCTTCACTCCTGTTTCAGAATTTGGATAATGCGGATGAGGACGAGATAGCGACATCGCCATATCCATGTAATTCTTATTTTCAATTTCGCAGGCCAAAAAGATTGGCATAACAAAACGAGGATCTACTGCGTTAATAACGATATCTGGATTAGCTTTACGAATTAAGGAACGGATATCTTCTAGCTCTGCGGCATTGACTTCAGCTGCAGAAAAACGAGGGTCTTTAACTCTGGCTACTGCTTGTTCGGCGCGTGACAGGTTGCGATCTGCGATAACCATTGAGGTAATAAATGGGCGACGAGATGCGATATTTGCAATTGCCCTGCCAACTCCGCCTGCGCCGATAACGAGCGCTTTCATGGGTGGCCTTTCATTTTCTAATCCACACGACCGATATTGAGCGTGTTACACCTAGGTTAGCGATAGAGATAACCTTTGCCAAGTTAAATTGATTTTCCCGTAAGTCCCCGTAGCTCAGTGGATAGAGCAACCGCCTCCTAAGCGGTAGGTCGCAGGTTCAACTCCCGCCGGGGACACAATTACTTCAAATTAACTAAAAATAATTGTGCGCTGTCCAACAATAAATATGCGATCTTCGGCATAGAGCTTTACCGCTTTCGCAAGTACGCGGCGTTCGATATCTCGGCCAAGCGCGACTAATTCATCTGGTGTCGATGAATGTGTCACGTGAGCAACATCTTGTTCAATGATTGGGCCTTCATCTAAATCAGCGGTAACAAAGTGTGCAGTTGCGCCGATGATCTTCACGCCGCGATCATGCGCTTGGTGGTAAGGCTTAGCGCCTTTAAACCCGGGCAAGAATGAGTGATGAATATTAATAATTTTGCCTGGCATTGCATTGCAAAAATCGGATGAGAGAATCTGCATATAACGCGCCAAGACGACGAAATCTATTTCGAGTTCTTTTACCTTAGCAATCAAAACCTTCTCTTGTGCTGCCTTGTTGCCAGCATCAATTGGCAGATACATAAATGGAATACCGTGTGATTCAACGAGTTGCTTAAGATCTTCACGGTTGGAAACGACGATTGGTATTTGAATAGGCAGTTCACCAAGTTCGAGCAAATACATCAAATCACGTAAGCAGTGGCTCTCTTTCGTGACCAAGATCAGCGCGCGTGGCTTATTGGCAGTTTCACGGATATGAAGTGCTGGTGCGAACTTTCCTAGCTCACCGTTCAGGCTAGTTTGGGCTGCTGCGATGCCTTGTGAGGTTTCAAAGCGAGTGCGCATTACAAAAGTATTCGTGGTGTGATCGGTGTATTGCTGATTCTCAATGATATTTCCACCGCAGTTAAGAACTGCGCTCGTCATCGCATGGACAATGCCAGGTTGATCTGTGCATTGCAGAGTTGCGATGAGATCCATGCCTAAAGGATAGAGGCAGCGACCTTTATATAGAAATTAATGCGTAATTGTGAAGCGACGTAACGGCTTTGGGGCCCACCAGTTACTTTCACCAAATAAGCGCATCAGCGCCGGCACCAACAAGGCGCGAATCAGTGTTGCATCAAGAAGCACTGCGAATGAAACTCCGAAGCCCATCATTTTAATTGATGTAACTCCGCTGATCATGAATGCGGCGAAGACCACGGCTAAGAGCAAGGCTGCTGCAGTGATTATGCGCGCAGAGCGTTGCAGACCAACAGCAACAGATTCGATATTGCTCTTGCCTGCCATGTGTTCTTCACGAATTCGTGAGAGCAAGAAGAGTTCGTAGTCCATGGAAAGTCCGAATACCACAACTGCAACAAGGATTACCGTGCCAGTGTCTAGCGCACCAGTTACTGTGAAATCACCAAGGAGCCACTTTAGATTTCCATCAATAAATACCCACGTGATTACACCAAGGGTTGCCACCAACGAAAGTCCATTTAGCAGGACAGCCTTTATTGGCAGAATTATCGAACCTGTAAATATAAAGATAAGAATCATTACCCAGAAGGCGATCCATCCCAAAGCCCAAGGAAGTGTGCGCGCAATGCCATCTTGTGCATCAGTGAAGTCCGCTGCTGCACCTCCAATTAACGTTCCGGCGGGATTAGGAATATCGCGAATGTCGTGGATTATTTTTTCGGCAGCTAATGTGCGCGATCCCTTCGATGGGATAACTTGAATTCGTAAATCATTTCCGTAAGTTTCAATCGGAGATATGCGAGCTATGCCATCAACTTTTTGAACTTCTGCAAGGTAAGCACTCACTTGCGCTTCTTTGCCAACTCCATTGGGAACTACTACCTCAATTGGACTTCCTTCAAAGCCATCGAATCTTTCCAGAATTTTTGCAGAACCAATGGCAGCG